>CALMTT010000061.1 GCA_937872615.1 uncultured Verrucomicrobiaceae bacterium | reverse complement strand
CAGCGTGCGCAGGTGCTTGCGGGCACGAACGGATCAAAAGTCTCCTGGGTGGAAAGTCTCAAGAGCCGTCACGGCCGCCGCATGCTGCTGCTCGAAGGCACGAACTCCTGCGTGAGCCTGCGCCCTGCCGGTGGCGGTGCCTGGAGCTCCGTGCTGCTTCCGGGCAAAGAATATGAGTTGAGCGTGTGGGCCGCGAACGCCTCCGCGGCGAATGCGTCGATCCTTTGGGACCTCGGTGCGAATGCGCAGATCATCCAGGTCATCACCGGCCCCACTCCCGGCTTTTATCAATACTACACCGTCACGCAGAACGAGCTCACCGGCACGCCTTCGCCCTCGTTTGGCTCCGCGGACTACAATGGCTGGACGGAAGCCACGGCAAGCACCAACCAGCCGGTGTGGAAGCAGTACACCTACCGCTTCCGCCTCGCGAATGGTGCCACGGCCTCGCAGATCGACACGCTGTCCTTCGTGCTCTCCGGCGGCAGCAGCACCGGTCCTGTCGTGGCGGACTATGTGTATCTCTGCCAGGTCAACTCCTCCGCCACTCTCACGCTCGGCAACCTCATCTGGAATGACTCCAACCGAAATGGCGTGCGTGACACCGGTGCTTACAGCGAGGTCGGCGTCTCCGGCGTGACGGTGAATCTTTACTCGACCCTCAATGACACCGCCGGTGACGCGGATGACGCGTTCCTGGCCACCACCACGAGCACCTCGACCGGTGCATACAACTTCACCGGCCTCGCCGCGGGCAAGTATGTCGTGCGTGTCACGCCTCCGGGAAGCATCCCCGCCACTGGCGGTAATGTCGTCACGCTCGACAACGGCGTGAACAATGACAACAACGGCTCGCAACCCGGCGGGCCTGGCAGCTTCATCTACAGCCCGGTCATCACGCTCACCATCGGCGGCGAGCCTGTGAATGATGGTGACACAAACCCGGACACGGAGCTCAGCGTGGACTTCGGCCTCTTCACCGGCATCGCTCTGGGCAACCAGCTCTTCGTTGATGCCAACAATGACGGTGTGTGGTCGAGCGGCACGGAGAGCGCCATCGGCTCCGGTGTGGGCGTCGAGCTGCTCGACGCCTCGAACAACATCATCACCTCGACGCTCACGAACAGCAGCGGTGTTTACGGCTTCACGATCTACACACCCGGCCAGTATCGCGTGCGCATCCCGACGCCGCCGGGACTTTATCCGCTCGTTTCCGGCCTCGGCGACATCGCGGACAATGGTGAGGACAATGACTCCAACGCCATCCAGAGCGGTGGTGTGGGCACCGCGGTCGTTTCTCCGCTGATCACGCTCACCGCCGGTGGCGAGCCGGGCTCCACGGGTCTCACCAACAGCGAAAACACCATCGACTTCGGCTTCCGCACCTGCCCGACGATCACGCTCTCGCCTGGCACGCTCGGTCTCGCCACGCAGTATGTGGCCTACACGCCGCTCACACTGAGCTCCGCTGGCGGGGCAGGGGGCTACACCTACTCCGTCACCAGCGGCACGCTGCCCTCCGGCATGACCTTGAGCACTGCCGGCGTGCTCAGCGGCACGCCTGGAGCCTCCGCCGCGCCTGGCAACTACTCCTTCACCATCCGCAGCACGGACAGCCTCGGCTGCTCCGGCACGCAGAACTACACGCTCACCCTCGTGTGTGCCACGGTGGTGGTGAATCCGAGCACGGTGCCGCCTGCCACGCAGTTCGCCGCCTACTCGCAGTCTCTTCTCGCCAGCGGTGGCACGGCTCCCTACACCTGGACGGCGGGTCCCACGCCGCTGACCGGTGCGGTGGCCTGGTGGCCAGGTGAGGGCAGCTCCAGCGAGATGATGCTCGGCAACACGGGTGCGCAGATGAATGGTGCCACTTTTGCCGCGGGCCGGATCGGCTCCGCCTTCCTCTTCGATGGCATCGACGACTATGTGCAGGTGGCGGACCATTCCTCGATGCGTCCGGCAAATCTCAGCGTGGAAATGTGGATCAAGCCCACGAATGGCTCCACGACCGGCAACCGCATCGTTTTTGCCAAATCGACCGACACGACCACTCCGGCCAATGGTTACGGTTTCGTGCAGAACAGCGGCACGAATGTGGTGCGCTTCTACATCAATGCGAACAGCTCCTTCCCGTTGGTCTCTGAATTCGTGGAGGCACCGCTCACCATCAGTGCGTGGAGCCATGTGGTGGCCACCTACGATCGCACGACACTCCGCTTGTATGTAAATGGAGTGCAGGTGGCCTCCAAACTCTTCGTCACCGCGATCTCCCACAGCACGGCTCCGCTGGTGATGGGTGGCAGCGCCGTCGCAGGCTCGAACTGGATCGGTTCCATCGACGAACCTACCCTTTACAGCCGTGCGCTTACCGCCGCGGAGGTGCTTGGGCGTTACAACATCACGCAATCCGGCAACAACGGCCTGCCCACGGGCGTGACGTTAAACGCCACCACTGGTGCTCTGGCCGGCACGCCGACCTCCGTGCCTGCCGCCTACTCCTTCACCGCCCGTGCGAGCGACGCGTATGGATGCATCGGCGTGCGTAGCTACACGCTCACGGTGAACTGCCCCGGCATCGCCATCTCCCCGGCCACGCTTTCGAATGCCACGCAGTATGCGGCCTACACCACGACGAATTTCAGTGCCACCGGCGGCACCGGTCCATATCTGTGGGACATCACCACCGGAGCGCTGCCCACCGGCATGAGCTTTACGAATGCCGGGGTGCTCAGCGGCACGCCGGGCTCCGCTCCGGGAGCTTACAGCTTCACCGTGCGTGCCCGTGATGCGAACAACTGCTTCACCACGCTGCCGATGACCCTCACCGTGGTCTGCCCCACGATCACGCTCACGCCAGCCACGCTCGGAAATGCGCAGCAGTTCCAGGCTTACACACCTGTTTCGCTCGATGGCAGCGGTGGTAGCGCACCTTACACCTTTGCCATCACCAGCGGTGCTCTTCCCGCCGGCATGAGCCTGAGCAGCGCCGGCGTCATCAGCGGCACGCCCACCGCAGTCCCGGGAAGCTACAACTTCACCGTCCGCGCCACGGACAGCGTGAACTGCTCCGGCACGCGTGCTTACACGCTTACTGTCACGTGCCCGATCGTCTCGATCGCGCCCGCCA
>CALMTT010000060.1 GCA_937872615.1 uncultured Verrucomicrobiaceae bacterium | reverse complement strand
AGCCGCCGAGCCCAAAAAGGCCGAAACGCCCAAAAAATGACGAAGGAACTTCTCATGCCCCAAGCCTCAGAAAACCCGTTAACGACGCGGAGAGCTTCGTTTGGCCCTTCGATCGGCTCGATGAATTCGTCATTCGTCATTCGGATTTCGTCATTCTCCTCTTAACCCCGCACTCATGGCCAAAAAAAGCTCCAGCTCCGGCGGTTCCGAACTGAATCTCGACTCCCTCATGGACGCCGTGACGAATGTCGTCGGCGTGCTCATGATTGTCTTCGTCGTCATGGCGCTGAACACCGCCCGCGTCGTGCAGAAGATCCTCTCCGACCTCCCGCCGGTCACCGAGGAGGAGTTCAAGCAGATGAAGGACAAGGTGGATGCGCTCCCGCCGCCCGTCGCCGATCCAAAGAAGCTCGATGAGGAGAAGATCAAGATCGAGACCCAGTTCAAAAAGATCGTCGAAGACCTCAAGACCATCGACACCTCCGATCTGGCCGCCAAGGCCAAGTCGATGGACCTCGACGAATACAAGAAACAGCTCGAAGCCCGCAAAAAAGAGCGCCTGGAGCAAAAGGCCGCCTCCGAAAAACTCCTCGCCGAGGTCGAGCGGCTCAAGGCGCTGCTCGATCAGACACCCATCTATCAACCGCCGCCCTCCAAATACGTCCGCCTGCCCAATCCGCGCCCGTATCCGGAGAAGCCCAACGAGACCCGCGTGCTGGTGGCGAAGCAGGGCGTGCTCAGCTTCAGCCAGACCAAGTTTGTGCAGCCCATCCTCGATGGCATCGAGAAGGTGAAATCGCAGCTCGAATACCAGCGGGTCGAATACGCGCCCTTTGCGAAGCTCGTGGAAAAGATCCTCGGCCCTGTCGCCACGAAGGCGTGGCCGGAAATTGCTCCGCTCGTGAACCGCATGCAGATCGAGCACGTGGCAGAGGCTTATAAAGCACTGGCCACCGCGGGCATCACGCCCACCAAGCAGATCCTCGAAGCCATCGCCGACATCTCGATGAAGACCAAGGCCGGCTCCAGCGGTGCCAACATGGTCGTCACCACGGATGCCATCATCGCAGCCACGAAGGGCAGCATGGCCGAATGGAACGCCCTCGATCCCTCGCGCGATCCGGCCACGCCGATCATCAAAGCCACTGCCTCCGGCGGAAAAGTCACCTTTGCCTGGGGAACGAAGACCACGGAGGTGAAGGCCAACCCGAGGGATGTGCTCGACTACTTCGTGAAAGATCTCGCCAAGGTCAAAGGCATCGAAGATGCCAGCAAGGCCCGCACGGTGTATGATGGCTCACGCATCGCCGCGCTGCTGCAGCGTGCCGCCACGAATCCGCTGCTCACCGGTTCCTACACCTTCGAGGTCGATCCGCAGCCCACGCTGGCCTACATCCGCCTCGCCTTGAAACCGAAGGGTGGCGGCGGTGAGACAATCGAGGCCTTGAAGCAACCCAACTCCGCCTACATCCGCCTGCTGCGTGATGTGAAGGCTGATCCGAATGGCGTCGTGCTCTTCCAAGTGATGCCGGATGCCTTCGATGCCTACCTGGAAGCCCGCAAAGTGGCCGATGAAGTCGGCGTCGCCGCGACGTGGGACTTCCTCGCGAAGCTCGACATCACCGTCAACCTCACCGCCTACGAGATTCAGCGCCTCGCTCCTGCTGGCACGGCTCGTCCGCGTCCCGGCGGCACCACACCCGTCGGCATCGCACCGCCGAAGAAGACGCTCGATTGATACCGGCATATGCGCCTCACGCTTTTCCTGCTCCTGCTGGCAGCCGTTTTCGCTCAGGCGGACACGCAAACGGACATCGAGTATGCACGCGTGGGTGACACTGCCTTGCTGCTCGATCTTCACACGCCCTCTAATGTGAAGCAGCCGCCGCTCATCGTGTATGTGCACGGCGGCGCATGGCGTGCTGGATCGAAGAGTGATGTGCCCATCGCCGGCTTGCTCGATCACGGCTTTGCCATCGCCAGCGTGGATTATCGCCTCTCCACGCAAGCGCGATTCCCGGCACAGATTCACGACATCAAGGCCGCCATCCGCTTCCTCCGCGCGAAAGCATCATGGTTTGGCATCAACACCGAAAAGATCGCCATCATCGGCTCCTCCGCCGGTGGTCACCTCGCCGCGCTCACGGGCGTGACGAATGGTCATCGCGAGCTCGAAGGCCGCGTGGGCGATCATTTGGATCAAAGCAGCGATGTGAGTGCCATCGTGAGTTTTTACGGTGCTTCGAACCTCGAGTCGATCCTCGGTCAAAGCACCGAATTCGGCCTCACCGTGCGCATTCCCGCCTTGAAGCTACTTTTGGGTGATCTGCCGGAGAAGGTTCCCGCCCTCGCGAAGCTCGCCAGTCCCGTCGCGCACCTCGACAAGCAAGATCCGCCGCTGCTGCTCCTGCATGGCGATGCCGATCCGCAGATGCCGCCTGCGCAGTCCGTCGAGTTTCAGAAAGCTTATCAGTCGAAGGTGCGCTTGATCACACTTCCCGGCTCGAAGCATGGCGGCGAGGAATTCTACGACGCGGAGCATCTCCGGATCGTCGCGGAGTTTTTGCGCTGGAGGGCACTTCATGGCATTCATGTGCCATGACCGCGCTCCTTCTCGATCCGATCTACCAGCAGCACGACCCCGGCCCCGGCCATCCGGAGAGCATTCAACGTCACGTGGCCATCACGAAGGCTCTCAACGCGGCCGGGCATGTCGAAAAAGCCATGCACGTGACTCCACGTGCCGCCAGCCTCGATGAGCTCTCGCTCTGCCATACCCGCAAGTACATCGAGAAAGCCAAAGACGATGTCGAATCCGGCCTCGATGACCTCAGCACCGGCGACACCTCCATCTGCGCGAGGTCTTACGACGTGGCCGTGCAGGCTGTCGGCGGCGTTTTGAATGCCGTCGATGCCGTTTTCACCGGCAAAGCCGCGAACGCCTTCTGCGCCGTGCGCCCACCCGGCCATCACGCCCGCCCGGCGCAGGGCATGGGCTTCTGTTTGTTCAACAACATCGCCATCGCCGCACGCCACGCTCAAAAAATGCATGGAGCACAAAAGGCCGCCATCATCGATTGGGACGTGCATCATGGAAACGGCACGCAGGACATCTTTTATGAGGATGGCAGCGTGCTCTTCGTCAGCACGCATCAGAGCCCGCTGTATCCTTTCACCGGTCACGCGGATGAAACAGGCTCTGGCAAGGGCAAAGGCAGCACGCTGAACCTCCCCTTCCCTGCCCGCACCGGCATGAGCACCATCGGCGCGGCTTTCACCGACCGCATCCTGCCCGCGCTCGATCGCTTCAAGCCGGATGTCATCTTCATCTCCGCCGGATTCGATTCACGCATCGACGATCCACTCGGCCAGTTCCGCCTCACCGATGATGACTTCGTCGCCCTCACCCGCCACCTCCTCGAAGCCGCGAAGTCCCATTGTGATGGCCGCCTCATCTCCATCCTCGAAGGCGGCTACAACATCCAAGGCCTCGCCAGTGCCGTCACCGCGCATGTCGGGGAACTGATCTCATCCCAATAAAAAGGGCGGGAATGAAATCCCGCCCTTCTTGGAGTAATGAAGCATCAGAAGCGGCCGGCGAGGAGCTCGCGTTGGTAGTAGAGCTCCTTCGGCATGTCGTCGTAGAGGTCGAGGTAGAGCTCTTCGGTGGACATGATCTCCTGGCGGAACTCGCGGGGATCGACGTGCATGAGCTCGTTCCACTGCTCGCGGGTGAAGTCGAGGCCGTTCCAGTTCACCTCCGAGTAGCGGGGCATCCAGCCGAGCTCGGTTTCGTGTCCCCTGCCCTCGCCGCGGCAGCGTTTCACGATCCATTCGAGCACACGCATGTTCTCACCGAAGCCAGGCCAGAGGAATTTGCCCTCGGGGCTCTTGCGGAACCAGTTCACATGAAACACGCGGGGCACCTCTTTGAGGAAGCGGCGCATGCGCAGCCAGTGGGCGAAGTAGTGGCCCATGTTGTAACCGCAGAAGGGCAACATGGCCATCGGGTCACGGCGCACCTTGCCAATGGCTCCGGCGGCGGCTGCGGTGGTTTCGCTACCCATGTTGGCACCGAGGAAGACGCCGTGCGTCCAGTTGAAGGCCTGGAAGACGAGCGGGAAGGTGGTGGCGCGACGTCCGCCGAAGATGAGGGCATCAATCGGCACGCCTTCCGGTTTTTCCCAGTCCGGATCGATCGTGGGCGTCTGGCGAGCGGGCACGGTGAAGCGTGAATTCGGATGTGAACTGGGGCGTCCGCAGTCGGGCGTCCAATCCTGACCACGCCAGTCGATGAGATGCGCGGGCGGCTGCTTGGTCATGCCCTCCCACCACACATCGCCGTCATCGGTGAGGGCCACGTTGGTGAAGATCGTGTTCGACTTGATGGTATCCATCGCGTTCGGGTTCGAGTCATACGAGGTGCCGGGAGCCACGCCGAAGTAGCCCGCCTCGGGATTCGTGGCCCAAAGCTTGCCGTCTTTGCCGGGGCGAAGCCACGCGATGTCATCGCCGACGATGCTGACCTTCCATCCCTGCTCGGTGTAGCTCTTTGGCGGCACGAGCATGGCGAAATTGGTCTTGCCGCAGGCGCTTGGGAAGGCGGCGGCGACATAGTTTTTGCGTCCATCGGGCGATTGCACGCCGCAGATGAGCATGTGCTCGGCCATCCAGCCTTCATCACGGCCGATGACGCTGGCGATGCGGAGTGCGAGGCACTTTTTACCGAGCAAGGCATTGCCGCCGTAGCCGCTGCCGTAGCTCCAGATGCTGCGCTCTTCGGGGAAATGCACGATATACTTCGTGCTGCTGCACGGCCACGTCACGTCCGCCTCGCCAGGAGCGAGCGGTTTGCCGACGGAATGCACGCAGGGCACGAAATCACCGCCTTCGCCGAGTTGGTCGAGCACCGCTTTGCCCATGCGCGTCATGATGCGCATGCTGACGACGACATACGGTGAATCGGTGATCTCGATGCCGATGACGGAGAAGGGCGAGCCGAGCGGCCCCATGCAGAAAGGCACCACATACATCACGCGGCCTTTCATGCAGCCGGCGAAGAGGCCTTTGAGCGTGCTCTTCATCTCACGCGGGTCCATCCAGTTGTTCGTGGGGCCGGCGTCGTCCTTGCGTCGGCTGCAGATGAAGGTGCGATCTTCCACGCGGGCCACATCGTTCGGATCAGACCAAGCGAGGAAGCTGTTCGGACGCTTGTCGGGATTCAGGCGGCGAAAGGTGCCTTTCTGCACCAGCAGTTCGCAGATTTCATCGTATTCAGCCTGGGAGCCATCGCACATGCGGACGGAGTCAGGTTGGCAAAGAGCGCGGATTTCTTCGATCCAGGCGAGGAGGGTATCGTGTCTAGTCATGGGGTGATTGGAGGGCTTTCCTCCATGCAAGAATCGTGCCGTTCACCTCATGGGCAAGCAAACAAGCCTCACCTGTATTGGGGACATGCGTGCTGGAAATGCGGCAGAGGCTTCCATCGCCTGCCAAAGCTGTCACATCGAAGCGTGGCAGCAGCTCGGCACATCCGTGCTGTTGAAGTCGAGCGTGTCGCGCAATCTCCACGCGAGGATGATCGCGGTGACGAGGGCGAGCCCGCGTTGGAGCTTGCGCATCGTGGCAGGTTGAAGGCGTCCGCCAAGCCAGTGAAGCTGCGTCTGCGCCAGCCACAGCAGCGGCAGTGTGCCAAGACCAAACGCCATCGCAAACTCTGCGCCGCGTGAGGCACTGCCATTCGCCATCGCGAGGGCAAACATCATATAAAGCGGACCACAAGGAAGCAGCGGCGTGGCAAAACCGAGCAAACCAGCACGCAGCGAGCTTTTGAGTTTGAAGGCCGCACTTTGCACACGGCGAAGGCCGGAGCTCAAAAAGGCAGGCTTGGGCAGCCACACATCCAATCCCATGCCGACGATCGCAAAGGCCAGAACCAGCAACCAAGGCAGCACGATGCCCGCGCCATGCTGGATGCCGGGGTGAC
>CALMTT010000059.1 GCA_937872615.1 uncultured Verrucomicrobiaceae bacterium | reverse complement strand
TTGTTGCCGCCGCCACCGCCAGATTTGCTCGAAATCCGTCCAGCACTGGTGCAGCTCGCCCGGTGGAAACTTGGATGCGATGACTTTCGCCTCCGGAAAGAATGTTTTCGCAGTCGCGATAAGCTGTCGCCGCCGGAGCAGAAAGAATGCGCTTGCAGGCCAATCGTTCTGCCCCTGACCGCGCAAAAGGTGACCATAAATTGCCAATTGTAATGGTCGGTTTTCTTGAAGCTCTTTTTCGCGGGTTTCCCTTCCTCCAAATTTCAAATCCACTACTGCGATTTTACCCCACTGATTTCGCACCAGCAGGTCAATGATGCCGCCGATTTGTCCTCCGACAAACGCTACTGGTCGCAGCGTTTCATTTGCGCGAGCCTCTGCCGCTTTTGCCTGGCGCAACTGAAACATGAGTTCCCAAACGGCCTGCTTGCCCAATTCCAGCAATCCAAGGGAGTCCGCACGCTTTCCGGGAAGCAGCAGGTTTGCTCCCTCCTGTTCGAGCAGCGACGGCCACACTCTTTCCAGCCACGAATTAAATTCTGGCTGCGAGCATGTTTGCCAGTAGATTGAATTCCCCGCGACCAGAAAAAGATCAAGCACACGATGAAGTAGCGTGCCTTCCTGCCGGTAATCAGCTTGCAGGCGCAAACTGGCAACGGGTCCAGCTTTCAACCCGGCTTTGTATTGCAGCACCCATGCGCTAGGGTCGTAAATAAATTTCTCGGCACTCGAATATGACTCCACATCCCGAGGCTGAAGATGCTCGGAAGTGTTCATTTTCCACCAGCGACGCAACGTCGGCAGCAGACGATGGTTTACCTGCACAAAATGCCACGGCGCGTCGGCCTTGCCGGTAGAAAGCAGGTGGTCCAAATCAACTACCGGCAACGGCTTGCTCTCCTTATCGAGAAGTGAAATCAACCGGGTTAACAGAGGATGGTGAGCAACTGGTTCTCCAGCACGTTCACGAGGATAAACCAGAATCAATTGCTTCTTGGCCGCCAAGGTTGGGCGAAGCCATCGCGCAGTCTCTATGGCAGCCAAGGTTTCTGGCGTGGGAAATTCGACACCGTGTGTGCGCAGTTGCTCCAACTCTTGCGTCGTCCACGGCTTTTTGGCTGGGGGAGGCGGCTCGCTGAAATTCCACCACACCAATTTCTCCACCGGCTCACTGACAGCGCCAGGATGTGCCACACGATGAATGTGGCCGAGTTCTTCAATCGCAAAACCGCCCGGCCAACCCGCTCCGCTGACTTGGTGCAACAATCGCTCCAACTGACTTCGAGCGATGGTGGGTTGTGACTGGAGCAGTTCAGCCATTTCGGAGCTGAGTGAGGCGAGCGCTCGAAATTGATGCGCCTCGATTATCGAAACGCCATCAGCAACCGACTGGAGCGCTGCCCAACGGGTCACTCGCGCACAGCATTCGGAAAGTTTTGAACCGCTTGCTCCTGTCTTGGCATCAAACTCGGCGACGAGCAGCCAGTTTTTTAAGTCCTGCTCGATTCGATCCGTAGCTTCCTGCTTCTCAACTGCACTGAGTGCGCCAGAGTTTTCGATGCTCGCCTTGGTGGAAGCAATAGCCGCCTTCCACTGCGGTCCTCCGACACCAGGACAGTCTGCAATGACGTTCGCCAGTTTGAATCGCAGCACGGCAGTGACCGGGCAGGCAGGATGTGCCAGAAACTCCAACAGTGCGCGGGGATCAACAGGCTTCCAACAAAGTCGCAACGCGAGCAACAGCACCTGCGGGATGGGACGTGCGGTCGAACCGGGCTGGAAGCCCACTGTCGGTTCATCCAGCGACAAAAACGCTTGCTCCAAAGGCGCGGAACTTTCTGTTGCGACAAGCGTTACCGGCGTATTCGACGACTGCCGAAGATGCTGAAGCAATTGTGCTGCGCCTTGGGCAAGCGTGATTTCGGAAAACGCAGTAACGCACAAAATTGACCGGTCTCCATTCAGTTTGAGTCGTTGCGTTGGACTGTCTTCGCGCAGCAACGACTGGATGCGACCAAGATCAGAGATTTCACCAGCGGTATTAGTATCTGCTTTGAAAGCAATCGGTTCGTAACGCGCTCCGAGCTTCGCACAAATCAGTCGCCAGAGTTTGGGTATATGACTCTGCGGTTCATGCACTGTTAGGGAATCGAGATTGGGAGAGCGGGAGTTGAGTTCAAGCAGAATGAAACGAAGCCGGTCCGATATGCCGGGCGAAAGACGATTCCACGTTTCTGCTTCCACGGCAGCCATGTCTTGAATCCTTGCCGTGTCGTCGGATGAGGCCAATCCATCCCAGCCAGCCTCGATCAAGTCGTCTCGCCATTTCAGCAAGGTTTCCGCGACAGCGTAGGCGTCTCGCTTGAAAGACTCGCTGAAAAACATCGGGCGTTCGGTCGCAAGCTCCTCGAGACTTTGGCGAAATTGAAATACTCGAATCGCTGGACTGACGGCCTTTGCCTTTAGACCCAACCGCGTTTCAAGAAATTGGAGAAGGCCCAACGGCCCGCACATGGGCATGGCCAACACTTGCTTCGGGAGAAGCGAGGCATACCCATCAAGGCTCAGGCCAAAGCCAACTTTCATTTCCTCCTCTGAGTGGTTGGACCTTGTAAGTTCACTTCTTTTTCGCGGGCATGGCAAAATGCTAACAAAACTGTTGAGCTAAGCAACGCTTTGCGGATACGCCGATGCTTCAACGGGGCCGCGCCCGCGCGGGCGCGGAGAGCGGCGAGGATTATTTCCGCCGCAAATATGGCTACCCCGCTTCAACGGGGCCGCGCCGTTGCCCGCGCTGCTCAAGCTGCCGCTTCAACGGGGCCGCGCCCGCGCGGGCGCGGAGAGGTTCGCATCGCCGCTCGCCGTGCCATCAGACCATTCGCTTCAACGGGGCCGCGCCCGCGCGGGCGCGGAGAGCAGCACGAGATTCCCGTTGCCGCTGACGTGATAGATGCTTCAACGGGGCCGCGCCCGCGCGGGCGCGGAGAGAACAA
>CALMTT010000058.1 GCA_937872615.1 uncultured Verrucomicrobiaceae bacterium | reverse complement strand
CCACACCATCCACCTCCTCCGTGATGCAGCCCTGGTAGAGCCAGGTTCGCACCACATCCTGAAAACCCGCCCCCGAGCGTGCCAGCACACGCCGCATGCTGGAGAATGCCTCTGCCGACTGCTCGTAAGGCGTGCGCCCCTCCAGATGCAGCGAACCGCCGGACGCATAAATCCAGCGCAGGCCGTCATAGCTCACCGTCACCAAGTCCTCCGAGTGATACTCCACTTCCGCCGCGTTCGTGTTCACCGCCCAAGCCTCGATGGCCAGCCCGCGTCCCTCGCAGGGAGGTTGCACGACAAAAAGCGTCAGCGGCATCTGCCCGCCATAGCATGCTTCGAGAATCTGCTTCGCCACCGGCACATCCGCGCGATCCCTCACAAACACGGTCTGCATCGTCACCGCCATTGGCTCGCTTTGCTGGCGCAGGATAGCGCGGATCGTTGAAGCCGCTTCCCACGCCTCATCGCGGAAGCTGCCGCCGCCCTCCGGCGTCACCATCATCGCAACGCGCTTCACTTTGCCCAGATCGATCACCGTGTGATGCTGCTCGCCGATGAGATGCGGCGGGAACTCCAGACCGGTGACTTCGGCATCATGGCTTCGCATGACACGATTGCGGTTTCCTAGCAGCCTGCGGTCAGGAGCCAGACTGTGGGCGACAAATCCATCGGGGGAAGAGAGTATCATGGCATGCGGGGGGAGGATGTGTAATTGCATCAACTCCGCCTCCAAAGTTGCAGAGTTTATGCAACAATTAGAACGCCATGCGCATGCCCACCAAAACGCTCATATTTGCCATCCACTGTGCCGCCTTTGCCTTTAATTACTTTATAACCGATTGGAACGACATGCATAAGCCAACCTGGTTAACCTTCGCTCCGTGCTAACGAAACCTCGCCCGGCTCCACTTTTCATCGTGAACGACTTTTCAGCCCGCAAAACGGTCCCAGGTGCTGCTTTTGCAAAAAACTGTCCACCTGCTCAGCGGCGGCGGAGATCGCGTCGTGCATGGGGCATGGTGGGCCGTTCCCGCACCAGTTCGGGCCAAAGGGGCACATCGGGCGGATGTCGATCGGTTCAAAGATGGAGACGATGTCGTGGAGCGAGATTTGATGCGGCGGCCGGGCCAGCCGGTAGCCGCCGGTGGGGCCGGTGATGCCGCTGGTGATGCCATGCAGCGAAAGCTGTGCAAGCACCTTTGCCACCAGAGGCCGTGGCAGCTCCCGTACGTCCGCGATCTCCGAGGCGCTCACCCGCGTGCCTTCGGCATCGTATTTCTCCGCCAGATAGCTGGCGGCCGAGATGGCTTGTTGCGCGAGTTTTCCGATCTTGAGCATGGTGACGCGGTGCTCAGATGCACCCGCTGTGACAGCGGACAAGGAATGTTTTTCTGCTTTGCCAATATCCGCGCAGCAGATGCCACGATCAACGCGGCCTTCGATCTTGTTGCCTGAGGTGCGGAAGGCTTTAATGGCAAATACAGAACTCTGGTTCTGCATTTCTAACCTGAACTCCTTTGCCGCCGTGTTAACCAAGCTCCAAGCCAAAGTCTTCTTCCTCGGGGGGACCGCCGTTTTCTTCGGCATCTTCCTCGTCCTCAGTTTCGACACGCATCTCAAAGTCCCAGACCAGACTCGTGAAAAGGACATCACGCCTGCCGTCTCCGCCGGAAAGCGCATCTGGGAGCAAAATAACTGCATGGGCTGCCACACGCTCTTCGGCGAAGGTGCCTACTACGCGCCTGAACTCACGAAAGTCGTCGAGCGGCGTGGCAAAGACTGGATCAGGGTTTTCATCAAAGACCCGCAGGCCATGTTCCCCGGCCAGCGCAAGATGGTGAAATATAACTTCTCCGAGCAGGACATCGAAAACGTCATCGCCTTCCTCGACTGGTGCGGAAAAGTCGATCTGAACGGTTTCCCGGCTGATCCGCCGCTGCGTCAGGCGCTTCAAACCATCGGCACGCCCGTGGCGGCCTCTTCCGGTCCAGCGCCATTGAAGAAGCCCGTGCCCGCCGTCTTCACCACGGCTTCATGCATTGGCTGCCATCAGATCCAGGGCCAGGGTGGCGCTGCGGGTGCCCTCATCGGTGCGCCACCGCTTGATGATGTCTTCCGGCGCTACGACCGCGAGAAACTAATCACCTGGGTCAAAGATCCGCAGAAGATCAAGCCGGGCACAAAAATGCCCAGCCTCTACGGCGTGGCCGTCAACGATGCGCAACTCAATGAGATCGCCGACTACCTAATGAGCCTGAATCCCGCTGTGGCAGCTCCGACAGTACCGGCACCCGTGTCCACGCCTGCTCCAGCACCCGCCACCCAGCCGAAATAATTTCCCACCCATTCTCAGATCATGAAATTCCAATCCCAAAAGATCGCCTACTGGTTCTTCGCCTCCGCGATGCTGCTGCTCGTGCTCCAGATCGTGTATGGTTTCATCATGGGCTTTGCCCGCATCGGCATGGACGGCCTGCACGACTTCATCCCGTTCAACACCGCTCGCGCCGTGCATACCAATCTGCTCGTCGTCTGGTTGCTGCTCGGCTTCATGGGCAGCGCCTACTTCATCATCCCGGAGGAGGCGGATCGTGAGTTGAAATGGCCGAAGCTCGCGTGGGTCCAGCTCATCTCCTTCCTCGTTGTCGGCGTCGTCGCCGTCATCGGCTACCACATCAACTGGTGGGAGGGCCGCAAGTTTCTCGAAATCCCGCGCTCGCTCGATTACCTCGTCGTCGTGAACGTGCTCGCCTTCATCGCGAACATCGGCGTCACCATCTGGCAGGGCAAACGCCACACCACGACCTCCATCGTGCTCTTCTTTGGCCTCTTCACCGCCGCGCTGCTCTACCTGCCTGGCATGATCGATTTCGACAACCAGACACTCGATTCCTTTTACCGCTGGTGGGTCGTGCATCTCTGGGTCGAGGGCGTGTGGGAGCTCATCATGGGCTCGCTGCTCTGCTACCTACTCATCAAGCTCACCGGCGTGGACCGTGAGATCGTGGAAAAATGGCTCTACGTCATCGTCGGCTTCACCTTCCTCTCCGGCATCCTCGGCACCGGTCACCACTACTACTACATAGGTGCGCCGAAGTACTGGCTCATGATCGGCGGCATTTTCTCCGCACTGGAGCCGCTCGCCTTTCTCGGCATGGCCATCTACGCGCTGGCGATGGCTAAAAAAGGCGGCCGCCGCCATCCGAACAAGGCCGCGCTGAACTGGACGCTCGGCAGCGCCATCATGAGCTTCGTCGGCGCGGGCTTCCTCGGCTTCGCGCACACGCTGCCGCAGGTGAACATGTACACTCACGGCACCCTCGTCACCGCGATGCACGGCCACATGGCCTTCTGGGGCGCGTATGCCATGATCAATCTCGCCATGATCGCCTATGTCCTGCCCGTGCTCACTGGCCGCAAGCTCTGGGACAACGCCGCCTCCGCCTACGCCTTTTGGCTCAGCAACATCGGTATGACCGCCATGACCGGTGCGCTCGCCGTCGCCGGTATCACGCAGGTGAATCTGGAGCGCCGCATGGGCATGGACTTCCTCGCCGTGCAAAAAGAGATCGAGATACACTTCGTCGGCATGATCCTCGCCGCCTGCCTCTTCTTCCTCGGCATCTGCTTCTACCTCTACAACTTCTGGCGCTTCGGCCTGCCAACCAACGAGGCCGCGCACTCCGACGTGCGTCGTGAGGAGGAACTGCCCGCGTCCGCTGAATCCGCCGCCTGATGAGCACGCGCGAAGTTTTCTACCTCGAAACCGGACGCGAGAGCGAGCTCTTCGCCAAAGCATGGGAGGCACGCCTGCCTCTCATGCTCAAAGGCCCCACCGGCTGCGGCAAGACGCGCTTCGTCGAGCACATGGCCGCCAAACTCGGCCGCCCGCTCGTCACCGTCTCATGCAACGAGGACACCACCGCCACCGACCTGCTCGGACGCCACCTCCTCATCGGCGGTGACACCCGCTGGACCGATGGACCGGTGACACGCGCCGTGCGTGAAGGGGCCATCCTCTACCTCGATGAAGTCGCTGAAGCCCGCGCCGATGCCATTGTCGTCATTCACTCGCTCACCGATCACCGCCGCGAACTGTTTCTCGACCGCACCGGTGAGACGCTGCACGCGCCGCCGGAGTTCATGCTCGTCATCAGTTACAATCCAGGCTACCAGCGCAGCATGCGTGAGCTGAAACCCTCCACACGCCAGCGCTTCATCGGTCTCGGCTTCGGATATCCGAGCACAGACATCGAAACGCGTATCCTCACTGGTGAGACCGGCATCGACGAAAAAATCGCCCGCAGCCTCGTCGCCATCGCCAAAAAGGTCCGCGCCCTCACCGAGCTCTCGCTGCTCGAAAGCGTGTCCACGCGCCTGCTTGTCGATGCCGCGAAACTCATCCGCACCGGCCTCCCACCGCGTTACGCCGCCACCGTCGCCGTCGCCGAACCTCTCACCGACGATCCCGACGCGCTCGCCGCTATCACCCAGGTCATCGAACTGACGCTCTGATATGTTTGAATGGGAGGAAAATCTCTTCCTGGGCCTCAAGGCGCTCTACAAGCGCCTGGTCGAATCGCCGCGTGAGCGGGCTGCGGCCGCGGTGCGCGCGGATCTGGCTCCGCACCGGCAGCGGCTGTTTTTGCTCGCCAACATGATCGCTGAAAAACCGGTGAGCGTACTCGAAACACCCAATCGCGTCCTGTGCGATCATGAGCGTGTTTTTCTCCCGCCGGAGTTTTCGATCGCGAGTGCCACAGAGGCCAATCAGGTGCTTTTTCAGCTCAAAACGATCTTTGCCGCGCTCGCCATCCGGCATCGGATTTCGGAGCCGAAACAGCTTTTGGGCGAAATTCCGGCGCTGAAGGCCCGGATCGCCGAATTGGGGCCATTTTTGGGCGAAACGGACTTTTGGAGCCTCATCGGCCGCGCGGAATTTTCTCGCGAAAACAGCCCGCAGGCCTCCAAAACGCTCCTCAACTCGCAAACCGCCCTCGAACAGCCGGATCAAGTCACGGAGATCGAAGGCAAAGGCCAGACGAACGTGAAAGTGAAGCTCGGCGACGACGATCAGCCCGTCGAATCCGAGATGCCGATTCACACTTTCGAGAAAGCGGAGACTCTCGAAGAATACAGCGGCCTCGACCGCAAAACCGACGACGAGGACGAACTCGAAGACCACGCCGAGGCGCTGAACAAGCTCGACATGAAACACGTCGTGCGCACCCGCGAGCGACCGCGTTCGATTTATCGCAGTGACATCGTCATGGAGGGCCTCTCGCTCGAAATTGGCTCCGAAAACGACGAACCGCCCGCAGGCGGCATCCCGTATCCCGAGTGGGATTACCAAAAACAGCGTCACAAGCCGGCCTGGTGTCATGTGCAGCCGCAACGCGTCACCGCAACCGATCCCGCATGGGCCAAAACCGCCGCAGCGAAGCACCGCGCCGTCATTCTCGACCTTCGCAAAAAACTCGCTGCGCTCGCCACGCAGACGCAACGTGCGAAACGCCAGCCGCACGGCCCTGAGCTCGACATCGACGCCGTCATCGCCGCACAAGTCGCCGCCCGCAGCGGTCACGGGCCGGACGAGCGGATCTACATCCAGCGCCAGCGCCGCCTGCATGACGTGGCGGCCTTGATCCTCATGGACCAGAGCTTTTCCACCGATTCATGGGTGGATGATGCTCGCGTGCTCGACACCATCCGCGAGACGCTGCTCTGCGTGGGCGAGGTGCTCGACGAATTCATCGAGACCTTCGCCGTGGCCGGTTTCAGCTCCGACACGCGGCGCGAGTGCGCTTTTCATCTCATCAAAGACTTCCGCGATCCATGGCTCACGGCCCGCACCCGGCTCGGTAGCGTGCAGGCGCAGGGCTACACGCGCATAGGTCCCGCGCTGCGGCATGCTCAGGAGCTGCTCATGCGGCAAAGCGCGGAGAAAAAAGTCATCTTCCTTCTCACCGATGGCCGCCCTTGTGATTACGACCGCTACGAAGGCGAATACGGCCTGCGCGATGTGCGCAAAGCCATCGAAACAGGCGTGAAGCACGGCATCACCACCCACGCCTTCGCCATCGAGAAGCGTGCGAGAGAGCACTTCCCCCGCATGTTCGCCCGCCAGCACTACGACATCGTGCCAAACCCTCGCGCCCTCGTCGCCAGCATGTGCGGTGCCTTCGCGCGGCTGCGCCTGGCGGTGTGATTCAAGCCAGCCACACCACACCAGTGATGATGATCATCAGCAAGCCTCCCAGCGCCACCTGCCAGAAGCGATGTGTCCGGCGAAGCTCCATGAACCAGCCTGCGACCAGCGTGAACTTCACCGCTGCCAGCCCAAGTAGCAGCGATGGCAGCACATGGCGCTCCGCCAGCAGCCAGCTCGCCGTGGTGAGCGTGATGAGAAATAGCCAGATAAAGGTGAGAGCGCGGTTCATAGCAGGTAGATGACGGGATAGAGCAGCAGCCAGATGAGATCGCACATGTGCCAGAAGACCGCACCTGCCTCGAAGTTTTGATGATCGCCCGCATGGCTGTGCCCGAGGCGGACTGAGCGAGCGAGCACCCCCAGCAGCACCACGGCGACTAGCACATGCACGAAGTGGAAGCCCGTGAGCAGGTAATAAAGCGTGAAGAACGTATCCTCGCCAAACTGGATGCCATGCGCGGCCTTCTGGCGGTATTCGATGAGCTTTAGCGCCAAGAAGAGCACGCCAGTTAGCAGCGCAGCTATCGTCCAGCTTCTGGCGCATAGTTTTTCTCCCTTTCGCAAGGCCCCCAGCCCGCAGGCCATGAACCAGCCGCCAGTGAGCAGAACGAGTGTGTTCGCAAAGGCTAGGTTCTGATTTAGCAGCAGGCGTCCCTGCTCATACTCCGCCGCATTCCCGCGCTCCTGCCAGACAAATGCCAAAATGCCCGCGCCAAAGGTCACCACCTCCAGCATCACGAGCAGCCAGATGAGCAGGCCACCCGGCGGTTCCCATGAGTCCGAGCGGTCCTGGCAGGCTGTGCTCATGTCGTCGTGGCGTTGATTTTTCATGGGAGGAGATAGGCAGAATCTAACGCAGGCACAATTGCAGAAGGCCAGTTCCGCAATTACCGCCCAAACCTTGCCAGAGAGTGCAGAGCGGTCATTCTTGGAGCGGCTACTCTAAGATGCATGAATGAGGAAAAAGCCGCCAGCAAACCCGATCTCGCCGGACGGCCGGAGATCGAAATTCTCGTGAACACTTTCTACGACCGCGTCCGTGCCGACGAGGTGCTCGGTCACATTTTCGACAAGGTAGCGCAGACGAACTGGAGCACGCATCTGCCGAAGATGTATGCTTTCTGGGAGACGGTCCTGTTTCGCAGTGGCGGCTTCACCGGGAATCCGCTCGCCGCGCACGCGAAGCTGGTGCCGCTCACGGACATGGGACGGGACAAATTTGACCATTGGCTCCTGCTCTTCCGCTCCACGGTGGATGATCTCTTCGCCGGCGAGCATGCCGAGCACATCAAGAGCTGCGCCGCCGACATGGCGAACGTCATCTTCTCACGCATCAATCAGGTGCCTGATCCGAGATTCGACCCTGCGAACCTCACGCCTGAGCAGCGTGAACGGTATGCCCGCTACAAGCAATCCTCCCAACCTGCCTGAACCATGAAAACGAAAACCACACTCCTCCTGGCGGCCGCCTCGGTCGCTTTTCTCACGCAATGCGACCGCGAGCTGAGTCCAAACGAAAAGCAGTCCCAGGAAACCTTCATGAAGGCCATGCTGGAATTACGTTCGCCCGCTGTTGCTGCTGCTCCGGCTTCGGATGACGCGATGGCAAACCCCACGAAGCAGCAGGACAAACCTGTCTCAGGCACAGAGAACGCCGTTTTGACCGATGCGCCGAACGTGCCACCACCCATCACGCGCGATCATCCGACGAAGGTGACGATCAAACTCGAAGTCGTCGAAGTGGTGAAGCGCATGGCCGACGGCGTGGATTACACGTTTTGGACCTTCGGTGGCAGCGTGCCGGGCAAATTCATCCGCATCCGCCAGAATGACGAGGTGGAGTTTCACCTCATGAACCGGCCGGACAGCAAGATGCCGCATAACATCGACCTTCACGCTGTCACCGGACCAGGCGGCGGCGCGGCCTCGTCCTTCACGACACCAGGGCATGTGTCCGTCTTTTCCTTCAAGGCGCTGAATCCGGGCCTCTACGTCTATCACTGCGCCACAGCACCCGTCGGCATGCATGTGGCGAACGGCATGTATGGTCTCATCCTCATCGAGCCAATCGGCGGCCTGCCAAAAGTGGACAAGGAGTTCTATGTCTTCCAATCCGAGTTCTACACCAAAGGACCGTATGGCGAGGCCGGCCTGCAACCCTTCAACATGGACAAGGCGCTCACCGAGACACCTGACTACGTCGTCTTCAACGGCAGCGTCGGCGCGATGGCGGGCGACAATGCCGTGCATGCCAAGGTGGGCGAAAAAGTGCGCCTCTTCGTCGGCAATGGCGGCCCGAACCTCACGTCCTCCTTCCACGTCATCGGCGAGATTTTTGACAACGTGTATCTGGAGGGCGGTGTGAAGCCCGCACAGCATCAGGTGCAGACCACGATGATTCCCGCCGGCGGCTCTGCCATCGTGGATTTCGGCCTCGAAGTGCCAGGCACCTATATTCTGGTCGATCACAGCATCTTCCGCGCCTTCAACAAAGGTGCCGTGGGCATGATCAAGGTCACTGGCGAGGAAAACAAACTCGTGTACTCCGGAAAGCAGGATGACCGCATCTACCAGCTCGAAGGCGGCGCGGTGCAAAACATCCCTCAGGCATCCACACAGCAGCCGCCCGCGGCAAACAAAGACGAGCGCATCGCTCGTGGCAAACTCCTCTACACATCCATCTGCATGGCCTGCCATCAGGCGGAGGGGCAGGGCATCCCGAAGGCATTCCCACCGCTCGCCAAGTCCGACTACCTCAATGCGGATGTGAAGCGCAGCATCGGAACCGTGCTCCACGGCCTGCAAGGCAATGTGACCGTAAATGGCGAGGTCTATGCCAGCATCATGCCGCAGCTAGGCCTCAATGATGAGCAGGTGTCCAATGTGCTTACCTATGTGTATAGCAGTTGGGGGAACAACGGCACCGAAGTGCTGCCCGCCATGGTGAAGGAGGTCCGCGCGACCGCTCCGGCTCCCGCCGCGCGCCGCAACCGACGAGATGTTGACGATGCGCCCGAAGCCGCGTTCGC
>CALMTT010000057.1 GCA_937872615.1 uncultured Verrucomicrobiaceae bacterium | reverse complement strand
TTTTCTTGCATTCGCTGAGGCCGCCTGCCGCGCATACGTCGGGCTGCACGATATCCATGGCCTTGCGCACGATGGCCTCGCGGAAACCCCAGCGCGTGAACTCGTTCTCGCCGCCGGCAACGGCCATGTCGAGGGCGCGCGTCACCTCGATGTAGCCGTCGATGTCCTCAGGCGAGATGGGCTCTTCGAACCATTCGATGCCGAGTTCCTCGAGCTTGCGGCCGAGGCGGATGGCGGTCGGCACGGCGAAGCAGTGGTTGGCGTCCACCATCAGCTTCACGTCGGGGCCGATCGCCTTGCGCACGGCTGCGACGCGCTCGATGTCGCGGTCGATGGAGCCGAGGCCGATCTTCATCTTGATGGCCTTGAAGCCCGCCTTGGCGTAGCCCTCGGAACCGACGGGCACCAGCGTCCACGCCTTGAGAATCGCAGCGAAGCGCAGCAGGTCCTTGTCGGTGATCTCCGCGAGCGGCCGCGACGGCAGCTCGAACCGCACGCGGCGAAGGGTGAGCTGCTTTTGCTCGATGCGGACACTGCTGTGCCCTTGCTCGCCAAAGGCATCGCACCGGACCTGAAGGCCATCGCGAAGCAGGCGAAGGTCGTCACGCTCAACGCGGCCTGGTTTGACCAAAAGCCCAGCGAGCCCTCCAAAGCCGTCGCCGAGGTCAAAACGGAGAAAAAAGCCTCGAAAGGCCCTTACAGCGGCAAAGTGGTCGTCATCACCGTGGGCGAGGAAGATCTCATCATCCCGGCGCGATTCGAATTCATGAAGCGCACGCTGCGGCTGTGCGATGAGCAAGGTGCCGAGGCCGTGCTTTTCGATCTCGACACACCCGGCGGCATGGCCTGGGAGACGACGACGCTGATGATGCAGGACCTGCAAAAGCTCGCGATCAAGTCACTGGCCTATGTGAACACCCGCGCGATCTCCGCCGGAGCACTCACGGCGATGGCGACGGATGCGATTTACATGGCACCCGCCAGCAGCATCGGCGCGGCAACACCGGTCACCGGCGGCGGCGAGTCGATGGGCGAGGCTGAACGAGCGAAATACAACTCCGCCTTCCTCGGCATGGCCCGTGCCGCTGTGCGGGCCAAAGGCCACGACGTGCGCATTCTCGAAGGCATGATCGACAAGGATGCGGGGCTCGTCATCAACGGCCGCGTCATCGTGCCGAAAGGCCAGATCGTGACGCTCGATGCCGATCAGGCCACGATGCTCGTCGATGGGAAGCCTTTGCTCGCCAAATCCATCGTGAAGACCATCGATGACATCAAAAAGAGCGAGCGGCTGAAAGGCGAAACGCTCGTCGCCGAGCCCACGATGTTCGAATGGATCGCCATTTGGGTGACGCAGTTTGCCTGGCTGCTGATTCTGGTGGGACTCGCCTCCGGTTATTTGGAAATGCAGACACCCGGTTTTGGTCTCGCGGGCTTTGTGGCCTTGATCGCGTTTTCGATCTTCTTCTTCGGGCACTACGTCGCGGGCAGTTTGGTGGGCCACGAGACGATGATCATGTCGCTCATCTTCATCGTGGGCATCGTTTTGATCGGCGTGGAGCTGCTCGCGGCACCGGGAACGATTCTGCCGGGGCTCATCGGGTTCCTTTGCGTGATGGTGGCGCTCGTTTACACGATGAGCGGTTGGGAGATCGCTCCTTCGTTGCCGCCGGAAGGCCTGCCAGCTCCCGCCGAGAGCAGCGGCAGCGGTTTCAATCTGGCCCAGTATGCCACCGGGTTGAGGAACTTTGCCCTCGGTGTGACCGGTGCGGGCATTCTCATCACGCTCATGATCTTGTGGGTGCCGGAGTTGCGGCCTTTTCGTGCTCTCGTGCTCGAAGCCGCGGCGGGTGGCAATGCGGCTGACACACCACCGCAGCGCGATGCGGCGAAGGCTCAAATCGGCGACACGGGCATCACACGCAGTGCTTTGCGGCCTTACGGCAGTGTCGAGATCGGCGGGAAGATCATCGAGGCCGTCGCCGATGCGAATGCCTACCTCGAGCCCGGCCGCTCGGTGCGTGTCCGCGAGGCCAGCGGAGGTCGAATCGTCGTGGAGGCGGCGTGAGCGCAGGATCAGACACAAGTTTCACACGATGACACACAGCGGCGCAGCGTATAAAGCCGCATGAAAGACACGAAACTTGGTTATTCCCGTCGTGACATGCTTGCCCGTGCGGGCGGTGGTTTTGGCATGCTCGCCTTCACCTCGATGCTTGAGGCGGCGAAGAACCCTTTCGCGCCGAAAGTGCCGATGGAAGTCGGCGGCAAGGCCAAGTCCGTCATTTGGATTTTCACCAACGGCGGTCCTTCACAGGTCGACACATGGGACTACAAGCCGGAACTCGCGAAGCGTGATGGCAAGACGCTGGAGGGCTTTGATCCGAAGACAGGCTTCTTTCCGGGATCGGTGGGAGGTTTGATGAAATCGCCCTTCGGCTTCAAGCAATACGGCGCGAGCGGCACGTGGTGTAGCGACCTGTTTCCGAAAACGGCGATGCATGTGGACAAGATGTGCTTCATCCACAGTTGCTGGACGGGCTCAAACAACCACTCGCCCGCGCTTTTCATGATGAACACCGGCACCACGCGCATGGGCTATCCCTGCGTGGGCTCGTGGGTGACGTATGGCCTGGGCAGTGAGAGTGATTCGCTGCCGAGCTTTGTGGTGATGAGCGATCCTCTCAATCGCGGTCTTCCCAAGGGTAGCGCGGCAAACTGGGGCGCGGGCTTCCTGCCGAGTGTGTATCAAGGCACCTGGCTCAAGCCAAGTGGAACTCCGATCGACAACCTCACCACGCCTGCCTCGCTCACGCCGCAACGTCAGCGGGCCCAACTCGACCTCATGGCGCGGCTGAATCGCGAATCGCTGGCCGGATCAGCCATCGAGAGCGAGCTCAATGCCCGCATCGAGAGCTTTGAACTGGCTTACCGCATGCAAACAGCCGCGCCGGAGGCCTTCGCGATCAAAGACGAGCCCGAGCACATTCAAAAACTCTACGGCGTGAATGAAAAACACTGCGGTCACTTTGCCACCCAGTGCCTCACGGCACGGCGGATGGTGGAGCGAGGAGTGCGCTTCATTCAAATCTACAGCGGCGGCATGGAGAACCAGCAGAGCTGGGATGGCCACAAGGACATCCTGGGCAACCACAGCGGCTTCGCAGCCGAGAGTGATCAGCCGGTGGCGGCGCTCATCAGCGATCTGGAGCAGCGTGGCCTGCTCGATCAAACGCTTATCATTTGGGGCGGTGAGTTTGGGCGTCTGCCCATCGCTCAAAAAGGCGCTCAGCCGGGTCGCGATCACAATCCGCATGCCTTCACGGTCTGGATGTGCGGCGGCGGTGTGAAGGGTGGCTATCACCACGGTGAGTCCGATGAGATCGGCTTCAAGGCCGTCATCGACCGCGTGAGCGTGCACGACCTGCATGCCACCGTTTTGGCCGCCGCGGGGCTCGATCACGAGCGACTCACCTTCAAGTTCCAAGGCCTCGACCAGCGCCTCACCGGCGTGGAGAACCCGAAGGTGGTGAAGCCGGTTTTTGCCTGAGAGCCGCCGTTTGAGGCCAAAAAAACGCCGCCTGTTTCCAGGCGGCGTTCTCGTGAATTGATGACTCAGGACGATCAGGCCGTGGGGACGGTCGAGATGGTCTTGAGGATGCGGGAAGCGATCTGGTAAGGATTGCCCTGGGAGTTCGGACGACGGTCTTCCAGGTAGCCTTTCCAGCCGTTGTTCTTGAAGGAATGCGGCACACGGATGGAAGCACCACGGTCGGCGATACCCCAGGAGAACTTGTCGATGCTCTGGGTCTCATGCAGGCCGGTGAGGCGCATGTGATTGTCCGGACCATAGACGGCGATGTGCTCTTCCTTGTATTTGTCGAAGGCGGCCATGAGGGCGAGGAAGTATTTCTCACCACCGGTCTCACGCATGAACTTCGTGGAGAAGTTGGCGTGCATGCCGGAGCCGTTCCAGTCGGTGGCACCGAGGGGCTTGCAGTGGTATTCGACGTCCACGGCATACTTTTCGCAGAGGCGGTTCAGGATGTAGCGAGCCACCCAGACTTGGTCGGCGCAGGTCTTGGAGCCCTTGCCGAAGATCTGGAATTCCCACTGACCCTTGGCCACTTCGGCGTTGATGCCTTCGTGGTTGATGCCAGCCGCAAGGCAGATGTCGAGGTGTTCCTCAACGATCTGACGGGCGATGTCGCCGACGTTCTTGTAGCCGACGCCGGTGTAGTAGGGGCCCTGCGGGGCGGGATAGCCGTTCTCGGGGAAGCCGAGGGGGCGGCCGTCTTGGTAGAGGAAGTATTCCTGCTCGAAGCCGAACCAGGCGTCCGGATCGTCGAGGATGGTGGCGCGGTCGTTGGAAGCGTGGGGAGTGCCGTCAGCGTTGTAAACTTCGCACATCACGAGCACGCCATTGATGCGGGTGCTGTCCGGGAACACGGCCACGGGCTTCAGCACGCAATCAGAGGAACCGCCAGGGGCCTGCTGGGTGGAGGAGCCGTCGAAGCCCCAGTTCGGCAGTTGCTCGAGCTTCGGAAAGCTGTCGAAATCCTTAAGCTGGGTCTTGCTGCGGAGGTTGCGGACGGGCTCATAACCGTCCAGCCAGATGTATTCGAGTTTGTATTTAGCCATGGTTGAGTTTGGGATGATGAATGCTTCGCGGCGGGGTGAATTTCACCCTTTCAGCTTAGGCGGTCCGTCATCTGAGCATGCCGCGTGCCAGATGCGAGATGAATTTTCCGAGACTTGATTCGGAAGTCCGAAATGGCGTGCCGATTGGGGCCTGAAAAGACGGAAAATAGGCCTCACTTGATGCGATATCTTGCCAGCCCGCAGCCGCTGGCCTTTCCTCCCATCTCCCAAACCATGAAATCCGCCTTTTTGCAGTTCACGAAGACAGGAAACCCCGCCGAGGTCCTCGAACTGGCCGAGCGGGACATCGCCCCGCCGACGGGGCATGAGGTGCGCGTGCGGATGCGCTATGCGCCGGTGAACCCGGCGGACCTGAATTTCATGGAGGGCACCTACGGCCGCGTGGCCACGCCGCCCTGCATCCCCGGTCACGAGGGCTGCGGCGAGGTGGAGGCGGTGGGACCTGACGTGCAATCCTTGCAAAGAGGCGATGTGGTCACTCCACTGCTCGGCACCGGTTGCTGGGCTCAGCATGTCACCGCGCCCGAGCATGCCTTTGCAAAGGTGCCTGAGCGCATCGACCCGGTGCAGGCGAGCATGCTGCGAGTGAATCCGGTGACCGCGTGGGTGATGCTGAAGGAGTTTGCGGAACTCGAGCCGGGCTCGTGGGTGGTGCAAAACGCTGCGAATTCCGGTGTGGGCCGCGCTTTGATCCAAATCGCCCGCCGACTCGGCTTTCGGACATTGAACTTCGTGCGCCGCGAGGAGCTTTTTGCCGAGTTGAAGGGCCTCGGTGCGGACGAAGTGGTGCTCGACACCGATGAAGGTGTGGCTCAAGCCAAGGCCATCGTGGGCAAAGAGCCCGTGCGGCTGGCCGCCAACGCGGTCGGTGGTGACAGCGCCATTCGTTTGATGGATGTGCTGACCAGCGAGGGCACGATGGTGACCTACGGCGCGATGAGTCGCCGGAGTCTGAAGGTGCCAAACAAGTTCCTCATCTTCAAAAACCTCAGCCTGCGAGGTCTGTGGGTGACGAAGTGGTTCGAGAAAGCGACACGGGAGCAGCTTTACGATGTGCTGGAGCCGCTCACGGAGATGATCCTCGCGAATGAACTCGTGACGGCCATCGATGAGATCGTGCCGTTCCGCGAGCATGCGCGTGCGATCAAGCGGGCACAGGAAAACAGCCGCAGGGGCAAGGTGATCCTCGATTTCGCCTAAGCCGTGACGGGGGCGATGACGGTGTAGGCGCATTCGCCAGAATGCGGCGCGGCGTCCTCGTTCTGGCGAACGATCCTACGCCATGGCCACGCTGCGGCCGACTGCATGGAGGCCAGGCCGCGTGGCTCAGTAAATCATCGCGTTGTCAGGCGCGGTGGTTTCCTCGACTTTGGACACTTCGATGAGCGGGACGGTCTGGTCGCCCTCCTTTTTGTAGCTGACTTTGCCGGTGACCTTCACCCAAGTCATGTCCTTGAAGTCGGGTGCCTTCTTGCCGAAGTCGATCGGCACGGAGAAGGGGCGGGCGTCGGCCGCGCAGCACTGCACTAGCATGCGGAAGATGCGCATGCGATGGCCGTCGGCGTTGTTGACCTTCTCAGGCAGCACCTGGGCGGTTGTTTCGACCATCTGACCGGTGAGCACCTTCTGCACTTCTATGTCGCCGCCGGTGTAATAGATCTCTGGCACTTCGAGCAGGAAGTGGCCTTCCTTGTTCTGCGGCACCTGCTGCTTCAGATCTTCCAAGCTGAAGGTCCCGTAGCTCTTCGCCTCCGTGGGTGGTTTGGGGGCGTTGGCGGCATTCGGAGGCTCGCCGGGCTTGGTGGGAGGTGGTGGCGCACCGGGGATCGGCGGAGCCTTCGTATCGGTGGCGGGCGCTGCGGCCACCGTGGCGGGCGGAAGGTCTCTCGGGGTGACTTTGGGCTCCGCACGCTTCGGCGTGGCAGGGGTGGAGGACTTGTTTTTGAGCGAGAACTGGTCGGCGCGGGAGGTGTCGGCGTAGTTCGGATTGTAGAGGCCTTTGTTCATCACCGCGTTCGGGCTGTAACGATCCGGGGTGAGTGTCGCGGCGAGCGTGAGAGGCACGATGAGGATGAAAAGTGCCACGAGGCGGCCGCCCCAGCCGCTTTCTTCGAGGATGCCGTGAGCATGGCCGTGATCGCCATGATCGTGTGAGTGGTCGTGACCGCAGCAGCCGTGCTCATGCTTGTGCTCGTGGGCATGATCGTGACCGCATTTCGAGTGATCGTGGTCGTGGTGATGATGGTCGTGGTCGCAGCAGCCTTCTTTGTGGGCGTGATCGTGCTTGTGCTCGTGACCGTGGTCATGGCCGCAGCAGCCATCGTGGCCGTGACCATGATCATGGCCGTCGTGCGAGTGATCGTGACCTTCACAGCCGATGTCCTCGGCATTCATCGTGAGCAGATTGAAGAGCGCGAGCACGCCGAGGCCGATGCCAGCGGCGAGCACCATCGGGCGGAAGATGCCATCCGGCGGCAGGTAAAGCGCGATGCGTCCCGAGACGTGGAAAAAGAGCATCACGCCGCCCCAAAGCAGGAGCGTGGCGACGCTGAGGAGGTGGATGAGAGTGCGAGTGCCTGACATGGCGGTAGGAGGTGAAAAGGTTTATTTGACGGCCAGTTTCGAAATCAGATCGATCCACGGCACGGCGAGCACGCCGATGAGCACGAACAGGCCGATGAGGAAGCCGAAGACGACCTTCCGCTTGAAGACGCCGGAGTACATGAACAGCAGCTTGATGTCCATCATGGGGCCGAAGACGAGGAAGGCGAGCTTGGCCGCCATGCTGAAGGAGGCCATCGGTGCGGCGATGAAGGCATCTGAGGTCGAGCAGAGGCTCAGCACCATCGCCAGGCCCATGATGGAGGGCAGCGCGAGCATCTCGCTCTTCGCGATCGTGTCGAGAATGGCCTGATCGACGCGGGTATTGAAGACGGAAGTGATGACCACGCCGATGGCGAAATACATGCCCGTGTCCAAAAAGTCCCGCATGGCGGTGCGCATGGCATGGACGAGCTTGCCATTGAAAGAGGCCTTGGGAGCTGAGTGACCTGTTTCAGCCGCTGCGGCACCCGCGGCATCGATTTGCGCGGCGATTTTGTCACGCAGGATCTGGGAGGGTTTGAAGCGGATGAAGATCAAACCCACGATCACGGCCACCACATAGCCCAGCGAAAGACGTGCGATGGTCATGGTGGCATTGCCGGGCGTGTCCCAGGACCAGTTTTGAAACTCTTTGAAGGCAGTGAGCGTGCTCACGGCCACGATGGGGTTCACAATCGGCGCGGAAAGCATGTAGGTGACGGCGCAGGAAACGGGCAGGCCTTTCTGCACGAGGCGGCGGATCACCGGCACGATGGCGCATTCGCACACCGGGAACACGAGACCGAGAAAACCAGCGAGGAAAGTGGACAGCACGCGGCTCTTTGGCAGCACTCGCTCGAGCAACCGGGCCGGCAGGAAGGCATCGATCATCCCCGAAAGCAGCGTGCCGAGCAGGATGTAGGGTGCCCCTTCGAAAACGATGCTGAGGAAGGCGACATAGATGTCACCCGTGGGGCTGGGGGCGGGGAGTGCGGCGAGGGTCATGTGACGTGCGTTTGTAAACGACGACCGAGGGCCGCTTCAAGCGGGAAACCTGCGTTGATTTTGACCGGGATCAAGCCACGGCCCCGCGGAGCACGGATTCGAACTCCTCGGCCATGTGGGTGGCGCTGAAATGGGCGCGGACATTGGCGATGCCGTTTTTGATGAACTGGTCGCAGCGTTCGCCGTCGAGGAGAAGGCTTTCGAGGGCGTTGGCGAGGGATTCGACGTTGTCGGGCTCGCAAAGGATGCCGCCGCCGGTGGCTTCGATGAGCTCGGGGAAGGCTCCGTGACGCGGCTGGACCACGGGCACGCCACTGGCGATGGCCTCGATGACGTAGAGACCGAAAGCCTCGCCGTAGGTGGCGGGGACGCTGAAGACGGTGAGGTCGCGGAAGAAGTGGACCTTCTCCTTGAAGTCGAGATTGGGCCGCCACTCGACGCGGGCATCGCAACCGGCGGCTTTGAGCTTCGCCTTCTGCTCGGCGATGTATTTGTCATCCACGGGCGTGGCCGCGCCGCCGATGAGGAGCTTCAGGCGGGGCACGGAGCCGCGTTTCACGAGTGTGATGTAGGCGTCGATGAGCGTGGTGAGGCCCTTGCCATGGATCATGCGGGCGAAGTAGCCAATCGTGGGCCAATTCGGATCGGGCGAGGCGGTGGTGAAGCTGGTGGCGTCGATGCCGTTGAAGAGAACTTTGATCTGTCCCTCGGCCGCGTCGAGTCGCTGACGCATGTGGCGGGCATAAAACTCGCTCGGCGAGATGAAGCGGCGCACGCTGCGGGCATTGCGCTGCATGGCCTCCCAGCATTGCTCGCGATACGGATCAGGCAGGGTGTCGAGGAAGCTGTCCTCGCCTTGCAGTGAGCACACGACGGGGATGCCGAGCTCCTTTTCAATCGCGGGCGCAAGACCGGTGAGCAGGCTGTTCGAGAGCGAAACGACATCAAACTTCCCTTCGCTGCGAATCCAGGTGAGCAGTTTTTTCCACTCGCCCCACTGGCGGCCTTCGGTGCCCAAAAGTGAGCCCAAAGTCATCTCACCGAGCGATTTGGCGCTGGTCATGCCCATGCGCTTCGCCGCCTTGCGGAGGCGGTCGGGCTTGTTGAGCCATTTGTGGACGAATTTTGGCAGCTTGTGAAACCAGGTGAACTTCTGCTGCAAATACAACGAGATGCCGCCGATCTGCACTGGCAGCTCCTGGGCACCAAATTCACGATCCGTGACCAGCGGCAGATACAGCGGCGCCATCAGCGCATCATGCCCCCGCACCCGCAGCGCCTTGATCAGCGCATGATCCCTCAAACACGATCCACAATGGAAGGTGCCGGTGCCGGGTGTGAGGTGGAGGATGCGCATGGGGGGGAGGAGCCTATAGGATTGGGCCTTGCCGCATGCAAGTCTGCTGCAAACTTCGCCACCATGAGTGTTCAGTGTATCAAAGACCAAATAGCTCTCCTGACCGAGCCGGAGCTGAGGGAGGTCTCGGTCTTTCTGTTTCAATTACGCCAAACGCGTGACCCGGAGCATCAAAGTCTGTTGGAAAGGCGACTGAGCGACAGAAACCGAGCCAACTGGCTTACCCTATCTGAGTTCCAGGACCGCGTCGGAGGTGCCTGATGGATTTTGTGGTTGCTGGCTTGTCATGCTTCACCCGATCACCGGCGCATCATCACCGCTCAACTCAGCAATCTCGCGGTTGAGCCGGTCCGCCTCGATTTTGAGCTTCTCCACTTCCTCAGCAATACCGCTGATCTGCTGCCCGATCACGCGGTTGAGGATTTCGGGGTCTTTCTCCACGACTTGGCACAATTCATAACTGGCACCCTCCTTGAGCGCATCGGTAGCTTCAATGACAGTGAGAATCTCGGCCTCCAGGCTGTTCAGGAGCTTTTGCAGTTGCTCCACTTCATCCGTGTCCCGGAGATCGAGTGCCGCCCAGCCCTGCCGCAGCATGTAGCCGGTCGGATCATTCGCAATCTGGCGCAGTGTGTCCAGATCACCGCAATCCTTCGCTGCATTGATGGCTCCGGTCAGGTTCGTGTAGGCTTCCTGCTTCTCGGGATCATCCGCGTAGCGGTCGGGATGAAACACCTTCACAAGGTCCCGCCACAGCCGTTTGAGTTCGGACTCTTCCTCCGCAGACAAGCGGTGATTAGATTCCATGGCCGCTTTAGTAGCCTCGTATTCTTCACGGGCTTGGGCCTCCGCCTGCTTGTAGGCGTCCTGTGCTTTAGCAGCAGCTTCCTCTCCTTCAGCCAGCAACACATCCAGATAGACTTGGCGGTAGCGCACCACCAGCCGCAGCCGGTCTCGCTCCTCGAAATGTGTCCGCAGGCGATGGAAGATGCGGGCTTCCAGTGTCATGACCTGATTTCGTAGCGAGGTGTAGCCCGCTTCCAGTTCCGCGAGCCGTGCCCGCGAGCCCGCGATCAGATCCCGCAGCCGTTGCAGGCTAGGATGAACGTAGAGAACAATCTCCGCTGCCGCTGTCATCGGTGCATCGCTTGCAGCAGGGGCAACAAACAACTCGGCCTCTGGTGGGAAGTTCACTTGGTCCAATTGGCGCAGATACCAGCGCCCCATGCTGGCACTTCTCTCATTCGAGGAGTTCGCCAGCCATTCCAGCCACTTCCGCACCTCCGGGTTGCTTCGTGCGTCGTAGATGGATCGCCCTTTGAATTTGCCAAAGGCGATTCGGCTTGGATACCATTCATCCTCCGCAAAACGTTTGAGCTTAGCCCAAGTGTCCAGCCCACGCTGCTCGGCGATGGGCCGCAGCACCTTGGCAAACAAGTCTGCCACCGTCTCCACGTCCCCCAGAGCCGTGTGTGCGCCGCGTTCCGGCAGGCGGTAATACTGCCGCAGGGTTTGCAGCTTGCAGTTACCCGCAGGCACCGGGTCCAGCAGTCGCTGAGCCAGCCGCAGGGCGCAGAAGCCGCCCTCTCCCATCGGAGTGATCCCCAGGCGCTGCCATTCCGGTTTCAGCACCTTCTCCAGATCGTATTCCAGGTTATAGGCTACGATAGGCATCGTTCCCACATACCGCCTGAGTTCGGCATAAACCTGTGCCACCGATTCGCCGTCACGCTCAAGGATTTCTCGCGTGTAGCCATGCACCCGGGCAGCTTCAGGCGGGATGTCCTGGTTCTGATTGATCAGCTTGCGAAAAGGCAAGCCAACGGGTGCCCATCCACGCATTCGCTGCGCACCAACCTCGACAACGTAGATCGGAGCTGCAAAACCCGTCGTTTCCGTGTCGAGAAGAATCCAATCCGCTTGCTTCATGATTCAGTGCGGAAGTGCTTATCTAACTGTTTTTGACGATTGATGAGTGGCTTACTCATACGATCAATCGAGGTGGAAGTCCGCGTGGATTGCCCGGCGGGAAATGGGCCTGCAGTTCTTGTAGTGCGCTTAGGCCACGAATGTCTAAAACCGATAGTTTATTCCCGTAACAGAAAAGCGACTTGAGTAGCCGCAAGTTCGAAAGCCTTAGCTCTGAGAGTTCATTACCCATACATAACAGAAACTCAAGTTTTGGTGTGCCAGATAGGTCAAGCTCGGTCAATCGGTTGCCAGCACAACTCAGATACTTCAGCGCCGGCAAAAATTGCAATGGCAATTTCTTGAGGTTGTTTTCCATGCAATTGATCTTCTCAAGGTTGGGTGTCCTGCTCAATTCAAGATCCGTGAGTAGATTATTGGAGCAGTCCAATTCAGCGAGCAATGGAACGCCAGTGAGGTTTAGTTTAACCATTTGATTAAACCCACAGCGCAGATGGGTTAGTTGAGGTGAGGCTACAAGGTCTAATTGTCGAATACTATTGGCGCCACAATCAAGCGACTTGAGGTTAAGCAACTGCGTGGGGTCAATTTTTGTCAGCCCGCATTCATTACAGCTAAGCTTACTGAGCAGCGGAGCACCTTGGAAGCTGATGCTGCCAATAGGATTGCCATCACAACTCAATTTTGTGAGAAGCGGCACTTTCGATAGATTAATACTGCCGAGTTGATTATTACTGCAATCCAATTCTGTGAGAAGAGGGACGGACGAGAGATCTAGCGCATTAATTGCATTGCCAGCGCATTTCAGCTTGGTCAAATGCGGCACGTTGGACAAATCGAGCTCGGGGATTTGGTTATTTCCGCACTCAGCATCCTCTTTTTCTCCAAGCTGATACTCGATCTCGGCTAATTGATCGTTTTCACAATCGAGTTCTACAAGCAACGGCAGATGTGATAGATCCAGCTCATTAAGCTGATTGTCAGCGCAGCAGAGCTTCGAGAGGCGTGGCACCCGCGAAAGATCAAGAGTCGCAATTTGGTTCTGTCCACAGTTGAGTTCGGCTAGTAGAGGCACCTTTGAAAGGTCTAGCTCCTCGAGCTGATTGTTGCAGCAGACTAGCTTGGTGAGGGATGGAACCTCAGTCAGATCAATTTCTGCAATTTCACAGCTGTAGCACGTTATTTCGGACAGGAAGGGCTTCCCGGCCAAGTCCACAATCGGAGATTTAAGCCTATCACAAAACAATCGGCGGAGCTGCGGCAGTTTGATTGGCAATAAACGCCCTGAGTCCTTCTGCCATGCTACGGACCCCAAGAATGCAAAAGCTTCAACAACAAGGCCATCTACCCAATTCAAGTTGCTCAGTGGAAGCAGATTACCATCCAAGAGGAGAGTGAGGATACGGCCATTTTCAATATGGGTTTGGCCGGGTGCCCCGCCCCACCAAATTCGAGGTTTAAGCAAATATTCAACCACCTTGTGAGGCTCAAAGTGGAGTGACTCCGCCCAAAGCATAATCTGCTGATAATCGGGTTCACAGAAGAAGTGATCTCCGATTTTGAAACGCGGAATGAGACCAGCACTGGCTACCAAGGCGGCCCGTGACATTCCAAGCGCCCCCTCCACCATCTCCCGCACAATTCGTCCGCTTGGCGGTTGGCTAGTCGCCAGACTAGCCTCAGAGCGGGTGGTGATCGACATACTTGTCTCAGGCGTGTTTGGCATATTTGGTTCTGCTAAACTTTCCATCCCGCGCGTTCGAAAACATCACGGAAAAAGACTTCGAGGTCATCAAGGTTTTGGCGGCAAAAATCATCCGACAGGAGCAGGCGGCCATCGTCATCAAGACTGATTCCGCATTTTTTTCCCGCGAGATACTTCAGATAATCACAGTCCCAGCATTTATCGACAAAGCCATTCGTGTGAACAATGCAGTTACGCACCTTTTGCAGATTCATGAGCCGACACCAAGCTGGCATCCCGCCAAAATCGAGTTTAGCATGATTTGTCAGATATTTTCTGGCACGCTCAACGAGTCCTTTGGATTTCTGAGATTTTTTATCTTGCTTGAAATCCTTGATTTGGAACTCCAGGCTTTTTTCCTTCCAGACTTCATCGCAGAAAGCGATGAGTCTAGTTTCAAAGATGATGTGCGCTGAGACCACGAATGAATAGCGCATGATGACTTTCAAATTTAACTCATACTGGTCTTCCAGATGTTGAACATGCGTCCTGTATTCGCCGATGCCATCCTCAGTGGTGAGAAAATTAGCGAAGACTTTCTTCAGATCTTTGCGTTTATCCCGGTAAAGCGATTCAATCTGGGCTTCCATGGATTCGAGGTACTTCCTCAAAGATGAAATCAGGGAAAATGTGCCGTGTTGACGCCAGTCGATGGCCGCCATGTTTAGCGAAATGTTCATTAGGCAACCAAGCGAAGGGATGAAAAAATGCGAGATGAATCGCGGCACGACTAACTCCCAATTGTTCAAAAAACTCGACGAGGAACATCCAGACGCCTGTTGGATTTATCAGACGTTTGCGCCCACCCCATCCCCCCTTCAGCATCTTCATATCCCGCAGATGCGCCTCGCGGAATCCATTCAGCACCGCCGCATCCTTGGCTTTGTCTGCGAGATACTCGGCGTTGAGCGAGATCGGGGCCCGGTAGCCGGCTTTCATGCTGTGTTTGCTTTTGAAAACAATCGAAAGGAAAGCGCCTTATGGCCGGCCGGGCAGGCGTGTGACACTGATCGCCCTGTAAGCGGGCATGGTGCTAAGGCGGTGTTCACAGGCATCTACGGACCGCGTGAAAAATCGTCAACCTGAGTGTTGGAGCCTAACCGATGGAGGCCCATTTCTCCGACTTGGATGTCGGAGAGTGGTTTGTTTCCCTGCGTAAGAGGGGCGAAGCCCGAGAAAATAGACGGTTTGAGGCTCGATCTCGACGCTTTGAGGCGGGCATTTGACGGGCAAAGGGTCGAATTCCCGCCTATTTAGTCCGGCATCGAGCATTGTAGGCTCGAATTCCCGCCTTTTTGCTCCGTGATCGACTGATTTTCGGTCAAATGCCCGCCAAATGACTCCGACGTTGAGGGTTTTCCGGTCAACTTTGAGGCCTGAATGGTCGAGTCTCCGCCAAAAAGGGTCGAGATCGGGCTTGTCGGGGAGAATCGGGTTGAGGTAATCTCAGCGCATGAGCGATGCAGTTACTTCTCCGGTTTCAGACGTTTCGGGAGCGAAGTCGGTGGCCTCGGCCGTCCCGGTGGCAGGAGTGAAGTGGCTGGACCCCGCGACGGCGTTTGCGGCCTTGGGGAATCCGCTGCGGTGGAGCATTTACCAGATGCTGGCGGATGGCCGGGCGATGTCCGCCAGTGAGGTGGCGGCGGTGGTGAAGCGAGACTTTGACGGGGTGAGCAAGCACCTGCGCGTGATGCGTGCCGCCGGGGTGCTGGCCTCGAAGCGTGGCGAGGACCGTCGGCTGGAGCTCTACTACATCCCGGAAACGATTCGCCGCGCCGATGGCGTGGCGGATCTGGGTTTCTGCGTGATCCGGCTGCCGGTAGCGGGAGGCACGTCGAAATGACGAAATCCGAATGAGGAATGACGAATCAATGACGAAGGCAGAACGCCAAAAGATAATGACGAATTCCGATACGCTTCATTTCGCCTGCGGAATTCGTCATTCGCCATTCGGGCTTCGTCATTCCCGCGCAGCGGGTCAAGTATCCGCCAAGCCGCGGGCCATGACGACCTTGCCGGTGCGGACGGTTTCGACGATGTCGAACTTGCTGAGGAGACGGACGGCGGCGTCGAGTTTGTCGGTGTTGCCGCTGATGAGGGCGATGAGGCTGTCTTCCTGGAGATCGACGGTCTTGCCGGCGTAGTGCTCGATGATTTGGAGGATCTCGGTGCGGTCGGCGGCTCCGGCGGCGATTTTGATGAGCACCATTTCTTTGGCGACGGCGTCGCGGTCGGTGTGCTCGGTGCAGCTGATGACGTCGATGAGCTTGTTCACCTGCATGATGATCTGGTGCAGGCCCTCGGGATGGCCGCTGATGCCGATGGTCATGCGGCTGAAGCGCGGATCACGCGTCTGCGAAACGACGAGGGATTCGATGTTGAACCCGCGGCGGCTGAAGACGGCGCAGATGCGGCCGAGGACGCCGGGCTGGTTGTTCACCATGACGCTGAGCGTGTGGATGTTGATGATGTCGGCCTGCGGCGCGGGCTTTTTGTCGGTGGTGGCGGTGATTTTGTCGCTCATGATGTTTGCGGGGCTGGTGTTTGGAAAAGGGGGCGGGGGTGTTTTCGGGCAAAAGTGCTCAGTGCTTAGTTCTCAGTGCTCAGTTTGGCTGTTCGGCGTTTGCGCTTGGACTGAGCACTCAGCACTGAGAACTGAGCACTTGGGGCTTTTGCTGACTGGATGGTCTTCAAGCGTCCACGGGCGATTTTGAGGTAGTTGGAGTCTTTTTCGATGCCGAGCCACTTGCGCTGGAGCTTCTTCGCGGCGGCGGCGGTGGTGCCGGAGCCGAGGAAGGGATCGACGACGAGGTCGCCAGCATCCGTGCAGCTCAGGATGAGCTTTTCGATGAGGTCGATGGGCTTTTGCGAGGGGTGGCCGCACTTTTCCTTCGAGTTCCCTTTCAAGCTGGGCACGCGGAGGATGTTGGTGGCGAACTTTCCGGCTTCGAGGTGGGCTTTGCGGGCCTTTTTGTTCTTGTAGCGCGGATCGCGGAGATACTCGGCGATGGTGGCGCGGTCGTAGGGGACGCGCACGGCGTCCTTGTTGAACTTCACCTCGTCACCCTTCCGCAGGACGAGGATCATCTCGTATTGCGGGGTGAAGCTGTCGCGACGCTCATTGTAGCCGACCGCACGATCCCAGATGATGAGATCGTGATATTGGTGCTGCTGGGCGAGGCGTGACATGAGGTGGAGGAAGGTGTGCTCGCGCTTTCCTAACTGGCCGAAGATGAAAGCGAGGCCGTCATCGCGGAGGACGCGCATGGATTCAGCGACCCATTTCTCGCACCAAGCGAGGTAGTGGGCGGCTGTTTTCCATTGGGTGTCCCAGGCTTCATCTTCGAGAACGTTAAAATAGGGCGGATCGGCGATGATGGACTGTGCGCAGGCTGCGGGGAGCTTTTTCAACTCGGCGAGGGCATCGCCGTGGATGATGCGGTTGGTTTTCATCGGCCGTGCAAAGAGGCGGACAGGAGTGTCCGCGCTCCCTTGGGTTAGGTCGAACCGGTGGGTTTTTCCATTTTGTGCTTCGGCGCTTCGAGGATCATGTCTTCGAGAGCGGCCCCGGCTGGGATCATCGGGAAGACGTTTTCGGCCTTGATGCACTCGGCTTCGATGATGCAGGGGCCGTCGTTGTAATCGAGGGCCTGCTGCAGGATGCGCTCGACATCGGCGGGGCGGCGGATGTGCCAGCCTTTGATGCCGTAGGCTTCGCCGAGCTTCACGAAGTCCGGATTGCCGATGAGATCGACGCCGCTTTCGCGGTTCTCGAAGAAGAGCTCCTGCCACTGACGGACCATGCCGAGGTAGCTGTTGTTGAGGATGAGGATCTTGATCGGCAGCTTGTGAATCGCGGCGGTGGCGAGTTCAAACAAGGTCATCTGGAAGCCGCCATCACCGCAGATGGTGACGACGAGCTTGTCCGGGCAGGCGAGCTGCGCACCGATGGCCGCGGGGAAGCCGAAGCCCATCGTGCCGGCGCCGCCGGAGCTGAGCCAGTGGTAGCTTTCGTCGTTCTTGTAGAACTGCGCGGCCCACATCTGGTGCTGGCCGACGTCGGACGTGACGATGGCCTTGCC
>CALMTT010000056.1 GCA_937872615.1 uncultured Verrucomicrobiaceae bacterium | reverse complement strand
CGTCTCAAGATCGATCGCTTCCTCGGGGGGAGCCTCTGATGAGGAGGGTGCTTTTCCCGCCGACGATGGAAGTGCCCGACACTCTCGTGCGGTCGGAAGAGATGGGCACGTCTCCGATCGCTCTGGTGGTCGAGTTCATTCCTCGCAACTGGTGGGGGACCTACAAGCTCGCAGCGATGGTGAAAGTTCGCGACCAGGCGACCCTTGATCTCATCTCCAAAAATGAGGAAGTCGCGGAAGCCGTGTTGTTCGAGCACCAGGACGTGGAAGCTGTTGAGAAACGCATCGAGGATGTGAAGGGCAAACTTCAGGATCGCTGTGAGCAGGACGGGCCGGCTGTCGGCTTCAACCCTCTCACGTTGTGGTACGTGGGCAAGTTTCTCTGCCTGGAGTTCGATAAGGCCCGCACCGTCAAGATAACACTACAGAGCTTGCTCGATGGGGTGGTCGTGCACTCGGAGCAGATGGAGCGGCTGTCGTGGATGGCCCGTGAGCTGAGTGGGGCTGTCGATAAGATCAACGGCAAGATCATGGACTCCAACAGCGACGTGGTGCGCACCATCGCCAACATGGCCCCGGGCACCAAGGTCACTCTCGCCGTTTGGCGCAAAGGCAAGGTGATCGATGTGCCGGCGACCGTCGGTGCCGCGCCGGACGAAAAGAAATCCACCAAGACGGCCGACAAGAAGGATTCCAAGAAAGACAAGGAAGCCAAACCGAATCGGATGATCGGGGACGATGAGATGCCCGAGGCTCTCAACTGAGAATTCCTTGAAGGCCAAGGCACTAGAGGAGGTGGCTGCGGAGGTTTGCATGACGACGCTCATGTTTTTCGGGGTTAAACAGCATAAGTAAACCAAAATTATTATAAAATTCAAACACTTTTCATAAAATTTAACCTTTCTAAATCAATAACTACTCCATTTTTATTAAAATTCCATGATGTGAGCAAGGGCCGCTCGGTAACGGTTTGGTTGGAAACCTCTCCTGGGCCTCCAAAGGGGTCCCACTCCCCGCCGAGGAGCGTTTAATCCGACCTCTGCCGGGGGCTAGCAGCCCGTCTTTGGCATCTTTTGGTCAAAAAATGCCCCAAATGCTGGGGAAGGCTGACTCTAAACACCCATGATGTTGACGATTCTGCCAGATTTCGCTAAAAGACAGCCCCGTGTCCGCCTCTCCCGTCACGACAACCTCTAAACGCGCATCTTCCGCCTTCCCGGCGGACTTTCAGGAGCAGTATCTACGCGCCTTCCACTTCATGCGGCTCTCGCGAGTCCTTGAGGAGAAACTGGGTGCCCTCTACCGTGCCGGTGGGCGCATCGTGGGCGGGGTTTACCTGGGCAAAGGCCAGGAGGCCTTCGCGGCCGCGATGGGCGTCCAGCTCCGCATGGGAAAAGATGTCTATGGCCCGCTGATTCGTGATCAGGCAGGACGTCTGGCCTTTGGTGAGCCGATCATCGAGACGCTGCGGACCTATCTCGGAGCCGTGACCGGCCCGATGCGTGGCCGCGATGGCAACATCCACCGCGGACGGCCTCGCGATGGCTACATGGCCATGATTTCGCACCTCGGCAGCCTGCTTTCCGTCGTCGCTGGGGCATTGTTTGCCCGTCGGCTCAAAGGAACGCTCGGCGATTCCATCGGTGCCACGAGCGTGGGTGATGGAGCCACGTCCACCGGAGCTTTTCATGAAGGCATGAACCTCGCGGCGGTCGAAAAACTCCCGCTCATCGTCAGCATCGCGAACAATCAATACGCCTACTCAACCCCCAACACCCGCCAGTACGCCTGCGAAAACCTCGTGGACCGTGCCAAGGGCTACGGCGTGCATGGCGAGCATGTCGATGCGACTGATCTCGCCGCTTGTTTGACCGCTTTCCGCAGCGCCGTGGCCCGGGCGAAGGCTGGTGAAGGCCCGCAAATCATCGTCGGCACGCTTTTGCGCCTCGCCGGGCATGGCGAGCACGATGACGCCAGCTACATTCCCGACAAGAAACGCCACACGCACGAGGCCCGCGATTGCATCGACGTCGCTGGCAAGTTCGCCGTGGAGCAGGGCTGGGCCACCGAGACAGAACTCGTGAGCCAGATGGAGGAGATCCGCCGCCTCGTGGATCAAACCGTCGCCAAGGTGTCGAAAGAGCCCGTGCCGGACCCCTTCAAGGAAAGCTGGCTGGCGCTCTCCACCTCTGAGCTCGTGGAGGGCCAGAACGCATCATGAGCGGCAGCATCACCTACCTTGAGGCCATCCGGGAGGCTCAATACGACGCGCTGAGGAATGATCCCGCCGTTTTCCTCTACGGCCAGGACATCAACACCTTCGGCGGAGCCTTCAAAGCCACCAAGAATCTCGGCAAAGAGTTCCCCGGCCGCGTGTTCGACTCGCCCATCAGCGAGGATGCCATGGTCGGCCTCGCCATCGGTGCCGCCATCGAAGGCGCCCGGCCCATCATCGAGATGCAGTTCGCCGATTTCTCCAGCATCGGTTTCAATCAGATCGTCAATCAGGCCGCCACGCTCTACTGGCGCACTGAAACGCCATGCCCCGTCACCATCCGCCTGCCCAGCGGCGGCACGGCCGGCAGTGGTCCTTTCCACAGCCAGAGCATGGAGGCGATTTATGCGCACTACCCCGGCCTGGTCATCGTCACGCCCGCCACCGTCGAGGATGCCTACTGGATGCTGCTCGACAGCGTCGAGCTGAATGACCCTGTCATCTACTGCGAGCACAAGTTTCTCTACTACCATCTCAAATCCGAATCCATCGGCGAGCGCAGCCTGCCTATTGGCAAGGCCCGCATCGCACGTCCTGGCCGTCACGCTACCGTCGTTACCTACAGCGCCATGGTCCATGATGCCATCCGCGCCGCGGAAGAACTGCAGCTCGACGGTTATCAAATCGAGGTCGTCGATCTCCGCAGCGTGAAGCCCATGGATACCGATACCATCCTCGGCTCCGTCGCCCGCACTGGGCGTCTTTTGGCCGTCGGCGAGGCTTTTCCATGGGGCGGCGTCACCGCCGAAGTCATCTCCCGCGTCGCCAGCGAGGGCTTCCATCTGCTCGATGCGCCTCCGATGCGCCTCAACGCCAAGGACACGCCCATTCCCTATCACCCCAACCTCTGGAAAGCTCACCGCCCCACCGTCGCCAGCATCGCCGGCGCCCTGCGCAGCCTCCTCAGGTATTGAATTCAGCATTCGTCATTCTGATTTCGTCATTCTCCAAAGATGCCCACCATCCCCATCCTGATGCCCCAGCTAGGCGAATCCATCGCCGAGGCCACCATCATCCGCATCCTCGTCGAGGCCGGGCGCAGCGTGGAGGCCGCCAGCGACCTCTTTGAAGTCGAGACCAACAAGGCCACGATGTCCGTCACCGCGCCCTGCGCTGGCAAGATCACGCAAATCGTCGCCGTGCCGCAGACCAGCTACGCCGTCGGCTCCACCCTCGCCGCGTTTGAGATCAGCGAGGAGGACGCTCAGAACCTCGGCTTTGCCGAAACACCGCAACCCAGCATCGCCCAGCAGCACAACACCAGCATGGCTGATGTCGTGGAGAATCTGCACTTCCAAATCAGCGATGAGGACGTCATCTCCTCACCGCAACCCAAAGTCGAGCCTGTCGTCGGAGGCCTGCCCGTGCCCGCAGGTGCCACTGGTGCCAGCTACATCTCACCCCGCATGCGTGCCCGCATGCTTGAGCTCGGCTTGAACGCCTCCGACCTCGCCGGCGTGCCTGGAACAGGCGCAGGAGGTCGTGTGACCGTCGAAGACTTCGAGGCTTTCCTTCGCGGTCTTGAGCAGCACCGCATGACCAAGGCCTCGCCCATGCGCATCGCCGTCGCGGACAGCATGCGCCGCGCCTGGTCCCGCCCGCTCGCCACCGTCGGCAGCCCGATCATGCTCGATGCCATGCTCGCGCATCGCAAAAAGGCCGATCCGAAGCCCGGCCCCGCTCTTTACGCCATTCGCGCTCTCGCCTTGGCCCTCGCCGAAAACACCGCCCCCGCCGGTCGCCTCATCGGCAACCGCATCGTGCATCCCCGCGCCATCGACATCGGCTTCGCCGTCGAGGTCGAGGACGGTGTCTTCGTCCCCGTGCTGCGCGAAGTCGATAAAACGCCGCTCGTCAAACTGGTGCCCACCTACAACAAGCTCGTCGAGCAGGCCCGCGCCCGCCGCCTGCCGCATGACATGAACCGCCCCGGCATCGCCACCGTCACGAATTTCGGCACCTTCGGCATCGTCTGGGCCACGCCGATCCCGCTGCCCGAGCAAAACCTCATTCTCGGCCTCGGCGCAGGCAGCAAAGTCCCGCATTGGAGCAACGAAGTGAATCAATTCATCCCCGTCACCGAAGCCGAGATCACCCTCAGCTTCGACCACCGCGTCTGCGATGGCGGTGCGGCAGGGCGCTTGCTCAAACGCGTCGCTGAATTATTGCAGCGTCCGGAGGATCTGTGATCAGCAAATCAGGCCTCACCTGCCGGGTGCGTTCCAGCGCTTGTTCATGCCGCCACGCGGCGATTTTGGCGTGATTGCCACCGAGAAGGATGTCAGGCACTTTCAGCCCGGCGAACTCGGCAGGCTTCGTGTATTGCGGTGCTTCGAGAAGACCGTTTTCGCCAAAACTCTCTTCCACCGCGCTCATTTCATCACCCAGCACACCGGGCAGCAAACGCACGATGGCATCCATCACGACGACCGCGGCGATGGCTCCATTCGTCAGCACGTAGTCACCGAGGCTGATTTCCTCATCCACCCAATGATCGATCACTCGCTGGTCGATGCCTTCGTAGTGGCCGGAGATGAAAATGAGATGCTCTTCCTTGGCGAGACGTTGCGCGGAGGCCTGGGTGAAAGGTTTTCCAGCAGGCGACATCAGGATCACGCGTGCCTGCGGACGGTCCACGGCCTCCAGCGCGGCCCACATCGGCTCCGGGCGGATCACCATGCCCTGACCACCGCCATACGGCGTGTCATCCACATGACGGTGCTTGCCGAGGCCGTGCTCGCGCAAATCGTGGACGTGCAGCTCGAGCGCCCCTTTTTCCTGGGCGCGGCCCATGATGCTCGCGCCCATCGGCACGGTCACGATCTCGGGAAACAGCGTCACAACATCCACTCGCATGCCGCCTTATGGCCCGGGCCTCTTAGCGAGGCAACTGCCGCCATTCGCCCGATTCAAAATCCAGCCACTCCATGCCGGTGAACTGTTTTTTGTAGTCATACACGCCCGCCTCGTGCGTGGCATAGCCCGGATAGAGGAACTCGAAGCTCATCTCGCGGGCAAATTGAAGCTCCAGCAGCATCGTAAAGATGCCCAAGCTCCGCCAAGCCGCCTCCGGCTCAAACATCGCATACACACTGGAGAACGCTCTTTTCCCCACATCGAGAAAACTGACCGCGAGGAGCTTGTCATGCTCAAACACCCGCAGCATGCGGCAGTCACACGGCCCGGCCTCGGGCGCATCGCCCACAAAGTTCTCCAGCTTCTCCGGGACGTTTTCGCGAAAGCGGGCCTTGTGACGCTCAAACAGGGCCCGCAGGTCATCGTCGAGCTTCACCGGCCGCATGTCCCAGCGCAGGTCCGCGTTCCGGCGCAGCACGCGACGCTGGCTTTTGGTCGGCTGCCAGTTCTCCATGCGGATGCGCAGAGGTGTGACCGTCTGCGGCGTGCCATCTTCCGTCTCCTGCCGTTCGTAGCGGAAGAAAAGCTTCCCAAAGTGTCTCCAGCCACCCGACCACAAAGCGTCCATGACCTCGGGGGGCACGGCTTCACACATGAAGGCGTCGTTGAGCTCGAACGTCACAATAAATAGTTTAAGCCCATTACGCCCCTGCCGTCACCTGCGATGCTGATTCGTGGCAGAAACTTTTCTCGCCGTGTCTGGATGGGCCGCTGGAGTGGCGGGGAAAAGGCGTGACTTGTACGTAGGAAACCGTCATCCTGCATCATGCTCTCCAACTCATCAGGCAGGCTGCTCGCCGTCTTTTTCGCCGGTTTCTCGGTCACCGCGGCCCTCGCCGAGGAGGAAATGACCAAAGAATCCATGGCACGCGGTGTCAGGTCGAATCCCACGGCCTACGACGAGGTTCGTCAGCCTCGGGAGGGGGCTGCCACGGCACGCATCAAGCTCGGCGAAACCGTTTCGGAGGCTCGTGAAGGATGGGTGTTTGATGGTCTGCGCATCACCGCGCCCAAGGACATGGAGGGCCGCGATTTCGTCTGGTATTTCAATGGCCCCACCGAGTGGGGAAATTGGTTCATCGTGCCTGTTTCAGGCGAATTTGACGGTGGTTTCAAAAACTGGATCGACGCCGACATCCTCTACCGCGAGCATGATCGTGCTCAGGAAAAGGATCGCCAGCATGTGCTGCAAACCCTCGACGGAAGCTACTTTGAGCCGGGCAGGGATTACTTCCTCTGGTTCCGCCGCGTGGACGATGACGCTGCTCAAAACAAGGAAGTGAGAGTGGTTTTCGACTTCGTCCGCAAGCCCGCCAAACAGAAAGAGTGGGACGCGGAAGCCATCGAGAAGGCTCTCGGCCTCAAACACGCCGCCGCCGCGGATCAGGTGGCGCATCTCGGCTCGCGTGGCGGGCGTGCGATGCTGGACGAGAGCCTGTTTGATGCCGCCGATGCGCGAGGACGCATCAAAGACGTGCTCTCGCACATCCGCCGCACCTCCCGGCTTTCCGGCGGTTTTTTCGTGACGATGGAGATATCGTGCCCGCCCTGCCAAAAGACGCCGAAAATGGCGGACATTCAGGCCCGCCATGGCCCACCGGACTGCGTCATCAGCAGCGCGGAGGCGAAACGTGTCAGCGATCACGCGGGCGGCACGCCGGAGGAGGACGATGGCAAACTGCTGCATTACTACGACTACTTTGCCTTCGAGACTCGGGCCGATGATCCGGAAGGTCGCGTGCATCATGTGCGCACGCACGCCAGCGACTTCGGAGCCCTGCGTGTGCCGGAGAAGGGTCTTTTTGTGCGTCAGGTGGAGATGAAGAACCTCTCCGTCTTCTTCCAGGACGGCAAGGAAACCGGGCGCATGTATTACTTCCTCGAAGGCTCCAAAACGCCGTTCGTCATCAAAGCACCGCCGGCCGGGCGTTATGCGCTGAATGATGAAACCGTGCTCGAGCACGAAGGGGGCGGAAAGTGGCAGTGGCTTTCGCTGAATGGCACCACCGTCACGCGTCGCGTGCCGATGGAGGAGAATGTCATGCACGGCGTGAGCGAGGGCTACTATGCCGATGGCACGCTGCGCTTCAAAGCACCTTACCGCCGCGGCCGTTTGCATGGCGAGGTGGTCGAAATGGATGAAAGCGGAAAGGTCACGCGGAAGCTCCAGTTTCGCGATGGCAAGGAAGTGTCAGACGAGGATGCCGCGGCACCGCGTAAAGGCCCGAAACAAGGCGGTTCCGGCGAGCCGGCGCCGAAGCCCAAGGCGCTCTGAATCACAAATCCCGCCTTGACGCTTCGGAAGCGTCCCGCACACTCGCGGAACCGCACCCCCACGCGTCATGAACCTCCTCGACCGCCTCGAACGTGTCTTCTTCTGGCTCTCCGCCGCCTCCACCGACAACCTCGAAGCGTGTCCCGCCTGGGAACGCCGCAAATACGTCGCCTTCGGGGCCACGGTGCTGGTGCCCAGCACCTTTGCCATCATCGCCTGCGCCTATGCGTTGAGCACGTTGACGGACAATTGGTGGATCATCGCCCCCGTTTCGCTCGTGTGGTCCTTCATCATCCTCACGGTGGACCGTGCGCTGCTGGCCACCTACCGTGCTTACCAGAGCTTCTTCCGCAAAGCGGCGCAGTTTGGCCTGCGCATGGTGGTGGCCGCGTTGATGGGCATCACCATCTCCCATCCGCTCACGCTGCTGCTTTTCAAAGACACCGTCTCCTCCGTCATCGAGCAGCATCGTCAAAAGGAGATCGAGGCCGCCCGCGAGACCGCGAAGCAGCAAAAAGTGGCCGTCGAGACCCGCATCACCACGCTCGAAGGCGAGATCGCGAAACAACGCGACGCATGGAATGCCACCTTCACCGCGAAGTTCCTCGATGAGAACGGCAAGCCGGTCGAAAAGCCGCTCACCGAAGACGAAAAGAAGGCCAAGGCCGAACGCGACGCGAAGGTCGCCGAAGCCTCCGCACCGCTCAAAACCAAGCTCAAGGCTCTCGACGATGAAATGGCTAAGATGAGCGCCGACTACCAAAAGATCGCCGCGGAGCTCAATCACTGGCAGACGGAGTTTGAGCGTGAGGTCAATGGCCAGCGCAGCGGCATCATCGGCCTCGGTCCGCGTGCCAAAAGCATTCAGGAAGACCAGCTCACGTGGCGTCGTGCCGAGTCCACCCGTCTCAGCGGCGTGCTCGACACGATGACGAAGAACCGCGTCACCCTTCTCGCCGAAATCAAAGCTGCTGAAGACGGCGTGAATGCCGCTCTCGATGCCAAAGCCGCCGAAGACGCTGCTCGTTTGAAGGCGGAAAAGGATCGCATCGAGATCTTGAAGCAGCAGGTCCAGCAGCAGCAGGCCGATCAATTCGTCGGCCAGCAAAACGCCATCCGCGAAACGCTCAAAACACAAATCGACGCGTTGCTTCTCCAACTCAAAAATCTGCACGCCGAGGTCGGCCAGCTCGTGAAGGACGAGGAATCACGCATCGCCACCATCCGCGCCGAGCCTCGTCGTGACATCCTCACGCAAACACTCGCCTTGCATGAGCTTTTCGAAAACGGCCAGCAGGGCGGCACCTTCGCGTTGGTGGCGTATCTGGTGCTCACGATGCTTTTCATGCTCGTGGACACGATTCCGCTGGTCGTGAAGTTCTTCTCGAAGCCCGGGCCGTATGACACGCTGCTCGACCGCGAGGAGGTGAAGTTTGACCGCGAGCGCACCGCCTTCCTCACGAGCTTCAACCGCTACATGAAGGAGCTTACCGAGAGCAAGCTGCTCCACCTCACGCAGCACAAGCCGCTGGAGCGGGCGCTGATCGAGGGCGTGGACCGCAGCCGTGCCGCGAAGGAATTCCTCGAGCACTTGATGGAGCTCGAGCGTGCCTTTGATGAGAAGATCCGCGCCGCCCGCGAGGCCGCCGCCACCAGCGGGCTCGCCTTCAAGGCAGACATGCTCGAAGACATGGCCCGCGCCTTCTACGCCGACCTGCGCCAGCGCATGGAGACCTTCTTCCGCGATGACCGCCGCACACCCGTGACGGCGAGGGCTTGAGTGTTCTTGGCGCTTTGGAAGGCGAATCTGGTCAAGATGCAGTCTGCTAGTTGAATCTTGCAATAATCTACGGAAGAAGTTCTTATTCTTCACAGGATGCGCACCTTCAAATCGACTCAGCAAGACATGCAGGCACGCATTGTGCGTGAGGTCAGAAGTGGTCGTGCCAAGTCACGAGGCGTGCTGGCCGAGTTGCTCGAGATCGCGCCCTCGACCATGGGTATCCATGTTGACGAGCTGGCGCGGCGCGGTTTTCTCATCGAGTCCGGTTTGGAGCGTGGGAGCACGGGGAGACCGAAAAAGCTTCTGGAGCTCGTGAGCGAGGCGGGATGGTTCGCCGGGGTGGAATTCACCGGTGGGCGCCTGCAGGCGGCTCGGCTCGATTTTGCCGGGAAGGTCGAAAAAAGCCTTCAACAACCGATTCCACCGCAGATCACCGCGGCACAGATGATCAATCAAATCGAGGCGATCCTTCGTGAAGTGCAGGCCGGAGCCGCTGGTCCGTGCTTTGGCATTGGCGTGGGCGCACCGGGGTTGGTCGATGCGGCCGAGGGACTGGTTGTTTACTCACAGTTTCAGCCGGACTGGCAGCAGGTGCCTCTGGCGCAGGAATTGCAGCGCCGTTTCGCCACGCGGGTGACGGTCGAAAACAACCTGCACGTCATCACCCTGGCCGAGCGGTGGTTCGGAGACGGGCGTGATGAGGATGATTTTGTCGTGGTGAGAGCCCGTCTGGGGTTTGGCATTGGCATCGTGAAAGGCGGGCGCTTGCTCCCTGGCGCCCATCATGCGTCGGGCGAGGTGGGCATGTTGCCATGGCCGTTGGAGGGTGGCCGCCAGCAGGTGCATGAGGCTTTTTCAGCCCTCAGCGTTTGGCGAAAACTCAGCGGAAAAAGGGCTGACAAGGCACCGGAAGACCTGCGTGTGGCCTTGGCTGCTCTCGCCGAAACGCGAGGCGAGGCTTGGGACGCGGTGGTGACGGATTATGCCCGTTTGCTTGGCATCACGCAGTTGATCCTCGATGCTCGCCGCTACTTCCTGCACGGCTCGCTGGCCGCGCTGGGCACGCGATTCTGCGATGACATCATGAGGCGTAGCCAGGAACTCGTGCCAGCATTGCGTCACTCGCCCATCCAGCTGGTCCCGACGACACTGGGCAAGGACGCGGGTGCTCTCGGTGCGGCGAGCCTGGCCATGGAGGCCTGGAATCCGCTCGAGCAAGATTGAAGTCAGGCCTGAATGCCTTGAGTGTCCGCGAGTTTCGCGCCGCTGAGGATGAGGCCGCTCTGCGTGGTTCGATTGAGGTTCGCAGCGATGAGATCGGCATCGGTGAAGTCCGCGTTCGTGAGGTTGGAGCCTTCGAGGTTCGCGCCCGAAAGGTCTGCACCGCGGAAAATCGCGCCAGTGAGGTTTGCATTGCGCATCGAGACACCGCCGAGATCGGCACCGCTGAGGTTTGCCCCGGCGAAATTCACGCTGTCGAGGTTCGCCCCGCTGAAATCGGCCTCGGAGAGGTTCGTTCCGGCCAGATTGGCCTTCGTCAATGTCGTGCCGACGAAGTGCGCCTTGGCCAGATTGAGGTCGTTCAAGACCGAACCGGCCAGATTCATGCCTGTCTCGTTCAGTTTACGACCTGTCCGGGTATCGCCGTCGAGCCATTGAGTGTGGGCGAGGAGTTTTTCGTTCGTGATGCTTGCCATGTGACGGTGCATCATGGGAGGGGTTAACCTATCTGCAATCAGAGAAAGCAGACCAAAGTTGTCCTTCAGGGCTCGCCAGCGCCCGGCTTCATCCGACGACGGTGGGTGCGCACCATGTTCATCTCCTTCAGCTTGCGCTGGAGGGTGCGGCGGCTCATGCCGAGCAGCTCGGCGGCCACGGTGCGGTTGTTTCCGCTGCGTTGGAGGGCGGTGAGGATGAGCTGATGCTCGGCCTCCTCGACATCGAGATCGCTCTTCGCCTGCGGAGCTGCCTGGGCCGGGACCTCAGCGGTGGGCGTTTTCCGCACCCAAAGGCCGCCGGGGTTCAAAAGATACGACGGCAGGTGCTTGAGCATGACGCGGCTGCTGTTGCTCATGACCACGCCGTGCTCGATGGCGGCACGGAGTTCGCGGATGTTCCCCGGCCAGTCGTATTTCATCATCGCGGGCAGGGCATCATCGCCGAGGGCTTTGTAGGGCTTGCCGTTGGCCTTGGCCATATCCTTGAGGAAATGATCGGCCAAGATCGAGATGTCGCTCTTCCTTTCGCGAAGCGGTGGCAGGTGAATGGTGACGACGCGGAGCCGCCAGTAGAGGTCCTCACGGAATTTCCCCTCCTCGACCATCTTGGCGAGGTTGCGGTTCGTGGCGGCGATGACACGCACATTGACCTGGATGGGCTTTCCGCTGCCGACTCGCTCGATGGTTTGCTCGCCGATGGCACGGAGGAGCTTCACCTGCGTGCTGGCGTCGATTTCGCCGATCTCATCGAGGAAGAGCGTGCCACCATTCGCCTGCTCGAAACGGCCGATGCGGCGCTCCTGGGCTCCGGTGAAGGCTCCCTTCTCGTGGCCAAAGAGCTCGCTTTCGAGGATTTGCGGCGAAAGGGCCGCGCAGTGCACCGCGACCATGTTCGCCTTCGGTCGGCCGCTGAGGTTGTGGATGGCGCGGGCCACGAGTTCCTTGCCGGTGCCGCTTTCGCCCTCGATCAGCACGGTGGCACGCGATGGTGCCACCTGCTGAATCGTGTCCAAAATGGGCTTCATGACCTCCGCCTGGCCCAAAATGCCTTCGAGGGAGAATTTCCGCTCCACCTGCTGCTTCAGCGCCACGTTCTCGTGTTCGAGGCTGCGGCTGCGAAGGGCGCGTTTGATGAGCAATTCGACCTCGTCGAGGTTCAGCGGCTTCGTGACGAAGTGGTAGGCCCCGCGGCGCATGGCCTCCACGGCGGTATCGACGCTGCCGTAGGCGGTCATCATGATGCAGACCGGCGGCTTCGGGAGTGCCAAAGCGGCATCGAGGAGCTTCATCCCGTCATCCGCGCCGAGGCGGAGGTCGGTCAGCATCACATCGATGCTGTCGTTCTTGAGATACTCCATGGCCTCGGCCGCGTTGGAGGCGACGTAGCAGTCAAAATCGTCCTCCAACGAGAGGCGCAGGCCATCCCGAGTGTGCTTTTCATCATCAACGATGAGAACGGTGGCTGGATCGTTCATAAGTGAAGGAATGGCACACTTTGGAGGGTGATCCACCTTCGGCAACGATTGGTTCAGGAGATTTTGCGTCGCGGATCACTCTTCCATCCGCCCGAGGTAGGTCACAGCATTCGTTTCGCTGTTCCGGCGTGTCACGATGATGATTTCGGCACGTTTGTCACCCACCCAGCCGACACTGGTGATACGGCGCAGAGTCGTATCGTCGTCGTTTAGGATGGCGCGGAGGCTGTTCAGCTTGTCGCCAGTGAGACCGAGGAGCTGGTAGGCCTCGTCATCGCGGATGCGGCGGTCGTCTTCGGTGCCGGGGATGCCGTCGGCACCATCTCGCTCACGGATGAAGCGGGTCACGTCGTTTTCCGAGCTGCCCGTGATGGCGATGAGCACGTCTTTGAACACCGTGCGCAGGTCGATCTGGCCTTCGCCATAGACGCTGAAGTATTCGCGCCAGTCCGGCTTTTTGCGGTCCACGGCATCCATGCCACGCACGAGCAGCATCTCATCCACACGGAGGAAGCCCTGATTTCGTGGCGAGTCGAAGATGCCGAGGTTTTGGTAGTATTCCTGTTCCGCGCCGTTGGCCCGGGCGTTGTTGTCGTTGTCCACCCAGTCCGCCAACGAGTCGGCCACGATACCAGCCTCTTCAGCGTTGAGCTGCCAGAAGATGAGCAGGTTGTAGATGGCCTCGCGCAGACGCTCATCGGTGGCGTAGTTGATGGGGATGCGGGCACCTTCGTAGTTGATGACCACGTCAAAGCCGCTGTTCTCGCTGATTTTTTGCTTCAAGACGAGGTCACCGCGTCGCGTGTTTGGATGTAGGCCCACCGCGAGACCGCTTTCGGCCAAATGCAGCGCTTTGAATTGATAGGCCGCCTCCACGCTCTCCGCCGCGCTGGCCCGGATGTATTCCACCACACCGAGCACGGTGATGGACATGAGCAAGATGGCCCAGATCATGAGCATCAGGGCGGAGCCTTGGGTCGAGCGATACGGGGAATTGAAAACTGAAAATTGGAAATTTAAAATTGGAAATTGGCTGGCGCAGGCCTCCGCGTGCCGAGTGGCAGGCGAAGCCTTTCCAATTTTCAGTCTCCAATTTTCAATCTTCATTTTTCAGTCGTTTAGGTCTTCAATTTCCGCCGCCCTGAGGTGGTCCGCCACCGCCACCACCACCTCCAGGAGGTCCTCCTCCGCCGCCACGAGGCCCGCCGCCTCCTCCATCGCCACCGCGACCTCCGCCTCCGCCAGGAGCCCCGCCGCCACCACCACCTGCCGCAGTCGGGCCGCTTGTGTTGGAGGTATTGGATGAGCTGGACGACGACGTGCCGCTCGGCGCCCGTCCAGCCGTGATGGTGAGCACGGGCACGCCGAAGACCATGCGGATGGGCAGGGTGCGGTTTTTGAGGGTCAGGCTGCCTTCGATGAGGTCGGGCCACTCGGTCTTGCTCCACTCTTCATACCACGTTTTGTCCTTCTCGACGTAGAAGCGCCATTTGAAGGCGATCACGTCCGGCAGGAGCGGCATCCAGTAGCGGCCTTCCTCATCGGGGGCGTAGATGCCTGTGGTCTCTTGGCGGATGCCGTTTTGCGGGTCGTTCTCGGGGATCAAATCCTCGCGGGAGAGGCTGAGGTAGTGAATCGGCATGCCAGCGTCGTCGGTGATCTCGTCCGGGTGAGGGCGCAGGCGCAGGATGGTGTCTTTGAAGGTGATGGGATGCGCACCGGCCGGAAAACAATCCGGCGAACCCGCGATGGTCAGCTCCTGGATCACTGGCTCGGTCGTTTGCACGAGTTTCAGCGTCAGCGTGGCCGTGGCGGGCAGGGAGGCGAAGGCGCGACGGCTCAGCTCGATGAAACGATTCACCGAATCACTCTCCCGCTGCGTCCGCTCGATCTCCGCCGCCGACTGCACGGAGCCGCGGATGATCGCAAAAAGCGTCACCGTGATCATCGACAGCAGCGTCAGGCCGATGACAACCTCGATGAGCGTGAAAGCAGAGCGCGAAGCGATCCACGCCCTTTGCCCTGCTCTTGGGCTGTTACTGGGCGGGTTTATAGACATAGACGCTGAGGGTTGCCTCCTCGGGCACGCCGTTGAATTCGGACGTGGCCTTGATGGTGAGGTTGTAGAGATCGGAAAGGGTGCTGCCGCTGGTGGTGCGCAGGCTCACAGGCTCAGTCGTGCTCGTGTAAGTGATGCCGTAAGTCGTATCCATGTAGGACGTGCTCATTTCCTTCAGCGGCTTCCGCCGGACCTCCTCGAAGAAGTTTCGCATGCCCACGCGGATGATGTGGTCACGCTTCAGCAGATTGGCGGTGTCGAGCGATTGATTGAGCGCCTTCGCCAGTCCGAGCACGGCGATGGAGAAGATGGTGATCGCCAGCACAAGCTCGAAAAGGATGTAGCCGCGGGGGCGGAATGATGAATGACGAATGCGGAATGACGAATGGGCGGGAGCCAGAGCTGGTTGCCAGCCCTTTGCTCGTTGCCCTTGGCTCGTCGCGTTCGTGTTCATCGCAGATCGACGGATTCTTTGACGATGTCGGCCGTGAGGGCGGCGAATTCGACATCGAAGGTGGCGCTTTCGCGCTCGACATGGACCTTCAGCGGTTGGCAGACGCCGCTGGGTTGGAATACCCAGAGCTTCACCATGTCGCCCTCGAGGTAGGTAACATCCGTGTCGAACCAGAACTGCATGGCCAGCTTCATGTCCGGCGGGGCCTCGTAGTTGTCCGTCCACAGCTCGTCATACTTCGGCGGCGGTGGCGCGAGGGTGAGTTGCGTGGTCTTGGTCATGCCGCCGCCATTTTCGAGGTCATTTTTCTCGATCGCCGGCTGCTCGGCGGGCGGATTTTTACTCGTCTCGATCAGTTCGATCAGTTCCGCCCGCGTGAGGTAGGGATTCGAGTAGCGTGAGGCGGTAAAACCCGTGGCATGCAAAGCCACTTGATAAGGCCGTTTCTCCGTCATCGCCCGAAAACGGGCCTCGCGGGCCAGTTTCACCAGCGCGGCGACGGGTTCGCGGGCCAGTCGCTCATCATTAAAACCCTTCAGCATCGGAATCGTCGCCGCCGCGAGCACCGCGACGATGGTGAGGGCGATGATGATTTCGACGAGCGTGAAGCCGGCGGCGGAATGACGAATGCCGAATGCGGAATGACGAAGCGCCGAGGCATTCGTCATTCGACATTCATCATTCGTCATTCGCATGAGCGTCATTTCGTTGGAGTTCCACGCTTCCAGTTACCCAGATCGTCATCTGTGCCATCTTTGCCATCCGGGCCCACGGACCAGACATCGTAGTCGTCCTTCGATTTCTGGGCGGGGATACGATACTTGTATTCCTGGCCCCAAGGGTCCTTCGGCATGTCCTTCATGAAGGCGCGGTAGTTTTCGGGCACGGGCTCGATGGTCGGCTTTTCGACGAGAGCCTTCAGGCCTTGCTCGGTGGTCGGCTTGCGCAGGGCGCGGGACTCGTAGCTTTGCAGCGCGAGGCCGATGGCCTGGAGATCGCTGTCCACGCGAGTGTCTTTGGCGGAGTCGATCTGGCCTTTGAGCAGGTAAATCGAGCCGGAGGCGAGGATGGCAATGATCGTGAGCGTGATGACGATCTCGATCAGCGTGAAACCAGTTGTGAGTTTTGAGTGGTGAGTGGTGAGTTTCATGAGTTGGAGCGGTGGGTGGAGAATGAATCAGGAATCAGGAATCGAAAATCAGGAATTTGAAACTAACTCCGGCGAATACCGGTGACACTTTGAGCAATGGCGGCGACGATCGAGTAGGCCACGGTGCCGACCATGATCGCCATGATGACGAGGATGATCGGGGTGATCATGGAGGTCATGCGCTTGATGCGGGTGTCGAGCTCCTTGTCATAACGGTTGGCGCACTTCTCCATCGACTTGCCGAGCTGGCCGGTCTGCTCGCCCACGGCGATCATGTCGGAGAGCAGCAGCGGGAAGTTGCCCACTTTTTTGAGCGAGGAGGACAGCGGAGCGCCTTCGGAGACCAGCGTGGACACTTTGGAGAGCAGCAACTGGATGAAGACATTCGCCGAGATCTTCGAGACAAGGCGCAGGCTGTTCATGAGCGGCACACCGTTCGTCACGAGGCTGCCCAGCGAGTGCGAAAACTGCGCGTAGAAGCGCATCGCGATGATCGGGCCGAAAAGCGGCAGCTTCAGCCGCGTCTCGTCCCACCAGAGACGGCCCGCTGGGCTGCTGATGTAGCCGCGGAAGAGCATGAACAGGGCGGTGATGGCGATGAGGATGATCCACCACCAGGCGGCGAGGAAGTTGTTGAAGCTGATCAGCATCTGGGTGGCCGCTGGGAGCTGCTGGCCGTTCTTCGACATCAAATCGGTGATCTGCGGCACCATGAAGGTCATGAAGACCACCATCAGCACGATGCACGCGCCGATCAGGAAAGCCGGGTAAATCATCGCGGAGGTCACCTTTGATTGCAGGTCCGCCATCACGGCAAGGTTGTTCGCCAGTCGCCGCAGGATGCTCGGCAGCGATCCACTGACCTCGCCCGCGGCGGCGAGATTGCAGTAAAGCTCATCAAAGCTCGGCGAGGCCTTCTTCAATGCCTTCGCCACGGTCGAACCTTCGCGGATTTCATTGCGCAAAGTGGCCGCCACACGCCGGAGCGACTCCGCCTCCTGCCGCTCCTGCATCACGCGGAGTGCCTGCTCGATCTGCAAACCGCCATCCAGCATGTCCGCGAGCTCCTCAGTGAACAAAATGAGCTGCGCCCGCTTCAACTTCACCGGCCCGGAGGCCTCCTCGGCCTTCTTGGCCTGCGCCGCGGCGGCTTTTTCATCCTGCAGCACCTTCACGGGCGTGAGGCCCTGCGTTTCAAGCTGTCGGAAGGCCTCGCCCTTTGACGCCACGGTCAGCGATCCTGAGACGGTCTGGCCGGTGGAGGTGAGGGCGGTGTAGGTA
>CALMTT010000055.1 GCA_937872615.1 uncultured Verrucomicrobiaceae bacterium | reverse complement strand
CGAGGCCGGACTGGTGGTGCGCGATCCCGTGGTGGCGCTGGTCTCGGCGCCGCGTTTCCTGGCGCCCGGCGATCAAAGCAATCTGTCGGTCTCGATCCAGAACCTGGATGGAGCTGCCGGCGACTATCAGGTTGCCCTGTCGGCGGCGGATGCGGTGCCGTTTGAAAAACTGGAGGCGGGGTACACGAAAGAGATCCGCCCGCTGCTGCAGAAATACTGTTTGAACTGCCATTCCACGGAGTTGCAGGAGGGGCAACTGGATCTGGAGCGGTTCAAGACGCTGGGAGATCTGCGGAAGGATTCGAAGCCCTGGCCGCGGGTGGTGGAGATGCTGGACAACGGGGACGTGTACATGACCCCCACCTACGGCAACACCCTCATGGGTCTCGCCATCTCGAAGAAGCTCATCCGCCTCATGAAAGGTGAGATCTCGGTCGTCAGCGAGGCTGGCAAGGGATCTGACTTCTTCTTCGAGCTCCCTCTCACCGTCGCCGCAGATGATGAAAACCGCGAGGAAGAGGTCGGCTGGCTCGAAATCGTCAAGACAAGGCCCGTCGTCTTCTACAGCTCGCATCCCACGACGCAGCAGGTGCTCAATCAATGCCTCATGGGCTGGAGCATGAAGGTCAATGTTATGCGCGAGGCCTCGCCCGAAGAGCTCGATCACACTCTCGAGGAGACAGGACTCTTCATTCTCGACATCATGCGCATGAAGCCGGAGGAGGCTGCGCCGCTGATGCGAGTGGCTGCGGCGAAGGGAGCCGCGATCATCACCTATCTGTCGATCACGCGGGCAAAGCTCGATCGTGCGCGTTTTGCGCCGCCTGCCGGCAGCCGGCACGTCGGGCTCTCGAAGCCCATCAAGCGTCGTGATCTCCTGCGCAGCATGGCGGAGCTCTTCCGCATGCCGCGTCGTGTTGTCACCGCCCCCATCGGGGCTGCCGCGGCACCTGCCGTGCCGCAGATCAATGCTCGTGCCGTGGCGGCTCCTGCCCTGCCCGTGCCTCAAGCGCAGCCGCAGCAGGGCTGGTCAGCGCCTCCGATGCAGCCAGCGATGCAGCAAGGCATGCCGATGCTTCAGCCGCAAGGTTATGCCGCACCAGCTCCGGCCGCGGCGCCGCAGTATGGCGCCCACATGCTCAGCGTGATGCCTCCGGCGCAGCCTGTCATGGCCGCTGCAGCACCCGTTGAGCTCGTGGCGATGCAGGAGCCTGAGGCTCATGCAGAACCTTCGGGCTCACGTGCGGCAGCCGGTGGGCATGATGCGCAGATTTCCCAGTCCACGAACCGCGCCATCCAAAAGGCCGCGAAGGCCGAAGGGGGCGAAAGCTTTGCCTCGCAGCATCCTGCCCGCATCCTGCTCGTCGAGGATCAGCCGTTGAATCAAAAGATCGCCTGCATGCTGCTCCAGCGTCTGGGCTATTCGAAGGTCGATGTCGCGAACAATGGCCAGGAGGCGGTCGAAATGGTCGCGCAGATGCCTTTCGATATCATCTTCATGGACCTGCAGATGCCCGTGATGGGCGGCATTGATGCCACCCGCGCCATCCGCGGCAATTTCCAGCTCAAGCACCAGCCCGCCATCATCGCCATGACCGGTCACGCCCTCGTCGGTGTGAAGGAAGAGTGTCGCGATGTCGGCATGAATGCCTTCCTCACGAAGCCCGTGAGCCTCGATGACTTCCGCCGCGTGATTCCGCCCGCCCTCGTGCAGGAGGCCGCCAAGGTCGCGCTGAATTTCTAAGCCATACGTTTGGACCTGGTCAGCCAGCCAAAGGCCACAAAGGCCAGCCCGGCCACAATCATGAAGGTGGAGAAGAACTGGCCCTTCGTGAGCCCCATGATCATTTCCGAGCCGCTGTCCGGCTGGCGCACACCTTCCAGCGCGATGCGGATCACGGCATAAAACAGGAAGAAGAGCCCGGTGATGATGCCATGCGGTGCTTTCGGCCACTTCACGCGGATGAAGAGCAGCAGTGCGGTGAGCAGCAAACCCTCACCCAAGGCTTCATAAAGCTGCGAAGGATGCCGCGGGTGCAGGATGTTCGCCAGCTCCGCACGGCCTCCGCGATACTTTTCGAACCACGCGATGATGTCCGGGCTGTGCTGGAGGTAGTCCGGCATCGGCAGCCGCTCGCCGCCTTGCTTCACAAAGTCCTCGTGAAGCAGTTCGGTGGGAAATTGCATTGCCCACGACACATTCGTCACGCGGCCAAACAGCTCGCCATTGATGAAATTGGCGATGCGGCCGAGGAAGATGCCCAGCGGTGCTCCGCAGACGATCGTGTCACCGATGCCCGTCCACGAGATGCGGTGCTTTC
>CALMTT010000054.1 GCA_937872615.1 uncultured Verrucomicrobiaceae bacterium | reverse complement strand
GTGCGGTGGGAAGCGAAGCGCGACACCGCTTTCGAAGCGGTAAGAGAGGGGGAGAGTCGTGGAGCTGCCAGCGGCGGAATTGACGTTCGGCGTCTTTGGGATGCTTGAGCGCCATGCGTGCGCTCGAAAGCGGTGTCGCCACCCCTTCGGGGTTTTGCCACCGCACTCCAGGACGCTGGCGCGATGTTTGGGAGTGCCTTCATCGTGTTGGTGCGGCTTGGAGTTGAGTTTTGACTTGCTCGGTGAGGTCTTTGTCGACCAGGCCGATGCCGAACGACTTGATCTTCTGCCCAATGGTCTGCGGACGCTCTACAAACTGAAAAAGCCGCTGATCAGCTAGTGCGAGAGGCCAGATCACGCGGCTCGCGAATTCGGTGTGCCCCCAGAGCTTGCCATAAAGGCTTTCAACACCCCATCGGCGAGCCAGTTCATCGCGAACGGCGGCGCTTCCACCGCAGTAGTTGGAGGCTTCCACCCAGTTAAAGTCTTGGGTTACGAAGACCATGAACCAATCATCAATGTAGGGGCCGTTGTCGGTCGTGTATTCTCCGAAAGCGATGATCTCGCTGACTGGGATCTGCCAGGTGCCATAGACAGGTGAAGCATAGGATAGCGTCGAGTCTTTGAGGCTAAGCACGCCAGAATCGGGGCCCGGGGTTGCCTTGGGAAGCGGCTTTCCAGCACGCGCATCATCTAACAGGCGATCAATATCCCTGTTGGTGTGGCGAAACAGAGTTCGCGAGAGGATGTCGATGAGAAAGCCCACGGGTTAACGAAGATAAATGAACTCCTTCAGATTGATGAGAGACTGCGCGAGACTCGTCCACGCTTGAACTTGCGGGTCATCGCTGCTCGTCGCGCTTCGGGCGGATTCGATGGCTTGGTTCATCGCATCGCGTTGGGATTGAAGTTGGGCGAGTTGTAGGCGCTGCGCTTCACTCAGAGCTGCCAGCACATCCGACTCACGAATCGTATTCGCTTCCATGCGGGAGGTTTGGGCGATTTCTTCGGGTGTCAAAGCACGGTCGTAGAGGCGGGCGCGGTCAATGCGGGCGCGGAGGCCTTTGTTGCCGCTGGGGCTGCCGTGGCGGCAGCCGAGGAGGATCTGGCTCTGGTCGGCCTCGAAGGTGGCACCGGGGGCTTTGCGGTAGGTGCGGCCGTAGGGCTGGCCTTCGCGGTAGCCGCGGATGGTGCCATCGGCTTGATACACGACGGCGACATGCACGGGGCGTGTGGCGGCCTCGGTCTCGGCGCTGCCTTCAAAGAGTTCGCTGCGCTCGAAGAAGTTGCTGCCAGCGACCCAGTGCGCAGGTGTTTTCTCGGCAAACACGAGCGAGTCGAACAAGCCACCATCCTTGTGCTGCACGGTGATGACGCCGCCGCCCTGCTGCTTGAGGTCATCGAGCAGCACCCAAGCTTCGAGGGTCTTCGCGGTGAGCGTTTTCGGCAGCGAGCCGCTTTGAGCCATGGACTTGCCATCGACGATCAAGGCACCGTTTTCGATGCGGGCATTGCCGGTGAGCGTGAGTGGGAGTTTGCCGTGTGTGTCGTTGAGGTCTTTGTCGAAAGTCCATTCGGCGAGCGGTGATGGGACCGGATTGACTGGAGTGACCGGATTGACGGCTTTGACGAGCTTTTCGCGTGTGGGGGCTAACAAGGCGCTGATCTTGCGATTGAGGGCGGCGAGTTGGTTTTCTTGTTCCGCGAGTTTTTGGGCTTCTTGGGCCGATTCGGCTTGGAGAGAGGTCAAATAAGCCGTGGCTTGCTTCACTTCGTCTTTGGTGGCTTCGCGGGAGAAGGCCTCGCGGAACATCTGGCGGATGCGGAGGTCGTCGGGGCGGTCTTTGAGATCGTTGATCGTGCGCAGTGCCCAACTGCGGGCCCAACTGATCACGTTGGGATCATTGAGCAGGGTGAGGGATTGCGCGGGGACGTTGGTGGCATCCCGTTTGCCGCGGGTGGCGAAGGGAACGGGGGCATCGAAGGTGGTGAGGAAGGGCGGGAGCGAGTTGCGAATGACTTTGACGTAGATGCTGCGGCGGTCGTCGCCGTTGCCGACGGATTCGCCGTAGAGCGTGCGGTCGAGCTTGCCGGAGAGCGTGACGATGGAATCGCGAATGGCCTCCGCTTCGAGCCGACGCGTGCTCCAATGACTGAGAAGCTTGTTCTCGGGGTCCAACTGAGCACTGAGCACTGAGGACTGAGCACTTCTTTGGAAGGCTTTTGATGAGAGTATGAGCTTCAGCAGGCTCTTGATGCTGCCGCCGGAGTCGATGAAGCGCTGGGCGAGGAAGTCGAGCAACTCGGGATGCGTGGGGAGATCGCCGATTTTGCCGAAGTTATCGACGCTGGCGACGATGCCGCGGCCGAAGACGTGATGCCAGATGCGGTTCACGATCACGCGGGCGGTGAGCGGGTTGTTTTTCATGTCCGCCATGTGCTCGGCGAGCTCGAGGCGCCCGCTTTGCTTGGTGGCGAAGGGCGTGGGATCGAGGGCATCGAGGAATCGGCGTGGGACGATCTCGGCGGGTTGTTTGTGGTCACCACGAACGAAGAGCGCGGCGTCTTTGGCATCGGCTTCGATGACGCCGGGGACGCGAGTGGGAAGCGGGAGCTCGGCTTCGAGTTCGCGGTAGCGACGGAGGAGTGGAGTGATGGACTCGGTGGAGAGTTGGTTGGATTGGATGAGGGCGTCGAGGGCCTCGGCGTCGGCATCGGAGAGGGTGTTGGATTGCCAGGCTTCGACAAGCTGGCGGGGAACGAACTTGGAAGTTCGTTTTACATCAGCAGGCGGCGTCTTGTCCTTGGTGATGACGGCATCGTTGAGGATGAACCATGAGGGTTCATCGGCTTTGTATTCCGCGGGCATGTCGGCGGCGGTGGCGAGCTGGAGGAAGATTTCGTCGCCCTTCCAGAATTCGAGGTCGAGGCTGCGCCAGGCGAGTTTCTCGTCTTTGGCGTCCTTGAGTTCGACCGCCTTGTGGATGGTGCCGGTGCGCGGGTAGTTTTGGACGACGTATTTGGCCTTCACGCCGCCGTTTCCTGCAACGCGGAACCACAGCGTGCCGCCTTCGCATTGGAAACGATCCGTGAAAATCACGGCGCGGTCTTTTTGAGTGAGCGTGTTGGAGATGTAGCCGCTGGGGTGGATGCGGAGGCCTTTTTCGGTGAGGGTGAATTCGCCGGGTTTGGAGTGGGCGAGGCCGTGGAAGGGGAAGGCGGGTTTTGAAGGCAGTAGAATGGGGGCAGTAGAATTTTTTTCGGAGGGGAGTTTCGAAAGCCAATCGGTGATGAGGGTGGCTTTGATCTGGGTTTTGAGTTTTTGAAGTTCGGCGCGGATGGCGTCGCCGGTGCCGGGGGCGTTGGCGTCGATGACGGCGGGGTGGGTGCTGGTGAAGATGCCGTAGAGGGCGTAGAAGTCGGTCTGGCTGATGGCATCGAACTTGTGGTTGTGGCAGCGGGCGCAGCTCACGGTGAGGGCCTGGAAGGCCTTGGTGATGGTGTCGATTTGGTTGTCGGTGAAGGTGACCATTTCATCGAGCGAATCGACGGGTGAGAAGCCGTGCAGCACCATGCGAAGCTGCGCGATGCCGATGGCGCTTTCGTTGAGGCCGTTCTTAAGGCGCGGCTTGAGCAGTAGGTCTCCAGCAATGGCTTCTTTGACAAGCTGGGGATAGAGAACGTCGTCGTTGAAGGCGCGGATGAGGTAGTCGCGGTAGCGGTAGGCGTAGGGGATGGCGGGATCGCCTTCGGAGCCGTAGGACTCGGCGTAGCGGACCCAGTCCATGAAGTGGCGGGCCCATTTTTCTCCGAAGGCGGGGGAGTTTAAGAGGGCGTTGATCTGGTCTGACGCGTCGGACTTGTCGGACGCGTCCGACGGTGGGAGGCCGGTGAGAATGTAGCTGATGCGGCGGCTGAGGGTTTGGGCGTCAGCGGCAGGGGCGGCGGGGATGTTTTGTTTTTTCAGCTCGGCGTCGATGAAGTCGTCGATGGTCTTGAGCTTTGAGTTTTCAGTTTTGATCTTTTGAAACGCCCACCACTCCTTCCGGCGTGCGAGAGTGGCAGACCACGCGGTTTCTTTTTCGACCTGCTCTTTGCTCGGAGGCTTGTCGCGGGGATCGGCGGCACCTTCGAGGATCCATTGCTCGAAATCGGCGATGACCTTGGCGTCGAGTTTGGCGCCGTTTTTGGGCATCTTGAGGTCGTCGTGCTCGTGTTTGAGGGTTTGGAGGAGGAGGGAGTTTTTGGGGTCGCCGGGCTTGATGGTATCGCCGGAGTCGCCGCCGGTTTGCCAGCCGGGGCGGGAGTCGAGCAGGAGGCCGCCTTTTTGCTTCGTGGCGGTGCTGTGGCATTCGTAGCACTCCTGCGCGAGGATCGGACGGATGCGCGACTCGAAGAACTCGAGTTGTTGAGGTGTCGGTGCGGCGAAAAGAGTGCTCGCGGCTAGGATGTAGATCGAACTTCCAAGTTCGATCATGTGGCGACGAAAGGGAGTGGTGAGGGAACGAACTTGGAAGTTCGTTCTACGTTCGGATTTCATGCCAAGATCCTCCGGGTGATGGTTTCGGCGGCCTGGATGCAGAGGTGGCCGAGTTTTTCGAATTGGTCGCGTTTCAGGCGGAAACTGGGTGCCATGACGGTGACGGCGGCGACGGGGTAACGGTATTCATCGAGCACAGCGGCGGCGGCGCAGTGGATGCCTTCAAGGCCTTCGGCGAGGTCGGTGGCGTAGCCGCGTTTGCGGGTTTTGGTGAGATCGGCTTCGAGGGCGCTGCGCGTGGAGAGCGTGGTCGGTGTGTATTGCTTGAGCTTCACGTTCGCGAAGAAGGCGTCGAGTTCAGCGGCGGGCAGATGAGCGAGCACCGCTTTGCCGGGGGCGCAGGAATACATGGGCACTTGCAGGCCGACGGTGCTACTCACTTTGATCGGCTGCGAGGAGATGCACTGCTCCAGCACGGTCATCTTGTGATTCACGCTGGTGAGGAGTTGGGTGGTCTCGCCGGAGGCATCACGCAGCCATTTGAGCGACTCCAAAGCGCAGACGACGAGGCTCTTTTCGCGTACTTGAGGGCGGGAGAGGTCGAAGAGCTTGTTGGTGAGCACGAAGCGCTTGTCGTCTTCGCGGCGCTGGAGGTAGCCGCGGCTGTGCAGGGTGCCGGTGATGCGGAAAACCGAGTTCACGGGCAAATCGAGCTCGCGGGCGATCTCGGTGAGGCTCAGCCCGGCGCGATGACGGCCGAGGAGTTCGAGGATGGCCAGCGTGCGCTCGGTGCCGGGCGCGAGGGTGTCGTCGGTGAGGGGGATGGCGGCTTCTTTGATCATTTCCAAATCAAATTGCGTCCTTTCAACGATTCTTTTCGCTTCCAAATATTTCCCTTCCCTTTCGAAATATTTTTCTTGTGCCACCATCTCATCTTCTATTTCTTTGATGATTTCGTTGATTCTAGTTTTGGGAGCTACGTACAGATTGGCAGGAAAAATAGCTGCATAATCGAGTTTGTCAATTCTCTTGCAACTCTCTTTCTCGATGGTATCAATGCTCTCAATTTCATCACCAAAAAAAGTAATCCTATAGCCAAAATCAACATAGGGCAAGTTGATGTCCACCGTATCGCCTTTTACCCTGAAAGTTCCTCTATCAAATGTCGTTTCAGTTCTAGAATAAAGGCTATTCACTAAATTATATAAAAATATATTTCTCGAAATTTTCTCTCCAACAGATATTCTGATAATTCCTGCATTGTAATCTTCTGGATTTCCCATACCGTAAATGCAAGAAACTGAGGCTACTACAATAATATCCCTTCTGCCA
>CALMTT010000053.1 GCA_937872615.1 uncultured Verrucomicrobiaceae bacterium | reverse complement strand
CTTGTCGGAGGCCCCGTAAACGTAACCAGCCTTGGCCCCGCCACCAGCGAACACTGCGGAGTATGCGAGCGGGAAGTGGTCACGACCTTCGTTCTCATTGATGTCCGGCGTGCGGCCGAACTCAGAGCCCATGACAACCATGGTGTCCTCAAGCATGCCATTGGACGCGAGGTCCTCGATGAGGGCGGCGAACACCGTGTCCATCGTGGCACCCGTGCCATTGAGGGCTTGGTCGATGTTGTTGTGCATGTCCCAACCGCCGAACTGGACTTCGACGAAGCGGACGCCGGCTTGGCAAAGGCGACGGGCAAGGAGGGCTCCCTGACCGAAGGAACTGGTGCCAAACTTCGCGCGGGTGGCCGCGGACTCCTGGGCGAGATCGAATGCCTTGAGGTCCTCGCTCTTCATGAGCTTGAGCGTCTCGTCGTAGAACTCAGAATAGGCCTTCACATCTTCTGACTGGAACTTCTTGCGGAAGGCCGAGTCGAACTCATCCATGAGCGAAATGCGCTTCTGGAACTGATTCTCCGATGTCGTGCTGCGGATGTTTTGCAGACCCGCTTGCGGGTTTGAGATCGGGATCGGGTTCATCGAGGGCGAGAAGAAGCCAGCGCCAGGGTAGGAACTACCACTGTTGATGATGACACTGTCCGGGAGGTTCACACCTTTGATGCGTCCGAAGAAGTGGGAAGCCCAGGCGCCCATGCAGGGATGCACGATGGTGCCGCGGGGTTCGTAACCGGTCTTCATGATGTAAGTGCCAGCTTCATGGACGGCCGTCTTGGATGCCATCGAACGGACGACGGTGATCTTGTCGGAGATCGCCGCGGTCTTCGTCATCGTGCCGCCAAGGTAATCAACGCCACCTTTACCCTTGATGGGATCGGTCGGGCCCTTGGTGGAGCCAGTCTTGGGATCCCAGGTGTCGATGTGGCTCATGCCACCGCTCATCCAAAGGAAGATGACCTTCTTGGCCTTGCCGAAACCGGGGGTGCCGGGGCCGGACTTGGCCACTTTCTCAGCGGCGCGGATGTCATCAAGCATGCTGGGCAGCACGGTGACGCCAAGGGCGGCCTGGGCGGTGCGGAGGACGAACTCGCGGCGGGCGAGTGTGTCGAGCTTGTTAAGTTCAGATTTCATGGGGTGTGTGCGGGGTACGCGTTTGGTTTGGTGTGTTTATTGAACGAAGATGAACTCACGGGTGTTGATGAGCGCCCAGATCATGTTGGCATAGCCATCGTCACCGGTGGCAAGAGCACGCTTGGCGATATCTTTCTCAGCCAGCGTGGGGCGGCGGTTGAGGACGGACATGAACAGCGCCTCCACCTTTTCTGGCGGGCTCTTCACCTTCTCCATGGTGCGGAACACCAAGGAGTCGTTGTTCGTGAGCATCTCCTGAGCAGCGCCATTCATCATCATGAGCACCTGCGGGACAGAACCCAGCTTGCTGCTGCCATCAATGAGGTTGCGAGGGGACTGGCCGAACTCGACCAAGAAATGGCCAGGGCGTGCGGGCATGTCGAGCTCCGCAGCACGACGAAGCACCATGCCACCATAGCTCAGTGAGGCATTTTCCATCATCATGCTGGAGCCCTCGTCCTTGCCCTTGGCCTTCTTGGTGCCTTCCATCATCATGTCACCACCGGCTTCGGCAAGGCCACCACCCATGAGGGCGCGTTCCTTTTCACCCATTTTGCGGTAAGCGTCATACTTCATGAGCACCGTCTGGGCATCGAGCTTCGGATTGTAGAGGTCGAGGTCGATGGACTTGCTGTAGAGGTCTTCGAGGGGCTTCTTGTACTTGTCCGGCGTGCCGAGAACGAGGGTCATGTAGGAATCCCAAGTCTGCTCGGCCGTCATGCGGCGAAGCAAGGGGCCCTGAAAGTAGTAAGGCTCACCCATGGCGATGTGCTCGGTGGTGGCTTCAGACTGGTAAGCGCGGGTGTTGTAGATCACACGCATGAAGTCCTTGAGGTTGAACTTGAGGCGAATCATCTCAGCAGCGATGTGCTTGAGGAGTTCGGGATTGGCCGAGGCATCCGGGTCGTCCAGATTGGTCACAGGGTCAGCGATGCCCTGGCCGAAAGCACGCTTCCACATGCGGTTGGCGATCGTCATGGCAAAACGCGGATTGCTCGGATGAGTGGTCCAGTTAGCGAAGGACAGGCGAAGGTTTTCTTCGACTTTCAGCTTCTGCTTGTAGGCAGGAAGGTTCTTGTCGTCCTTGCTCCAAGTCACAAACTTGGGCTCGACAGCGTCACCAGGCTTGCCGTCTTTGTATTTGTAATCATGCGGAAGCTTCAGGCCGTTCGTCGGAAGGTCGCTGATCGCGTAGCGGTTGGCACCAATGTAGTTCTGGAGGCCGTTGCGGATGCGGGTGATGTCACCGCCGTTTTTGGTGATCATCGCCTCAATCTCGGGCATCAGTTTCTGACCCATGTCCACCATCTCCATACCGTCCTTGCCTTTCCGGCCTTGGGCACGGCGCTGATAACGTGTGCTGGTGGCACCGAAGAAGGAGGCCATTTCGTAGAACTGACGTTGAGTCCAGTCAGCGAAGGGATGGTCATGGCACTGGGCGCAGGCCACGTCTGTGCCAAGGAAGATGGCAAGCGTGTTGGCCAGGTTGTCCAGCGTCATGCCGGAGTCACGGAGCAGATAGCCAGCAGCGCCGTTGTAGGTGCCGTCAGGCTTCTTGTCCCACATCTTGCCCGTGGCGGTGAGCATTTCGAAGGTGATCTTGTCCCAAGGCGTGTTCTTGGCGATCTGCTGCTGGAGCCAATTGATGTAAGGAACGCCGCGGACGTTGTCCCCACCACCGAAGTCGTCCTTCACGCGGAGCATTTCGGAGATGTAGTTAAACATGTGGCTGTTATAGCCCTCGCTGTCGAGGAGCATGTCGATCAGCTTGGCACGCTTGTCCTTGGCCTGATTGTTGATGAAGGCGGTCGCCTCATCGTAGTTCGGAATGCGGCCGACGATATCGAGGTAAACGCGGCGCACGAACTGTTCGTCGTTGCACGGAGCGTTGAAATTGGTGATCGGGGGCTTGCCGAGCTTGGTGCGCTCCGGATTGGCACGCACGAGACCTTTGGCGACAAGTCGGTCAATGTTTGAAGCGGCCTGAGCCACGGTGGCATTGGCCAGATAAACTGGCTGCCCATCAGCACCGGCCGTCGCGACAGGAGCGGCAGACTGCATCTTCTTAGCGAGCGCCTGGTCCTCGGCCGAAAGATTCGAAAGCGGGAAGCGGTGCATGTTACCATCCGCTGTCTGGAGGGTAATGTTATCAGCTTCGAGGCTGACAAAGGACGCGGTGACCTGACGGCCACGGACGTCTGTCCAAGTGCGGATTTCCGCCAGGGCGGAACCAGCAAACAGCGCCGTGAAAAGGACGCTGCCGAGCAGTTTTGTTGTTTGTTTCATGGTAGGTATGGGTGAAAAAGGGGAGTGTTGCCAAAGTCGGAACGGCTTGAGCCGCCTCTAATTAGAGAATTCTGCACTTTTTTGTGAATTTAGGCAAGCCCTCAGCCAAGGCCTCCCTGTAAACGAAGGAAAATGACATCGTTTTCGGCCGAAAACGGCCCCTTGTGCTCGCCTGAACAGTTTCGCCAACGAGCATGCCTCAAGCCGCGTCCTCACTCGTGACCCGCAGCACCTCTTCGACCGAGGTCAGGCCTTCTTTGACCTTCCGCCAGCCATACTCGCGCATCGTGACAAAGCCCTCCGAACGGGCCTGCTTCATCATTTCGGCCTCGGAAGCCCGTTTGGTCACCAGATGCGCCATCGCGGGAGAAAGCAGGGCGATCTCATAAATGGCCAGACGGCCGCGGTAACCCGTGTTGCTGCAGGCTTTGCAACCACCCGGGGCAGCGCTGAAAAGGCGGTCGCTAGGATTCACCGTGAGGCCAAAAGCCTTCAACTCCTCCCAATCATGCTTCGCCGGACGGCGGCACTGCTCGCACAGGGCACGCACCAGACGCTGGGCGATCAGGGCACGCACCGAGGAGCTCACGAGGAAGGGCTCGATGCCCATTTCCACCAGACGTGTGATGCCGCCGAGCGAATCGTTCGTGTGCAGCGTCGAAAACACCAAGTGACCGGTCAAAGACGCACGCACCGCGATCTCCGCCGTCTCCAAATCACGCATTTCCCCGATCATCACGACGTTCGGATCGCCACGGAGAATGCTTCGAAGGCCAGCGGCAAAGGTCAGGCCGATTTCCGGCTTCACCGCGATCTGCACGATGCCCGCGAGCTTGTTTTCCACCGGGTCCTCGATGGTCACGATGCGGCGCTCAACCTTGTTCAGCTCGCTAAGGAAGGTGTACAGCGTGGTCGATTTACCGGAACCCGTCGGCCCGGTGACCAGCACGATGCCATTCGGCTTCTTCAGCAGCATGTCGATCTTCTGCCGGTAGTCCTCGCTCATGCCCAGCTTGCCGAGCGTGAAGCGTTCCTGGCCCAGCAGACGCAGGCTGAGCGATTCACCTTCCACGCTCGGGATGCAGGCCACACGCACGTCGATGAACTGATTCTCGACCTTCAGATTGATACGACCGTCCTGCGGCAGGCGACGCTCTGCCACATCGAGCTTCGACATGATCTTGATGCGGGCAATCACCGACGACTGGAGCTGCTTGATGTTCTCCGGCACCGGTACCTCGTGCAGGATGCCGTCGATGCGGTAGCGGATGCGCAGGCTGTCCGGCTGCGGCTCCACGTGAATATCCGTCGCACGTTGAGACAGCGCCTCGCGGATGATTTGGTTCACAAATTTCACCACCGAGGCATCCGGGCTGTCCGCGTCGATCACATTCGCCTCGTCCGCATTTTCCGTCGTCGTGTTCTCGCGACCTTTCAGAAGGTCTTCAAAGGTGTCCGCACCCACGCCGTAGAGCGCTTGCAAGCCCGCGAGCACCTCCGCCTGCGGCGAAAGACACCAGCGCACCGGCATCGTCGCCCGGCGAGCCACCGCCTGCCTCGCCACGAGATCGAAGGGATCATGACACGCGATCACCAGCGTGCGGCGGGCATGCTTTTCCTTCTCATCCGCACTCTCCGGCGCACTCGAATCAAAGCGCACCGGCAGCACCTGATGCTTCACCGCGAATCGCGCCGGGATGATGCCCTTCAACTCCGCCGCCGAGGTCGGATCGGTCTGCGCCGCTTCGAGGAACGGCCACTTCATATCCTCGGCCAGGTGATGCAAAAACGAGCGTTCATCCACCCGCGTGCGGTCGATGAGGTCGCGAAAGAAGGCCTGCCCGCCTGTCAGCGCCTGCTGGGCGGCCACGGTGAAGGTTTCCGCATCGGCGATGCCGGAACGTTGGGCCGCGTTTTGGAGCAAAATCATACGAAGGAAAGGTTTTCGCGAGTGTATCGGCCCGCGTGCACAACGGCAAGCCTTCATCTTGCGTCCGTCTGCCGATTCTGCCACGCTCTGCCATGGTCATCCGCCCGAGTACTTTCAGCCAGCACGGCTCCGTGCTGCTCATTGTGCTCGCCGTCATCACGCTGCTCGCCTTTGCCGTCGCCACCACCGTGCTGACCTCGTCGCAATACGATCAGGCACTCGCCAACCGCACTGGCCTGCTCAAAGCCCGCCGCATGGCCGATCGCGGCATCTCCATCGCTGCCCATCCCGTCATCTCCGCCATGGATCCGCTGCTCGAGTATCAGAGCGAGGACGGCAGCGAGGGCTACCGCGCCATCATGACCACCGAGGAGAGCCGGCTGAACATCAACATGCTGCTCAATGATCAAAACGCCCCGCGACTCGAGCAGATCTTCCAAAACTTCCGCATGCAACCCGGTGCTGCCCAGGGCCTCGTCGCCGCCTTGATGGACTGGGTCGATGAAGACGCCCTCAAACGCCGTCCCGACAGCGCCGAGGCCCTCGATTACAAACAAGCCGGCTTCCCGAACCGCCCCTTCAACCGCCGTTTTCGCAGCATGCAGGAGATCGACATGGTCGCCGGCATCGAAAAGCTCAACGCCGCCTATCCCGGCTGGCGACAGCTCTTCACCATCTATGGCAGCGGCCAGCTCGATGTGAATGAAGCCAGTGCCGAGGTCATCGCCCTCGTCACCGGGGCGAATCCCGTCATGGCCCAGCGCCTCATCCAGCGCCGCGATGGCCGCGATGGCATCCATCATACCAAAGACGACCAGCCCATCACCGCGCCGCAGGAGGCCATGCAACTCCTCGGCCTGCCGCAGAACCATCCCGCCGCCTCGTTGCTCATCATTCAAGGTCAGACGCTCCGCATCGAAAGCATCGGCTGGTATGGTGATCAGGCCATCGGCGTGGCCATCCTCACGCAAAAGAACCCTTCTCAGATGCAAATCCTCCACCGTGAGGAATTCACCCCGCGCCGCTGACCCTCCGCGCTGGCTGGCAAGCCGCGAAACCGTGAGTTGGAGTCGAGGCTTTAGCCGATCTTGGGAGCTTTCGATTCGCCCAAACCGTCGGCTGAAGCCTAGACTCCAACTGACCTCTCGAAACTTTTTTCCACTTTCTTGTCCTCGCGGTCGTCCCTCATTCGTCAAGGCTCGGACGGGACATCCTTTAGCCCAACCTTCAACCCACACACTCATGACCAAACTCATCCACCTCCTTACCCTCGCCGCTTTGGCTGCACTCACCTCATGCCAGTCCGGCCCAAGCAAACAC
>CALMTT010000052.1 GCA_937872615.1 uncultured Verrucomicrobiaceae bacterium | reverse complement strand
CATGACGCGAGCTTCCCGTTCGAGGTAAGCGCAACGGTAAAATTGGCACCACAGCTGCCCCCGACCACGGTCTTGTTCGTCAGCGCACCGGTCACCACCACGGCCACCGGCGAATAGGACACCGAGGTGGAGCTGCCCCGGCCGAGGCACCCCCACTCGTCGTAACCCCATGTGATCAACTGATTTTCCGTAGTCAGGGCGAGACTGTGTAACTTCCCAGTCGTCATGAAGGCAAGTTGCTTCCCGGCGAGAATGCCGGACATGTCCACTGCCTTCGCCACCGGGTAATGATCAAAAAACGCGTCGCCCAATCCCACCGCTCCTGCACTCGCGTCTCCCCAGCCATAGGCTCTGCGCTCCGAAGTCATCGCCAGCGTGTAACCGATGCCGGCTGTGAGCGAGACGATGTTCTTGCCGTCGAGCACAATGGAGCGTGCGAGCAATGTTGCTTGGTTGATGTCCCCGCCCAAGGCACCCGTTCCCACTGCGCCATACATGTTGTCCCCCCATGAATAGACCGTGGAGGTGACCGGAGGCGCGGTGATTCCGACAGCGACGACACTGTCCACGCGCGTCTCTACGCCGCCGTTGTAGTCACCGATCACGACGATGTCGTAATGCCCCTCGGTCAGGCCCGTCGCGGGATCGGTTCCTGATGGCAGCGATGGCTGCCCCGCGCTGCCCTGCCATGCCCATGTCCGGTTGGTGGTGTTGATGTTCACGGGCAGAATGGCCGAGCCGCCTCCGCCCCAGGCATTGCCGTCCCAGTATTTGCCGTCGCTGTAGCGGACGATGTAGAGCCGGATGCCGGAGAGCGGCTGACCGCTCCACTGGTCGTAAGTGCCGGAGATCGCGCTGAGCGTGGTGATGTAGGAACCATTGAGCGGGGTGTCGATCGAGACCTGAGTCACCCCATGCCGGGAATCATCGGTTTTGTCGCATGACGCGAGCATGCACGACAGCATCGCAAAGCAGACGATTCTCAGAAAGGTGGGAAGTTTTCCAGAGCAGGGATTCATGGCGGGGTTAGAAGTTTGGCGTTGGCGTTCCATTGCCGGTGCCTTCAAAATTGTTTCACACTTTCCCGAAAAAATGTCGATCCCACCCCGCACGAGCCAGGTTGCCTTCCCATCCACGCGATGGTCGCTCGTGCAGTCGATGCGGAAGGGCGGAGAGGCCGAAGCGGCGCAGGCGCTCAATGAAATCTGCCGTCATTACTGGTACCCCATCTATGCCTTCACGCGGCGGAACGGCTTCTCCCGGCACGATGCGGAAGACATCACCCAGGCCTTCTTTCAGCTCGTCGTCACCAGTGAGATGATCCTCAGCGCACGGGAGGAGAATGGCCGTCTGCGCTCCTTCATGCTCGCGCTGCTCAAGCGCATAATCTCAAAACACATCCGCCATGTCTCCGCTCAAAAGCGCGGCGGCTCGCCGAATGCGACGCTCTCCTTTGACGACGACACAGCGGAGGATCGCTACCTTGCCGAGCCCGCCGATGTGCGCGATCCCGCCGCCCTCTTCGATCGCGCGTGGGCGGAGGAAGTGCTGCGCGAGGCCGAGCAGATGGTGCGTGCGGACTTTGCGAGAGGCGACAATCTCGAGGACTTCGAACGCCTTCGCGAATTTCTGCCGCTTGGCGACAATGCCACGCCCTATGCCGAACTCGCCGCCTCCATGGCCATCTCCGAGTCAGCCCTACGTCTGCAGATCCACCGCATGAGGAAGCGCTACGCCCGCTGCATCGAAGATCAGATCGCCGAGACAGTGAGCACGCCTGACGATGCCAAGGCCGAGCTGGAACATCTCATGAAGGTGATTGGGAGGTGATCCCCGTCAGCACGGTTTCGCTAGATGCCCGTCACAGCTTGCGGGCTACTTCGTCTGCATCACTGCCACGTCGCGAAACTCGGTCATCTCGGTGGTCGATGGCGTGATGCTGAAACGCCGCTCTCTTCCCTTCCAAGTGTCCGGCACCGAGCCGACCTCATGACCGTTGATGCTCGCGGTGATCGTGCCGTCAGCGGCTCGAAGCTCCAAGGTAAAGGATTCATCCAGCTTCAGGGCTGGCGACAAGGGAAAGTCATGGCGTTTCAGCTCGGAGCTGCCGGTGGTTCGGTCGCGCACCTTCATGACCATGCCACCTGAAGGCGAGACGTAGGCCATGCAGGCAAAGTCTTCCTCGCCGTAGGCAGCACCTTCCGCGGAGCGCAGTGACAACGAGCCGGTGCGATCGGACGCACAAAAACGCACCGTGGCACGGATCGCGGTGATGGAAGGGTCGGCGGGTGCGGCCTTGGACCGGCTCTTCAGAAACGTGGCACCATCGCGGAACTCCACATCCCTCAAGTCGCCGCCGAAGTCCTCGGGCTTCATGAAGATGGACTGCCATTCGACTTTGGCCGCCGCGGCGTTCAGCTCCGCGATCTCCACCTTTTGCACCGTGCTCGATGCCATGGGCACGATGGCGATGGCGCACTCCTTCAGCGCGGCGTCCTCCACTTCACCGATGTGTCGGCCATCCAGCCAGATGCCAGCGGCGGCCCCACGCACCGTGACGAGCAACTCGTGCGGCTGCGCGGGATCGAATCCGACGGGATGCATGACCGATGGCAGCATGGACTCCGCCTCGCCGTTCTTTTGCAATTGCCTCTTGATCATCACTCGATCTCGCGATGCCAGCGCATAAGCCGAACTGTCACCGCTTTTGACCCAGAGGCTCACCTGCGTCTGCCCGACATAGCGCACGCGCACGGAACGGTCTTTTTCGCTCGGCCCCATGACCATCGTATCCCCGATTGGCGCACCGGCCGCGCGATGTACGCCTACGGCATCGACGGTGAAGCCGGTCTTTGTGCGAACGCTTTCTCGCAGCAGGTGGGTCACATCC
>CALMTT010000051.1 GCA_937872615.1 uncultured Verrucomicrobiaceae bacterium | reverse complement strand
TCGAGCAGGAGCAACTTGGGATTGGCGGCGAGGGCGCGGGCGATGGCGACGCGTTGCTTTTCGCCGCCGGAGAGGGCTTCGGGCTGGCGGTCGAGGAGGTGGGAGATGGCGAGCTCGTTGGCGAGTTCGCGGACGCGGGAGTCGGCAGGCAGGCTGCGGAGCTTCAAGGCGAAGGCGATTTGGTCGAAGACCTTCAGCGTGGGGAAGAGGGCGAGATCCTGTGGGACGTAGCCGATGCCGCGTTCGCGAGGTTCGAGGGCGGTGACATCGCGTCCATCGATGAGGACGCGGCCTTTTTGAGGCTGGCGCAGGCCGCAGAGGACTTCGAGGAGGGTGGTTTTGCCGCAGCCGGTGCTGCCCATGAGCACGGCGTAGGTATCCGAAGGGATGGTGAGCGTGAGGTCATTGAGGATGACGCGTGCGCCGGTGCTCCAGGTGATGTTTTCGAGCTGGATCATACTTTTTCCCCGGTGGTGCGGACGATGACGAGGACGACGATGGCCATGGCGACCATGAGGAGGCTGACGGAGACGGCGGCTTCGAGGTTTCCGACGCTGAGTTCGAGCCAGACGGTGGTGGGCAGCACCTCGGTCTTCATTCGTGTGGCTCCGGCGAAGACGAGGATGGGGCCGAATTCTCCGAGACTGCGTGCCCAGGCGATGCAAAACGCGGCGATCATGCCACGACGTGCGGCGGGCAAAGCGACATGCCACAGGGCTTGAAAACGCGTGCAGCCGAGGGTGAGGGCGACTTCCTCCGGTCGGGCGGAAAGGTGGTCAAAGGTGCCACGCATGGTGCGGATGGCGAAGGAGGCGGCGACGACGAACTGGGCCAGCACGACGCCGGCGACAGTATAGGTGAACGGAATGGCTTTTTCGATGAGCTTACCCGCAAAGGTTTGGAAAAAGATGAGCAGGCAGAGTCCGACGACGAGTGGCGGCAGGATGATGGGGATGTCGAGCGCGGCATCGAGCCAGGCTTTGCCGGGGAAGCTCTTGCGAGACATGAAGTAGCCGACGGGGATGGCGAGCAGCAGCGCGAAGCCTGCGGCAGCCGTGCAGGAAAGCAGGCTGAGCCAGGTGGCATGCCGGATCTCCGGCGAGGCGAGCACCTTCAGCCACGAATCAGGCGTGGCGTAGGTGGCAGTGGCTCCGAGCAGCAGCAGCCAGAAGATGACATAAGCCGCGGTGATGGCCGCGAGCGCCAGCCAGCATTGTTGGGAGCGGTTCAAGCGGGGAGTTTCAGGTTTCGAGTTTCAGGTTCCAAGTTCCGCGAGCCAGGTTTCTTGAAACTTGGAACCTGAAACTTGAAACACCGATTTGTTACTGCGCAGCGAGAGCGGCGGCGGCCTTCGCTTTGGCGGCCTCGGCTTTTTTGAGGATCTCGTCGGTGCTGGGAAGGCTGGCGAGGACGTCGGCAGGGATGAAGCCGTCACCGACGAGCTTGGTGAGGCACTTTTTGCGTTCGTCGAGGGCTTTGTCGGCGCTGCGTTCCTTGCTGAAGCGGGATTTGAAGGCAGCGCTGCGGTCTTTGAGCGTGGAGTAGATGTCGCCGCCGAGGAGGGAGGAGATATCGACTTTGATCTTTTCGCGTTTGGCCTCGTTTTCGTTCACTTCATCGCCGTTGATGGGGCTGCCCTGATACTTCGGGAACATGATGGCGACCTCGGGGCAGACGCGGGAGCAGGCGGGGCAGTTGGTCTTGCAGTTGTCGTTGTTTTGGACCTGGATCTTGTTGTCCTCGCTGACGCCATAAACATCGAAGAGGCAGAAGCTGAGGCACTGCATGCAGTTCGTGCAGCGCGTGTAGTCGATGACGGGGAACCAGGGCTTCCATTTGCCGGGTTCGTTCATCGGTTTGTCGCCACGGGTCTTTTCGACGAGGGAGACGATGGCGTCAGGGGCGAGGCCGGTGATGTCACGTGTGTCGATGGTGATCTGGCCGGTGGCGTCTTCGAGGGCGGGAGCTTTGCCTTCAAACGCACCGAGCACGAGCAGGCTGCGGTCGTCATGCGGCACGGCGCTGGCGCCCTGGCCGCTGCGGGTGACGGCGTAGCCTTTGTCGAGCAAGGCCATCATGACCTTGGCGCGGGATTCAGCCGGGAGAGCGATGCTGCCGGTGCCTTCGTAAAGGATGACGCGGAGCGGGCGGTGGGTGTGCGTGATCATTTATGACTTACGATTTGTGATTTATGATTTGAGCAGAGCGTCGGTGATCTCGGTGGCGGTCTGGGTGCGCATGTTGAGGATCTCGGCGTTTTCGGGCAAAGGGGAACCAGCCTGCTGGAAGAGGCCATGGACGGCGCGGGGGTAGCAGGCGGCGATGCGCAGGTTTGAGCAACTCGCGATGGCCTGAAGACGTGGATCGCGATGGGCGGCCATTTCGCAGAGATCGGAAACTGTCTCAAAGCTGGCGCTGGATTCGCAGAGCTTGCCGAGGACTTCGTTTTTCACGCCCGAGGGGACGACCTGAGCGTAGGCGCAGCGGCAGTAGAGAATCGTGGGGGTATCAGGCACTCGTGTTCGTGGGGTTGGGGGCAACGGCACGAGTTGGAACGGGCGGGGGAAGATGCAAGTTTCAGGTTCCAAGTTTCACGAGACGCGAAACTTGGACCGTGGAACCTGAAACTCTCCCGCAGCCTTACATCGTGGTCTTGCGCTCGACGTTGAGGCCCATTTTGCGATACAGGGTGGCGATGGAGACGCCGAGCATGCTGGCGGTCTTTTCGCGGGAGCCGTTGTTGTACTTGAGGGTCTCCTGAATGAAGACGCGTTCCTGGGCCTTGATGAAGTCGTCGAGCTTGGTGCCGATGGGCAGCTTGGTCATGCCTTCGCTGGCGGAGGGCGTGGGGACTTCGATCTGCTGGGTGACTTTGGCGGGCAGATCGGCGGGGCGGACGCGGTCGCCCTCGGAGAAGGCGCAGGCACGCTCGATGGCGTTGCGGAGTTCGGAGACGTTGCCAGGCCAGTTGTACTTCTCGAGGAAGTCGATGGCGTTTTGATCGATGGTCTTGGGGCGAGTCTCGGTGCGCTCGGCGAGGTCTTTGAGGATGTGCTCGACGAGGGGCTTGATGTCCTCGCGGCGCTCGCGCAGCGGCGGGATCTTGAGCGGGACGACGGACAGCTTGTAGTAGAGGTCCTCGCGGAATTTGCCGGATTTGACGGAGTCGTCGAGGGAGGCGGTGGAGGAGACGACGAGGCGGAAATCGACGGCGGAGGCGCTGCTGCCGGACCAGCCTTTGCGGGACTGCGAGTCGTCGATGAAGCTGTTGAGCTGGGCCTGGATGCGGGCGGGCAGCAGAACTACCTGCGCTTCACCCGCCAGAACCACCCCCGCGCCTTCGCGCTGGGCACCGGCGGCAAGTGGGGTTCGGCCTGGGGCCAGGCCAATATGGAGGCAGTCCAGGCCGCCGCCCTGCAGAACTGCGCCAGGGGCGGCGGCACCGATTGTGCGCTCTATGCGCTGAACAACGAGATCGTCTGGCCAGGCCGCGCCTGGGCACCCGCGGCACCGCCCGGCCGGATCGCCGGCGGCATGGCGTTCGAGGTCGTGCCCGATGCCCGCTTCCTGTGGTGGGGCGTGCGCGATGCGGCCGGCGTCTATGTCTGGGGCCA
>CALMTT010000050.1 GCA_937872615.1 uncultured Verrucomicrobiaceae bacterium | reverse complement strand
GGGACTGTAAAATGCTCACGGCGAGCTTTTCGGCATCTTCCGTGAGGCCGAGATGCGTGTAGCAAATGAGGCGCAGGGCCTTGTTCACGCCGCTGCCAGCCCAATGGCCCCAGATGATAGGCGGAGGCGCTGGCGTGGATGGCTTCGCGGCAGGTTTGGTGGTCTTTTTGCCTTTGGCGGGCTTCGCCGAAGGTGGCGGTGCGGGAGGTGCGGGTGGCTTCCAGCCGAGCGTGTCCTTGATCTGCTGATCGGGCGCATTGCTGAGGCACATCGAGAGCGCGAGGTAGAGGCGGGTGACCTCGGGAAGGCGGTCGCGTTTGGCGAAGAGGAGGTTCTGGTAGGCAGGCTCAGGCTTGCCGGCCTTCGACAACGTGTAGAGGGAGAAGGCGGCATCGGTGATGACATACAGGTCCTTCTCTTCTTCGAGGCCGCGGAGCTTCTTGGAGAGGAACTCGACGAGTTTATTGATTGTCTCCTCAGGCACAGCAGCGCCTTGATCGCGGGCACGCAGCAGCATGAGACCGCCGTAGGCACTGCCCCAGAGCGTGGGCTCCTGACCGCCGGGCCAATAAGCAAGACCGCCTTCATCGGTGGTCATTTGCAGGACCTTGTTCACGCCCGCCTGAATCGCGGCCTTGGCTTTGCCACCGCTAAGCTGCGCGGGGAAAAGGGCCTCGTATTTCCCGAGGGCGAGCCATGGCATGGTGGCGGAGGTGGTTTGCTCGACGCAGCCATACGGATACTGCAAAACGTAGTCGAGGGCATCGCGGGCCTCGTAAAGACGTGTGTTGCTCACGCTGACGGAGAGCGTGCCTTCGCCTTCGAGGATGGCTGGATTGACCTTCTCGATGAGGTTCGCAGGCGCTTCCTTGCCGTCGATGCGCACATAGCGCACATCGCGAAGCTCGGGCAGCGGATGCTTCACATCAAAAGTGGACTCGGTGGCATCATTGACAGCCTCTGGGAAGTCGAGGCTCTTGGTGACCCATTTCCACTTCGAGGCGCCGAGATTCACAAACTGCACCGGGAAGGCGGTGGCGGCGGTTTCGCCTGCTTTGATGTCGAGAACGACCTTCTGCATCTTCAAATCGCCAGCGGTATCCGCTTTGAACGCGGCGGGGATGAAATCACGCTTCTCGATGATGAAGCTGGCACCGCCATCGAGTTCGAGGCTGACCTCGACCTTGCCGGAGTGCTTCGTGGTGTTGTGAACGATGCCTTTGACGAGCACTTCGTCGCCGATGCGGGCAAAGCGTGGCACGGCAGGATCAATCATGAGGGGCTTGTTGATCGTGAAGGCACCTTCACCGCTGCCGAAACGGTCCACGCCATGCGCGGCGACGGCCATGATGCGGTAACGCGTGAGGTTGTCCGGCGCGGTGACGCTGGCGCTGACCTTGCCAGCGGCATCCGTGGTGGCGGAGGCAAGCCACAGCGGCGTGGCGACGAAGTTTTTGCGCACGGTGACGTTGCCCATCTGATGCTCATCATCGCCACCGCCGATGACGAAGCCCTTGTTGCCACGATCACGAGAGGCGAGTTCTTCGGGCAGCAGGCCGTCGTAGGAGGTGAAGCTATCAATGGCGAGCGGGAACTCCGCGTGGAAGAACTCCGACGGATTCGGTGTGACGTGCGCCATGAGGCTCAGCACGCCTTCATCGACGGCGTAGAGCGTCACATCGGCTCCGCTGACTGGTTGACCCTTCGCATCGGTGACGATGGTGGAGACGTTCACGGTCTCGGCGGGCTTCACCTCGGCTTTGTCGGATGAAATCGCGAGTTTGAGGTCTTTGGCATCGCTCACGACTTTGAGGGCGCAGTAGCCCACGCGATACTCGGGCATCTTTTCCTTTTTCGGGCTGCCAGCGCTGCCACGGATGACGATGACGGAAACATAGATGTTCGGCGCCTCGGCATCGGTCACGGGCACTCGAACGACGGGATTTTCGAGCGTGAGCTCGGTGGTGAAGCTGCTGTGGATCTTGTTTCGCTCGACGGTGACGAGAGCGGTGCCAGCGATGGGCGTTTTCACGACGATCACGGCTTCCTCGCCGGGTTTGTATTCCGTTTTCTCCGGCTGGAGGCTCATGCGCGAGCCATCTTCCATCGCCCACGGGAACTCGCTGCCGCCGACGACGTAGAACGGCATGCGGGAAAGCACTTTGGTGCCCTGCGGGTCAACCGACTCCGCCGTGAGGAAGTAGATGCCGCCATGCGCCGGTGTGAAAGCGATGGTGGCGCTGTGGGCGCTGCCGCTGGTGGCGGGCTTCAGCTCGTGGGCTTGCTTGTATTCTTCGAGAAGCACCACCTGATCCTTCGTGGTCGTGCCGCCGCCTGCGGTGGCGATTTTCAGGGTGTGATACTGCTGACGCTCGACTTTGACATCGACCTTCACCGGCACGCCGGGAGCCGCACCCTTCGGATCAATGCCGATGACCTCCAAATTCACCGCTTTGCCCGCCGTGGCGAAATACTCCGGTCCTTTCAAACCGAGAATGAACTGCGCACCTGGCACCTCAAACTCCTCTGCGGCGCTGACCGTCTGCTCATTCACATCCGTGACCTCGGCACTCACACGCACTCGCTGCGGCAACGCGGCGCGATCCGGCGGAGGCATTGGCATCTCGAGCGTGGCGCTGCCGTCGTCGGAGATGAGCAAATCGCCATTCACGAACCATTCGGTCTCTTCCTTGTCGTTGCGGTCAATGTAGTCGCCGTCAGAATCGCGGTCCTGCGCGTAGTGCGCCCACGAGGGAGCCTCGCCAAAGTAGTAGTCTTTGAAGATGGCGGGCGGTTGATACTGACGCGTGGCATTGGCACTCCACTCGATGCCAGCGACGGAAAGCGCCTTGCCCATGTAATAATTGGCTTTCAGCGGCACCTGGATGCGGTCCTTGGCAAACTGGATGCTCTTCGTGTCGAGCTTCACCTCGAAGGTATTCGGCTTGTAGTCATCGATGCGGAAGCTCATGCCGCCGCCATTGCTCACGTTGCTGTTTTCGTTCGAGGTGGCGAGGCTGATGTTCAGATCATACCAACCCGCCGGGCCAGTCGGCAGCACGAGATCATCCGCCCAGGCTCCGCTGGCCGTAAAGGTGACCTCTTTATCCACCACCACGCGATAACGCGGATCGCGGATCGTCAGGCGGCCCTTCGCTGGCTCCGCATCGAGGCTCAAATCGTCACCGACGAGCAACCGCGTGTGCGCTTTGAAGTGCGCGGTATCGCCCGGCTTGTAGAGCGGGCGGTCGGAGAAGACAAAGGTGCGGCGCTGTGGCTGCCACACGCTTTCATAGGTCTGATTGATGTCCCAAGGCACGCTTACATTGGCATCGCCGCCGTGACATTCGATCACCGTGCAATCGCCGTCTTTCTCGGCGAGCACAAAGGCCGGCACCGCGCCCGGCACGCGGGCAATGCCGCCCGCATCGGTGTCGCCATAGCCGAGCAGCTTCGAATCGCTATCCACCATCGTGAGGCGCACGCCGGGGATGGCTTTGCCCGTTTCGAGCGAGGTCGCATAGACGAGCGACTCCTTGCCATTGCTCTTTTGCATCAGGCCGATGTCGGTGAACTGCACCAGCGTCTGCGTGACGACGCCTTTTTCCTTCAAACCGGCCGCTGCGGCGCCTTCCATCTCGATGAAGAGCGGTCCCGCTGCCTGCCCCGCGAGAATCTCACGCCAGTTGAGTTTGAGGATCTCGCTGTGATCGAGCGGTTTATTGATGGGGAAGCTGCGATCAAAGATCTGCGTGCCGGGATACTGATCGATGGAAGTCGTCTTGTAGGCTTCCTTTTGTTTGTCGTTGCCGTAGAAGGCCGTGCGGTAGGCACGATACATGTCGAGCGCCTTCAGCAACTCGGGGCCGGTGAGCTTCTTCGCCCGCACGCGAACCTGCGAGACATTCGCCGCGCTGAATTCATAGCTCGCGGAGCCTTTTGCCATCTGACCTTGGATGAAGGTGGGAGCGGCCACATAAGGTGGATTGGGCACGAAGGTATCTTCACCGACAAATTCGGCACTCAACGGCATGCCATCGCCGGACACGAGTGTCGGCGAGACCTTCACTTTGTATTTTTTGTTCGCTTCAAAGGCACCGGTGAGGGTCAGGGTGCGACCGCTGAGCTCCGCTTTGAGCTCTCCAGAAGGCGCAGGCTCGATGGAAACCAGCGCGGCAATCTTTTTCGCGAACTCGGCGATCTGCTCGTCCTTCCACGGCTCATCCGAAACCGGCAGCAGGTTCTTGTTCGTGTTGATTTCGAGGTAGTAGGGCGCGTCGAAGGGCGTGTGCGTCGAGATGGAACCCACGGCGAAAGCGCGAATCTCGCCTAGATCGACCGAATCACCTTTCGCGAGCTGGTTGTGGCCGGAGGCATTCGAGAGCGACTCGGCGATGTCGAGTCGCCATTTGCCGACTGGAAGCAGTTGCGAGGGCTCCACAACGATGGCGCTGAGGCGCACGGCATCATCCGTGAGCGAGGGCTTCACCTTCGAGATCTGTTCCGCCCAGGTCTGCTGTGGCTCCGCGTTGCGCTGGATGAAGTCTTTGCCTGTCGCGTGGCGCACGGTCGCCGCGAGACCTTCGGGCATCGCCTCGGATATGAACTTGATATGCTTCGCCGCGTCGGCGGCATTCACATTGTCGTTGAACTCGAAGAGGAACTTCGGGCTGCGGTTCTGCGCGTAGTCGTCATACCACTTTGGATACTGGTCGGTAACTTGAAAGCGGGCGCTTTGCACCGAATCGAGCGTCTCGGTCGAGAGCGGCTTGCCGGTGAGATCGGCGAGCCCAGCACGCAGTTTGAAATCATAGCTCGCTGCGAATTTCGGCGACTGTGCGAGGCGGAAATGGCCGCTGCGTGTGCTGGTCCATTCAAACGTGCCCTGCAATTCGGGCACCACGATCACCGGTGATTCAGTATCGACCTTGCCGATCTTCTCCTTCGCCACCATCGGCGTCGGGAAGACGACCTCAATGGTCGAATCCGGCGCGAGTTCTGCCGGATTGATGCTGATCGTGGCCTTCAGAGCCGCGGGAGCCTTGGTTTCGTTGGCGGAGGCACGGCCCTTGGCGGGAGCAGCGGAGAGAGACGTCGTGAACGTCGAAAGAGCCAGCATCATGGCCGGCAGCAGCGCGAGGCTGAGAGATGTTTTCATGGTGAGCGGAGACCGCCCGGAGACTAGCACCGCCGTGGAAGGGGCGAGTGAAATCTTGGTGAATTTGATCACTCACCCGATCAGGCCACCGACCACCTACTTCGTGCTCTTTTTCGAACTGGCATCCGAAGCCGACTTCGGGCTCGCATCGCTCTTTTTCGGTTCTTCAGCGGCTTTGGGCACATCGGATGACGGAGTCGGCGGGGTCGCGGCCGGAGCACCGGGAACTACCGTCGTGCCACCGGCCGGAGCTGCGGGATCAGCAGGAGGCTCGGGCTTCTTGAACGGATCCTCCCACGTATGCATTTCGATGCCCGGGCCGATGCCGCCGATGTCGCCGACGAGTTGCAGGCATCGTTCGCGCCACTTGGCGAGGTTCGGAGCGGTGTTGGGCTTCTCAGCCGTGCCGGGGAAGATGAGGTAGGTGACCTTCAAATCGTCCTCGCCGCGGCGGTAGGGCGTGGATTTGGGATTGATGGTCTTCGACATGAGCAGCGAGGCCTCGCCCATCTTGTAGCTCGGGCCGTAGTCACCGCAGATGGCAGGGTAGATTTTGCCTTCGTGAATGACGCAGGCATAGTCGCCGATCTGCGGGGTGTGCTTGTTCTGATCGGCATAACCGCGAAACAGCAGCGAGATGACAACAAAGGGATCTTTTTCGGCGATGAGGAAGCTGCGGGCCTTCATCTCGCTGATCTGCACGGTCAGTTCTTGAATGAGGGCGTTCAGCTCGCGGTTGCGGGCGGCGGGCAGGCCTTTGATGGCAAATTCCTCCTTCGCTTTCTTCAAACGCTCTTCCCAGCGGGCCACGAGAGGGTTCGGTGTGGGAGTCACCTTTGGCCAGGCATAGCTGGTGGTGGGCTGGTAATAATCGGACATGTAGATGTACTCATCGAGCGTGGCCATGCGGTCGCCATCGGAGCCATCGGCCACGACATCCATCTCGCTCTGCACGAGCAAGGCGCGACGCTGCGTGGCCGGATGCGTGAGCTCGAGGATCGTCTCGCAATCGTAGTAGTTGTGCCGGTCGAGGATCTTGTTGAGCCGCGTGAGGTCGTTTTGCACGCGGGTGGTCTTGCTCTGGTAGAGCTTGTGGTAGAAACCGCTCACCTTGGCGCTGGTGAGCATCGTTTCGAGGCCGGGAAGGATTTTCGGCAGGTTCGGATTGATGCGCGAGAGCTCCGGCAGCGTTTGGTTGGCCTTTGGCACACGGATGGAGAGCTGGAACTCGGCTTTGTAGGCCTCGGGATCAAGGCGCTCGAGGCTGGCGAAGCTGCCTTCCTCGGTGATGAGGTTCGTTTTGACGGTGATGCCATTGAAGAGCGTGGCCACGTCCACCTCCTTTCGCGGGATGTATTTGTCCGGCAAAGGCGGCTGCACCTCCTTGATGACCTCGACCTGCTTGATGACTTCTTTTGTCACCGGCACTTCTTTGAGCACATCGCGGGTGATCACACGCTCCTTCGTGGCTTTTGCGGAGTCGATGAGCTCCTGCAGGCTGCGTTTGATCTTCCCGGCAAAGGGCGTGAAGGGCAGCAGCAGCGCCACGAGGAGCACGGAGAAGAACAGAAGCTTCGTCACGGTGCTGGCGCAGCCGCCGCGGGGCCGGGCGGGTGGCGGTGCGTCTTCGGTGGGCGTGGGAGTGTTTTCCGGAGTCATGAAATCGTGGGAATCTACGTCGCCGCCGGCCAAAATGCGAGTGCTTCAGCCTTCCTCGAGCTTTCCTTCCTTCAGGAGCAAGCGGCGGTCACCGCGTGTGGCGAGCTGGCGGTCGTGCGTGACGACGATGAGGGTCTTTTTGGCCTCATCGACGACCTTCATGAGCATGTCGATCACGCCCGTGCCGGTGCTGGCGTCGAGGTTTCCCGTCGGCTCGTCGGCGTAGATGATGCCGGGGTCATTGATGAGGGCGCGGGCGATCGCCACCCGCTGCTGCTCGCCGCCCGAAAGCTCGGTGGGCAGGTGATCGAGTCGCTCGGCGAGGCCGACCTTGGAAAGTAGCTCGCGAGCGCGATCCTCGGCCTTCCGACCACCGATCATCGCAGGCAGCGTCACGTTTTCGAGAGCCGTGAGCTCCGGCAGCAGAAAGTAGTGCTGGAAGACGAAGCTCATCACCTCATTCCGCATACGAGCCCGCTCACCAGCGGGTGATTTGTAGAGCGAACGGCCATGCACGAGCACATCGCCCGCCGTGGGCTGCTCAAGGCCGCCGAGCACGTAGAGCAAGGTGGTCTTCCCCGCCCCGGACTGGCCGCAAAGGAAGACTTTCTCGCCGGCTTTCACTTCCAGATCCACCCCACGAAGCACCGGCAGATCGTGCCCCGCCAGATGGTAGGTGCGATGCACGTCGGTGGCGATGAGGGGCGCTGCGTTTTGACTCATGAGGAAAAGGTCCGCGAAACTCGGCAGATGCGCCGGGTCGTCAAGACACGATGCCGGGTGAGAGTTTCAAGTTTCTGGTTTCATGTCCCAAGTTTGCCCGTTTGCTGGCCGCAACACCTCAAACAGTGATCTCCATTTCTCAGGATAAACATGAGTTCCAAGATGATGTCTGAATGGGTATTCCCTACCTTTGAACTTCACTGTCCCTTCCAGCTCCTTTCAAGTGATGCCGATGTCGTGGAACTCGATCACTCGTTGATTCGTCACCGGTGCACCCGGAGGCACAATGCCAATCAGATATTCCTTCCCATGATTCACGGCCGTCAGATCATAAGAATCACCGGCTTTATCCAGATCATATCCTGCCCCATAAAGTCGCAGAGGCTGGGCCGTCTCCAACCGCATTTGAGCAATACCTCGAAAAATCGCCTGGCCCGTGACATCGCGGCGATAGGAACAACTGGCCATCAAAGCCAAGCTGAATGCCAAAAGCAGTAACTTGGAATTCATAAGCTCAGTTCCGCGTCACCGTTTCATCGAGGTTGAGCACCAAATTCGCGATCAAGGTCCACGCGGCGGTTTCAGCAGGCGGCGCGATTTTCTTTGGAGTCGATTCGCCAACGGAAATCTCCTTCTCGGCGGCTTTCGGGTCTTTTTGATACAACTCGCGTTGTTTCGCCAACGCGGCGGTGAGCATCGAAAACTCCTTCGAGTCCGGTTTGCGGCTCAAAACGGTGCGGAAGAGCCAGTGGAGGCGTTTTTCATTGTCTTGACCGCCTTCGGCGAGGACGCGCTCGGCGAGCGCTCTCGCGGCCTCGAAGTGCTGGACGTCGTTCATGAGCTGGAGGGCCTGCATCGGCGTGTTGCTGCGTTCGCGGCGAGTGCAGCTCTGCTCGCGGTTCGGCGCGTCGAAGTTGCTCATGAAAGGCGGCGGGGCGGTGCGCTTGAGGAAGCTGTAGAGGCTGCGGCGATAGAGCGCGGAGCCGTGGTCTTGCAGGTAGTAGCGCGTGTTGCTGTCGCCGTAGCCAACGGGTTCCCAGATGTTCGGCGGCTGGTAGGTGCGCACGCCGCGACCGCCCATGTCGAGATTGATGAGGCCGCTGACGAAGAGCGCGTTGTCACGGATTTGCTCGGCATCGAGACGGATGCGCGGGCCGCGAGCGAGCAGGCGGTTGTCAGGATCGAGGCTGAGGAGGTTTGATTCGACGGGCGAGGCTTGTTTGAAGGCTTTCGTCATCACGAGTTGCTTGATGAGCCGCTTCACATTCCAGCCGCCCTTCTGAAAACGCACCGCGAGATCATCGAGTAGCTCGGGATGGCTCGGAGGCTCGCCTTGGGAGCCGAAGTCGTGGCTGGTTTTCACCAAGCCGACGCCGAAAACTTGCTGCCAGAAGCGATTCACGGTCACGCGGGATGTCATCGGATTTTCGGGAGCCACGAGCCACTTCGCGAGATCGAGTCGCGTGGCGCGGGTGCCAGATTTCTTCAGCGGATGAAACGCGGCGGGCGTGGTGGGCTCGACCTTGTCGCCAAGTTTGTTGTAGGCACCGCGCATGGCGATGAAGGTGTCGCGCGGCGTTTCGGCATCGCGGAAGATGAAGGTGCCAGGAATAGCGAGATCGGCGGCGGAATGAGCAGCACGGGCGTTTTCCCAAGCGACACGGCGCTTCGCGAGGTCGTCATTCACCGGCTGCGCGATGCGGGCGAGGTAGAAGCGCAGCAAAGCCTCGCGCTGCTTCGCGTCCGTGACTTTCTCCGGCGCGGTGGCGAGGGTTTTGGCGAGTGCGGCGGGTAGCTCGGGCGGGTTCTTCTTTCCGGCGGCGGCTTGTTTCCACCAGGTGGCAAAAGAGGTCAGCGCATGCTTTTCGGGCGCGGTCTGGCCGCTGAACTCGCCGCGATCAAACACCGCGGTGCCGCCGAACTGCTGCACGCTGACGACGCTGATACGCGTGCCCGCTTTGAAGCCGAGAACGGCCGGATCAAAGCTCAACTGCGTCCACTCACCGCGTTTCGGCAGCGGACCGACGGCGACATCGCCCTCCTGCGCGTAGGCGGTGCCGGTGAAGACGCTGCCATCGCCCCAGACGACGCGTTTGTTGTTCAACTCGATGCTGATGGTGCGCGGCGTGTTCAGCGGATCGAGCCGCACCCACACGCTGAAGCGCGGCGAGTCGCCGAGCACGACCGGTGTGAGCGTGGGCGTGATGTTTTCTTCGCTAAACTGGCCGTTGCTAAGCTGGAGGACGCGATTTCCGGACTTCGCGCCGAATTCCGGCATGTTCAGCCAGTTGCTGGCATTGCGCGTGGTGTTTCGTGTTTCGGCCCTGTAGGCGAAAACATCGTCAAAGAGCACCTGCGTGATCGTTTCGGGCTTTGAGCCGGTTTTTTCCACTTTGGGTGCTGCATCGTCGAGAGCCTTCAAAGCCGCATATTCGGCCGCGATGGCCTCATCGAGCGTTTTTTGCTGCTCGGGCGTCGGCAGGCGCAGGTAGGGCTCGGTGGTGTTGATGTTCTTGTCCATCGGCGGGTCGGCGCTGCTGAAGAAGAAGGCGTAGAGCGAGTAAAACTCCGCCGTGGTCAGCGGATCGTATTTGTGATCGTGACACTGCGCGCAGCCGCCGGTGAGACCGAGCCATGCCGTGGTCAACGTGGCCGCACGGTCCACGGCGTAGAGGTGGCGATACTCTTCATCAATCGCGCCGCCCTCGCTGGTGGTCACATTGCAGCGCGAGAAGCCGGTGGCGATGAGTTGATCGCGCGTGGCATTCGGAAGCTGGTCGCCCGCGATCTGCCACACGGTGAACTGATCGAATGGCAGGTTCTCATTGAAGGCCCGCACCACCCAGTCGCGGTAGGCCCACATGTTTCGCTCGTTGTCGAGATGAAGGCCGTGCGTGTCCGCATAACGCGCCACATCCAGCCAATGCCTCGCCATTTCCTCGCCGAAGCGTGGCGACTTCAAATAGCGGTCCACCATTGCCTCGTAGTTGCCGTCTTTGAGAAAGGCATCCACCTCCGCCAGCGTCGGCGGCAGGCCCGTGAGCGTGAAGGACACGCGGCGGATGAGTGTCGCGCGGTCTGCCTCGTCAGCGAAGGTGAGTTTGTCCTTCGCGAGACGTTCGCTGAGCAGCGCATCGATGCTCGCGCCGGGCTGTTCCTGCGGCTTCTCAAATGCCCAGTGCTTCTGATAAGACGCTCCCTGCTCGATCCAGAGCTTCAGCGTGTCCTTCTGCTTCTGCGTGAGCTTCTTGTGCGACTTCGGCGGCGGCATGAGGTCGTCTTCATCGCTGGTGATGATGCGCTGCCAGACCTCGCTCTTTGCCAGATCGCCCGGTTTGATCGGAAACGCGCCGTCTTTGGCCATGTAGGCACCTTCTGGCGTATCGAGCCGCAATTCGGCTTCGCGGTGTTTCGAATCAAAGCCGTGGCAGGCGAAGCAGTTCTCCGAGAGGATCGGGCGAATGTCTCGGTTGAAGCTGAGAGGCTCCTCCGCGGCCAAAGCGGTGGCAAGCAGGAGCAAAAGGGAGGCGTATCGAATCATGCGCGGACAACATACGCCGTCCGCGATGGGGATTCAGGCTCTCGATTTGGGAAAATCCCGCTTCGAGTCGCTGTCGCCGATCAAGGCACCACTTCGCCGGAGCCGGTGTAGACCCACTTGTCCACCTTGCCGTTCTTGATGCGGGCCTGGGCCTCGGTCTCAAACTTGCCGAACATGGTCTGGGTCTCGTATTTGACGTTCACCGTCCAGTAGTCGGTGCCGTCGATCTTTTCCTGGTTCGCATCGCCCCAGGACTTGATGTTGTCGGGCTTGATTTCGGTGACCTCGCCGGCCTTCATGCTGGCGATGAGCAGCGGGTAGGTGCCGTCCTTGTCCTTCTCAGGCTTGGCGTTGCTGCCGCCACCGCCGCCGCCTTTGGAAGCACCTGCCGGGGCGTTCTTCGCACGCTCCGCGGCGGCGAGTTGGTATTCATGAGCTTTGCGAGCCTGCTCGATGCGCACGAGTTTCATCTGCTCATAGGCGGCTGTGAAGACGTCTTTGAAGTCGGTGTCATCCATCGCCACCTCGCCACGCATCGGCGAGCCGGGCGCGGAGCCGACGATGAGGTTTGCGCCGTTCTGGCCCATCACGAAGACCTTGCCGCCGGATTTGAAGGAGGCCTTCGAGGTGCCCGCACCGATCTTCATCGTGATGTCGAGATCCTTCTTCATGGTGACCTGCCTCGGCTGAGTGAAATAGATGGCAGGGATGACGGCCCAGTTTTGCGTGGCCGTCTCCACTGGCGGGAAAGTGGGGGGCACAAAGCCAGTCGGGTCAGGTGCGGGCTCGGTGGGCATGACCACCTTCGGCATTTCGGGTTCCGGCTTCGGCTCGGGCTTCATTTCGGGCTTGGGCTCCGGCTTGGGTTCCGGCATCGGCTCCGGTTTGGGCTGAGGCTTGGGCTTCGGGGCCTCGACGACGAGCACCTCCTTCTTCGGCTCCACCTTCGGCACGTGCTTGGTGAATTTCATCATCTCGGCGATCGGCGGATAGGCGAATTCATAGGCCACATAACCGATGGCGGCGGCAAGGATGAGGACGAGGAGGGCTTTCATGGCGGGCGGAGTGTAGGGGAGCGGCGGGTGATTTCAACCCTGTGCATGCTTCCGAGACAGGAAACGGCAAAGTGCGGCTTTTTCTTGGGGTGGGGAAAACGCGGAGGGCATAGGGCGGTTCTCGGCGCTTGAAGTTTGAGACGGCCGCCCGCAACAATGGGCGCATGGACTTCATCCGCGTGCGCGGCGCACGGCAGCACAACCTCAAAAACATCGACGTGGACATCCCACGGCATCAGTTGGTCGTGCTCACGGGCGTCAGCGGCAGCGGGAAGTCCTCGCTGGCCTTTGACACGCTCTACGCGGAGGGGCAGCGCCGCTATGTGCAGAGCCTTTCGGCCTATGCGCGGCAGTTTCTCGACCAGATGGAGAAGCCGGACGTCGATTTCATTGAGGGTCTCTCGCCCGCCGTGGCCATCGAACAGATCAATGCCACGCCGAACCCGCGCAGCACCATCGCCACGGTGACGGAAATCTACGACTACCTCCGCGTGCTCTACGCCGTGGCCGGGCAGCCGCATGATCCGAAAACCGGAGAGAAACTCGTCCGCAGCACGCCCGCTGAGATCGGTGAAAAGGTGCTCGCGCTCGGCGAAGGCACGCGATTGATCGTGCTCTCCCCCCAACCCGCGGCGAAGGCCGACACGCTGAAGCCCTTCTTCGAAAAGCTCCGCCGCCAAGGCTTCATCCGCGTGCGACTCGACGGCCAGATCATCGAACTCGACACCGACCCGCCCCTTTCCAAGAGCGAGAAGCATCAACTCGACATCGTCATCGACCGCCTCGTCGTGCGACCCGATGCCCGCCCGCGGTTGATGGAGGCCATCGAGGCGGCGCTGCATTGGAATGAGCGGGAAGTGCAGTTCATCGCGACGGTCGATGGTAACGACACGCTTCTTAGCTTCACCACGGCCTACACGAACCCAAAAACCGGCTACGCGATCGAAAAGCTCACGCCGCAGCACTTCTCCTTCAATACGCATCTCGGCGCCTGCCCGGCCTGCGAGGGCGTAGGAAGCATTCTGCGGCCTGATCCGGCCTTGATCGTGCCCGATGAGTCCAAATCGCTCGCCGAGGGCGCGATCAAATCGTGGTGGGCGAAGATCCCGAAGCTCAAGATCATCTTCAATCGCGGCATCGAGGCTCTCGCGAAGCATTACATGATCGACGAGAAGGCTCCGTTTGCGTCTTTGCCTGCCGAATTCAAAAACTCACTCTTCCACGGCACCGGCGAGATCGCCATCGACACTGGCTGGCAGAAATCGGCGAACAAAAAGAGCCTCGCAAAACCCTTCGAAGGTCTCCTGACCGAAGTCGCCCGCCTGCATCGCAATGCCGAAAGCGAGATGCTGAAGGCGAATCTCACGCGTCTCATGGCACCGCATCCTTGTGCGGCGTGTGAGGGGAAGCGGTTGAGGAAGGAGAGTCTGGCGGTGTATCTGAGTTCGAAGTGCTCAGTGCTGAGTGCTCAGTCCGCCATTGGTTTGAATGTGCACGAGTTTACCAGCCTCGACATCGCCGCCGCATTGCGATGGATGAAAGAGCTGGATGTGTCGGCGCAGCAACAAGCGTATGTCGGCGAGCTTCAGCGGGAGATTTTGAAGCGGCTCGAATTCCTCGAACAAGTCGGCTTGGGCTACTTGGCTTTAAATCGGCAGAGCGGCACTCTATCGGGTGGGGAGATGCAGCGCATTCGATTGGCCACGCAGATCGGAGCGGGCCTTTCGGGGGTGCTTTATGTGCTCGATGAGCCCAGCATCGGCCTGCACCCCACGGACAACGAGCGGCTCATTCGCACGCTCCATCGTCTTCGTGATCTCGGGAACAGCGTGCTCGTCGTCGAGCATGATGAGGCGATGATGCGTGCGGCGGATCATCTCATCGAACTCGGCCCTGCCGCAGGCGTGCACGGCGGTCATTTGATCGCCCAAGGCAGCGTGAACGAAGTCATGGCGAAGGAGGACTCGCTCACCGGGCAGTTTTTGAGCGGGAAGAAGCGGATCGAGAAAAGTGAGAAGTCAGAAGTGAGAGGTCAGAAGTCGGAGATGCCACTTCTCACCTCTCACCTCTCACATCTCACGATTCACGGCGCCACGGCCCACAACCTCAAGAACCTCACGGTGCGCTTTCCGCTCGGTGTTTTCACCTGCGTGACCGGACCGAGCGGCAGCGGGAAATCGACGTTGGTCGATGACATCCTCATGCGGGCACTTCAGCGCCATTTTTATGGCGCGAAGGAGGCTCCGGCGGCGCACGAGAAGATCACCGGGCTCGATTTGATCGACAAAGTGGTCGTCATCGACCAGTCGCCCATCGGCCGCAGTCCACGCAGCAATCCGGCGACGTATTGCGGTGTCTTCACGCCAATTCGCGAGCTGTTCGCGAAGCTGCCGCTGGCACGTCAGCGTGGCTTTGACGCGGGACGGTTCTCCTTCAACACGCCCGGCGGCCGCTGCGAGAAATGCCAGGGCGACGGCCAGATCCAGATCGACATGCACTTCCTCGCCGACGTGCACGTGACCTGCGAGGCCTGCAAAGGTCGTCGCTACGGCCAGGAGACGCTGGAGATCACCTTTAAAGGCAAATCCATCGCCGACGTGCTCGACATGACCGTGAGCGAGGCGCATCGCTTCTTTGCCAACGACCGGCAAATCGCGCCCAAGCTCGCCACGCTCGAAGATTGCGGCCTTGGCTACATCAAGCTCGGCCAAAGCGGTGCCGCGCTCTCCGGTGGCGAGGCGCAGCGCGTCAAACTCTCCACCGAACTCGCCAAGCGAAGCACCGGCAAAACGCTTTACCTCCTCGACGAGCCCACCACCGGCCTGCACAGCGCCGACATCCAGACTTTGCTGAATGTCCTCCTGCGCCTCCGCGAAGCCGGCAATACCCTGATCGTCATCGAGCACCAACTCGACGTCATCCGCCACGCCGACTGGGTCATCGACCTCGGTCCGACCGGCGGCCCTGAAGGTGGCCAACTGCTTGCCGAAGGCCCGCCGGAGGAAGTGGCAAAGAATCCCGCGAGTCCCACTGGCCGGTTTTTGGCTGCGAAGTAGAGCTTTCAGGGCCACACACCGAACGAGCGCCAGCCCCGGCCCGGTTCCTGCTTGCCATGGATGTTGACATGCCCCCCCGGCGCGGTAGGTCTGCCGCCCCTAAAACTCCAAAAATCTAACACACACACTATGGTCAAAATCGGCATCAATGGTTTCGGGCGCATCGGCCGCCTCGTTTTTCGTGCAATCTGTGATCAGGGACTCCTGGGCAAAGAGATCCAGGTCGTGGCCGTCAATGACCTCGTCCCTGCGGACAACCTCGCCTACCTCGTGAAGTATGACTCCACGCAGGGCAAGGCCAAGGAAGAAGTGTTCTCCAAGAAGAGCAGCCCAGACCTCGCCGAGGACGACATCCTCGTGGTCGATGGCCATGAGATCAAATGCCTCGCCGTTCGTGCGGGTCCCTCCGCCCTTCCTTGGAAGGAACTCGGCGTGGACATCGTGATCGAATCCACCGGTCTCTTCACCGAGCGCAGCAAGGCGCAGGGCCACATCGACGCCGGCGCGAAGAAAGTCATCATCTCCGCTCCTGGCAAGGAAGAGGACATCACCATCGTCATGGGCGTGAACCATGAGAAGTATGACGCCAGCAAGCATCACGTCATCTCGAATGCCTCCTGCACGACGAACTGCCTCGCCCCGGTGGTGCACGTTCTCCTGAAGGAAGGTTTCGGCGTCGCCGAAGGCCTCATGACCACCATCCACAGCTACACCGCCACGCAGAAGACCGTGGACGGCCCGAGCGCCAAGGATTGGAAAGGTGGCCGCAGCGCCGCCATCAACATCATCCCGAGCAGCACCGGCGCCGCCAAGGCCGTGGGCCTCGCGATCCCGGAAGTGAAGGGCAAGCTCACCGGCATGTCCTTCCGCGTGCCGACGCCGACCGTGTCCGTGGTGGACCTCACCGTGAAGACGGAGAAGGAAACCAGCTACAAGGAAATCTCCGCCGCCATGAAGAAGGCCAGCGAAACCTACCTCAAAGGCATCCTGAACTGGACGTCCGATGAAGTGGTGAGCACCGACTTCATGCACGACCAGCACAGCTCCATCTTTGACGCCGGTTCCGGCATCGAGTTGAACAACAAGTTCTTCAAGCTCGTGAGCTGGTATGACAACGAGTGGGGCTACAGCAACCGCGTGGTTGACCTCGTGAAGTACATCGTCTCCAAAGGCCTGTAATTCCTTCCGAGCCCTCAAAGCTCTTTCCAAAGCCGGTTCCGCGAGGAACCGGCTTTTTTGTTGATTGAAGCGACACGGGGCCGTTTCTCAAATACGGCGTCCGAGTGGGAGCCGCTTTCCAAGCTCATCCCGCCACCCGTTGCGGCCTCCACGCCACCGCCCGTGTTTGCCAGCAGCGCTCCGGCACTGCCCCAGGCTCCCTCCGGCGCCTCCGGCCTCGCGATCGGCAGCCTCGTGTTCGGCCTTCTGATCTTCTTCACGCTCGGTCTGACCGGCATCGCCGCCGTCATCATGGGCCACCTGTCCCTTTCGAGGATCAAAAGCTCCGCGGGGGCTCTCAGCGGCAGGGGCATGGCCATCGCCGGGCTCATCATGGGCTACTTCGGCTTTGTCCTCGTCGGCATCGCCATTCTCGCGGCACTCGCCGTGCCTGCCTAAAACTCCGTGCAGCTTCAGGCGAACCAAATGAAGGTTGTCTCCAACACCAGACAGATCGTGCTCGCCACCAAGATGTATGCCTCGGATCACAACAGCCAGTTGCCGCCCGACCTCGAAACGCTTTTCACCGAAGGCCTCCTCGATGACCGCCGCCTGCTCGACTTCCCCCGC
>CALMTT010000049.1 GCA_937872615.1 uncultured Verrucomicrobiaceae bacterium | reverse complement strand
AGTTCGACGACTGGATGTACCTGGTGGACGAGCGCGTGATGCTCAACAAGGCGCAGATGAGCAAGTTCGGCATCTTCCTCGGCGAGGTCACGCTCGCCTTCCACAAGCGCTGACCGCCATGGCCCTGAACCCGTCCATCGACCGCTGGCAGGGCCACGGGCAGGGCTTCACCGGTCACATGCTCACCTTCGGCCAGTCACTGATCGAACTCGCCGAGATGGGAGATGCCGAGTGGGCGGAGAGCTGCCGCGAGGCCTTTTGCAAATATGCCACCATCACGCGGAATGGCCCCGGAGCGGATGACAAGCCACGACCTGATCACAAGCCCAGCAAGCTCCGCCCCAACAGCGCCGACTACTGGCGCCAGCGCGGCGACAAGCAGGTGGATATCGGCCACGCCTTCAAATACCCCTACAGCTACTACAACCTCCTCCGCCGCGTGAACGACGCCACGCTCAAGCAGGAGCTGGACGCCAAGGCTTGGCGTGTTTTCTAACGCGGGTTTGAGCTGAAGCCCAATCTACGTTCTCGTTCCCACATCATGCATCGCCTCCCTCACCTTCTTGCTCTCGCTCTTGCTCTTCATCTCCCATCTTCTGCCGCCGAGCGCAGTCTGGTCACGGATGAGCCCGTTTTTGCCAAAGGCAGGCCCGAGGGCGCGGCGGAGTATGTGGCGAAGGCGGAGGCCAGCGACGGACGGCACCTCGCTTTGACGATGCAGAAGCTCCAGCAGGGCATGGAGCGCCCGTTTCTCATCTGGGCCATCGGATCGAGCTACACCAACATGCTCGGCAGCGGCGAGTTCTGGCAACGCGAGCTGCCGAAACGCTTCCCGAAGACCACACAGGTCGAGTATCGCAAGATGGTCGGCAATTCCTGCCCCTGGCAGTATCTGCGCGGCTGGGCGCGGCATCTCGTCATCCCCGATCAGCCGGATCTGGTCATCACCTACACCATTGGCAATCCCGCCGACCTCGAAAAGCTCCTCATCGAGCTGCGCCGCCACACCACCGCCGACATCATCGTGCCCAGCATCCACTGGCGTGAGCGAGACATCCCGCTGTGGGGAAAGTCCGAGAATGCCGCTGATCAAGACGTTGCCGCCGTGCGCGAGGTCTGCCGCAAATACGACGTCGAGTTCATCGAGAACCGCCGCGACTGGGCCGCCTACCTCACCGCGAACAAGCTGCCCGTGCCCGCCCTGCTCAAAGACGCCGTGCATCAGAGCGACTACGGCGCTCACATCATCAACAGCAACATCCTCGCCCACTTCCGTGCGCCGGAGAGTTTTAGTTATGCCCCCGAAAGCCGCGAGCGCCTGCTCCAACCCGAAAAACAGGCCGATGGCTCCTTCACCGCGACATTCACCGGCACCCGAATCGACCTGCACGGCACGCTTTCCGCCGATGGAGGCACCTTGCGTGTCCTCATCGACGAAAAACCTGCCCGCGAGGCGAATGCCTGGCTCATGAGCTATGTGCAGCCCGATGCGAAAAACGCCAAAGAAGGCAAAGGAGCCAATCCACGCGATCAATCGCCCCACGGCATCACCCTTGGCAAAGGCATCGTGCCGCAAACCTGGACCCTCATCATGACCAGCGACAGCGGCGACTACGAACTCACCGGCAGCGTCACCGGCCCCGACGGTCGCGGAAACGCCTTCCAGCCCTTCACCAGCACCAGCGGCCAGATCCTCATCGAGCCCGACCTCTGGCGCCGCGCCGAACGCAACCGCACCGGCGACCGCTTCACCTTCGACATCAAACCCGCCGTCGTCGATGAAGTCATCTTCACCGGCACTACCGCGACGCCATTTGTCCTCCGTCTCGCTCAAATGCTGCCCAATGCCGAGCACAAGCTCCGCCTCGTGCCCCTCAAGCTCGGAGCGGCCACAATCAACACCTTGCAGGTGTTTCAGCCGCCTGGAAAGTAGGCCTTGTCTCAAAACCGACCTGGGGAGCCCGAATGATGCGCCAGCACGGTAGCCATCTCGCTCCGTCGAGATGAGCTTGGCGCTTCTCAAAGCCATCCAGTTTGCGAGTTATCGGAATCCGCCATGCTTGCGAAAGTCTTTTGCTCATCTCGCGGAGCGAGATGGCTACTTTGCTTCGCCTGACTGTAGCTGGCACGTTTTAATCACGGCCTAACTCTCCCCAAACCAGTGGAGCTTCATCTGGCTCAAAAACTCAGTCGTAATCGGATAACCCCAATGATGGGGGCTTTTGAAGCTCCCGCTCGCCACCATGACCTCCGTGTTAAGTCGGCACGAACGCCCACGCACCAAAAACCATTTGCCCGGCCTCACTATATGCGTATAGACTCATACAGTTGAATAACGCATCGCCATGAAAACACTTTCTTCTCCCAACTCCTGCCTGCAGGCAGTTTCCATCCTGCTACTGGCGTTTTCAGCCACCTCCTGCGCCCAGCAGCGCGGCGGCCCGGGCATGCCGGCGGAGGCACGCGAGCAGATCCACACGCTGTTTGATCATCATGCCAAGATTCATCGTGAGCTGAAACTCACCGCCACCGGCTACACAGCGACGACCGAGAGCGATGATCCCAAGGTCGTCGCGGCGCTTCAGAAGCATGTGAAGCAGATGCAGGAACGCCTTGGCTCCGGCCTGAGCGTGAGACGCTGGGACCCGGCCTTCGCCGAATACTGCGACCACTACGCCGAGATGGATCACCAGTTCACTTCGACCGCCAAAGGTGTGCGCATGACCGTCACGGGTCGCAATGCCGCAGCGATCAAGATCGCGCAAAACCACGCCAAAGTCGTCTCCGCCTTCGCCGCGCAGGGCTGGAGCGAGCACGACAAAAAACACGGCAGCGTCACCCGCTGATTTTTCCCCATCGCCATGACTCCGAACCGACTCTTCATCCTCATCGCCGCGCTGGCGGCGCTGCTGGTGGGTTTGCAGATGAACCGGCAGGGCTGTCCGGCCTGTGTGATGTTGCCGAAGAGCCCGGAGGAGGCCCAGACTGCCCCAACGAACTCCACCACCCCAAAACCATGAAACTCGAAAACGCCATCCGCGCCCTCGCGGGCACCATGATCCTCGCCAGCCTCGCGCTCGCTCATTATGTGAGTCCGAACTGGCTGTGGCTCACCGCCTTTGTCGGCGCGAACCTGTTGCAATCCGCTTTCACGGGCTTTTGTCCGGCGGAGACGGTGCTCAAAAAACTCGGCGTCGGTTGTGATGCAGGCACTCCTGTCTGCAAGGCGTAATCGGCGGGCAAGAGTGCCCGCATCACTTTCTCCAGACCATGAAACGCTTCTCACTCCTCCTTCCCGTCCTCGTGCTGGCCGCTTGCGGTCGGCATGAGCAAACCCCCGCTCCAGTTCCTGCCTTGCCCAATGTGACCGTGAAGGCGGAGGCGGCGAAATGGAGCCCCCACACGGCGGTGGAGGAGGTCGTGGGCACGGTGCGTTCCAAAAAGCGAGCCATGGTCGAGGCGAAGGTCAGCGGTCGAGTGCTCGACTACACCGCCACGCCGGGTGCGATGGTGAAGGCGGGCGATTTGCTCGCGAGACTCGATGTGCAGGAGATCCAGGCGAAGGTCGATCAGGCCCGTGCGATGCTCGATCAGGCGAAACGCGACTTTGATCGGCAAAAGCAGCTCATCGCCAGCAATGCGACCACGCGGCAGGAATTCGATGCGGCGGATGCTCGCGTGAAAATCGGCACCGGAGCCGTCAGCGAGGCTGAAACGATGCTCGGCTATGCCAAAGTCACCGCGCCCTTCGATGGCGTGGTCACACGCAAGCTCGCCGACGTGGGCGACCTCGCCATGCCGGGCAAGCCGCTGCTAGAAATCGAAGCGCCGACGTCGCTGCGCTTTGAAGCCGATCTGCCGGAGGCGATTTTGGATCGCGTGAAGCTCGGCGAAAAAATGCCGGTGCGTCTCGCGAAGGTCATCGAGGGCACGGTGAGCGAAATCTCGCCTGTCGCTGATCCGGTGAGCCGCACGTTTTTGGTGAAGCTCGATCTTCCGGCGATGGAAGGCCTGCGCACGGGGCAGTTTGGTCGCGTGTCCGTGCCGGTGGCGGAGACGAAGCTGCTGCTGGTGCCGCAAAGCGCCGTTTTGAAGCGTGGGCAGATGGAGATCGTGTTTGTGGCAAAGGATGGAAAAGCCGCGCTGCGGCTCGTGAAGACTGGCAAGGTGCTCGACGGCCGTGTCGAGGTGCTTTCCGGCATCGAGGAAGGTGAACAGGTCATCGTGAGCGACATCGCGCGTCTCGCCGACGGCCAACCCGTGACCGTGCAGCCATGAGCGAAGCGCAAAACCATTCCCTCGGCATTGCGGGCCGCATCGCGGCGGCGTTCATCGATTCGAAACTGACGCCGCTGGTGGTCATCGCGTCCGTTTTGCTCGGCGCGGCGGCAGTGGTGCTGCTGCCGCGTGAGGAGGAGCCGCAGATCAAGGTGCCGATGATTGATGTCATGGTCGCCATGCCCGGCTCGACCGCGAAGGAGATCGAGGAGCGTGCCACGCGCCCGATGG
>CALMTT010000048.1 GCA_937872615.1 uncultured Verrucomicrobiaceae bacterium | reverse complement strand
AGTCCAAAGTACATTTTGTTATCGGCCAAATTCATCACTTGTGAGCCACCCACATTGATGGGTAAACCATTTTTTGTTTCCGAATACCCTTTAAACATTTTGTACCAGAACTCAGGTGTTTCGGAGGCAAAAGTTTTTGCCACAGCCCCAGAAGCAAACTTGCCCCATTCGTCGTATTGTTTGATTTGGTTGCCAGCTTCCAAGGAGGCTTTCAGGATTCCTGTCACTACTTCGGGATGTTTCTTGCACCATTCATCTGTCATGATGAGTACGCAAGGCATCTGATTATTAAATTCTTTGGTCGAAATAATGTCTGTTACGCCCGAAAGTTCGTCAAAAATCATTTTGTCAGCTGGCGTCCAAGTGGAACAACCGTCAATTTTTTTCTTGATGGTTTCGCCTGTCGGTTTGCCGTTTTTCACTACTTTCAATTCGTATTCCAAACCTTGTTTTTGTGACGTAATAAACTCTTTGGCTGCTTCCACAAAGTCATCATTTTTTGCCGCTTTAAAATTGAGCGCATCAGGGTCATACGTATTAGGATCTGGGTTGACCTTGATACCATTGATAGCAGCCCAGTTGACTGCGATTACCCAGTCGCCGTCGCCAATCACCGTTGCTATATAAGCACCTTTGGCTGACTGCGGATTGAGCTTCCAAGCCACAGGCCCAATGAGTTTATCTTCTCCTACCGATTTTCCCAGCGCACCTACAATTTTTAGGTTGTATTTTCCTTTGCCGTATTTCTCGTCCAAGGCCTGTTGAGTAGAAGAAATGTAGAATGGCGCACCGTCTCCCATAATCATAATTCCCGCACTGCCCTCAGAGGGAAAGTCTTTTCCAGTGTCAAATGATTCAATAAATTTCATCTGATTGTTGCGTAGCTCAGAAAGCCAGTCCTGGCGCGTAAGCGAGAGATTTATCCCATTTTTTTCCATCAGTGAGCCTTGAGTCGTTTTAGGACCACCGTTGGCAGCAATGATTCCCGACTGTGCATTCCACGCATAGCCCGAAATGTTAACTAGTGGTTTACTTGCAGTTGATACACTTTCAGACGGCAAGTCCATTTTAGGTGACGTAGTAGTGACGTTTACATTATCATTTTGAACTTCAATAGTCGAAACATTTTTCGATTCGGCAATTTTCAGTTCAGGGCCAAAGTAATAATACAAAGCACCTGCTCCTACTGCTAACAGTAAGATGATGGCGATTTTTCCTGCACCTGTTAATTTCATTTGTTTTAATAGTTAAGGTTAATTTTTAGGAAAGAGATTACTTAGGGTTGTTTAAGCAGAAATATACTGTTTGATACCATTTTCAATCAGAGCCATTTCGTTGGCTACGCCATCTTTTGCTGTGACAGTAGCCTGAATTTTTTGCTCAATTTCGACAAGCTTATCTGTAAATTTGCTGTCAATGCCATTCAGTGCTGCTATTTTTTCGGCTTGCATTTTTTCTAAATTGGCAATCTCCTGCTTCAATTTGGTGATTTGCTGTTCCAGGTTAGCGGCTTCATTGTTTAGCTGCTTTTGCTCTTTCTCTTTTTCTGCATTTAAAGCCGTTTTCTTTTGTTCGCCAGCGCTCACCGTGGCTTCAAAAGCTTTCTGTAACTCGCTTTTATAAAAATTAGCCGAATCCAACAAAAACTGCTGATTGCAATTGGGGTTCAAGAGTTTAGCACCTTCGTAAGCCGTTTTGAAGTGCTCTATCGAAGGATTCGAACTTGTACGAAGAAGCATCAGCGAAAATTCGTAAAAGTCAAACCCAGGTTGATTTTTTTCCTCCAATATCTTCCGAAAGCGGCTTCGTAAGTCTTCCACAAAATCGTTGGAAGCAGGTGGAGTAAAAACAGGAGCATTAATAGCCGTTGTGGAATTTTTACCTGCGAATGAAGGAGTAGGGGAAGACGGTGGAGGGGTGGGCTTAGAAGGTTTTTCTTCCTCCTTTTGGTCTTCCATGACCACAAAAACGCCCGCCAAATCGCGTAGCCAGCCGCCCATTTTATTTTTTTGAGGTTCTTCTGCCACTGTTGTAAAAAAGTTTTAGGTGTAATTAAGTTAAGAACTGTGTTCTACGAAACGGAAAGTTATAAAAACCCTCGTAAAGATGGTGTAAAGGTAGAGAAGAATTTATTTTGAGGTAGAATCGAGTATAAGAACGGCTTAAAATGAGGCCGACCAAGGCGGTTTTTAGGATGAAGTTTGACCATAGGCAAGGAAATTTCGCTATTTTTGTTCCCCTTTAACCATTTCCAAATCATGAATAAACTTTTTTGTATCTCTTTTGTACTGGCATTCTTTACAAATTCTGTTTTTAGCCAAACCACCCGTCCCAACGTCATCATCATTTATGCTGACGATCTGGGTTATGGAGATGTGGGCTGCTATGGAGCTAAAAAAGTAGCTACTCCGAATATGGATAAATTGGCAAAAGCAGGATTACGCTTTACCAATGCCCACACCACTTCTGCTACCTGTACGCCTTCGCGATACTCCATGCTGACAGGGGAATACGCTTGGCGTAAACCTGGCACAGGTGTAGCTACGGGCGACGCGGCAGCTTTGATTCTGCCTGGTAGGAGTACATTACCATTGGTCTTTCAAAAAGCGGGATACAAAACAGGGGTTGTTGGCAAATGGCATTTGGGATTGGGTCCCCAAGGAGGTCCCGACTGGAATGGAGAAATCAAGCCAAGCCCGTTGGATATTGGTTTTGATGAGTCGTTTATCATGGCCGCTACGGGCGACCGTGTACCCTGTGTATATGTAGAAAACCGCCGAGTAGTTAATCTTGACCCTACTGACCCAATTAAAGTGAGTTTTAAAGAGCCGATTGGCAACGAACCCACGGGCCGTGCCAACCCCGAACTGCTGAAAATGAAGCACTCGCACGGCCACGATTTTACGATTATCAATGGTATCGGGCGCATTGGCTACAAGACGGGCGGAAAATCAGCACGTTGGAAAGATGAAGATATGGCTGATATTTTTACCGAAAAAGCGGTTTCGTTTATTGAAAAGCACCAAGCAGAACCTTTTTTTCTGTATTTTTCTACCCAAGATATTCACGTGCCACGCGTTCCGAATCAACGGTTTGTGGGAAAAAGCGGTATGGGCCCGCGCGGTGATGTCATCCTGCAATTGGACTGGAGCGTAGGCCAAGTGATACAAGCCCTTGACCGACTGAATCTTACTAAAAACACACTGGTGATTTTCTCCAGCGACAACGGCCCCGCAGGCACACCCGTGACCGATGGCGACCGCGCACCGCGGCCGGAAGATGGCGATATGCAGAAGGGCTTCGACGTCTTCCACAGCGTCGGCTCGGCTGGCGGCTTGCGAGGCCGCAAAGGCAACCTCTACGAAGGCGGCGTGCGCACCCCGTTCATCGTTCGCTGGCCCGGTCACATCCCTGCGGGCACGAAGAACGACACGACCGTCTTTTCCGCCGTCGATCTCCTGCCCACACTCTGCGCCGCAGCCGGTATCGAACTCCCCGCCGAGGCCGCCAGCGATGGCGAGAACCTGATCGATGCCTTCCACGGCAAACGCGTGCGACGCACCAAACCGCTCTTCTGGAAACACTATCACATCGGCAAACAGGACGACACCTGGCCCGCCTGGGCCATGCGCGAGGGCGATTGGAAACTTCTCATGGACGAGTCCGGCCAGCGCATCGCGCTCCACAACCTCACCCAAGATCGCGCAGAGCAAACAGACGCCAGCGCCACCCATCCCGACATCGTCGCACGCATGAAGCCGAAGTTGATCGACTGGATCAAAACCCTGCCCACCTCCGCTGATCCGTCGTGCCTCCACAAGGCCTCCACCAAGTGAGGCTCACTTCACCGGCGGCGGCTGGATCGTCAGATGCACAATCGCTTCCAAGGCGCGACTTTGCTGCACCGAGCTCATCGTGAGAAAACGATCACGCTGGCTGCCTTTGCCATTTTTGACCGGCACAAAGCGCGTGAAGCCATCATCGAGCACTTTCACGCATCCAGGCTCCGAAAGGCCGAAAAAGCCACGCTCGGGATACACCGCCCACAGCACGCTGCTCTCGTCCCAGCACGGGCGGTCGTGTTCCGGGCCGCTGTGGAGCAGATAGGCCTCTTTGACGAGGTGATGCGGCAGGTAGCCGAGATCGCGCTGGATCACGACACGCGGAAACGGCAGCGCCTCGCCGATTTCATAGCCGCTCCACACGATGGGCACCTCCTCGGGCCACTGATCGGCCACCGTCTGCATGTAGCCGATGCCGTTGATGACGTTTGCTTCGAGGTGGTAGTTCGTGCGGTTACAAAACGCGAACGCGCCGGCCATGATCGATAGCGCTTTGACCTTCCGCTTCACCAAATCGACTCCGCCAGGCGATTGGAGCAGATTCGCCATGTTCGACGCGATGCCGACGCTGATGATCGTCACGCTGTGATCCGGCTGCGCGTTCAAAAGCTCGCGAATGAGCTCAACAGCGTCCTTTGCGTCCTCGTTGCGCTTCAAATCGTGCGGGTAGTCGGGCGAATCGGCCAGCTTGAGGTATTTGCTCTCACGCTGCTGCGCCTTTGCATCCCGCGTGACGCCCACCGGCAGGTCCGGGCGGCCGTGGAAGGTGTTTTGAGCATCGACGAAGCTCGCCGTCAGCGGATTGTTCTTCGAAACCGTCACGCCGAGCAACTCACAAGCCCCACGATCCGCCAGCGTGTGGCACATCGCGAGCGCCAGCACGTCATCCACATCGCCGGTGATGTCGGTGTCGAAAAGGATTTTGGGCTTCTCGGCGAGAAGTGGAGTGCCGAGGGCGAGGAGAGCAAAAAGTAGGCGGCGCATGAGGAAGTAGCCAAACGATGAAAACGGGCGTTTTGCGAGGGTAAGTTGATCGGGGGGCCGGGGGTAGCCCTCCACCCAAAAGCCCGGTTGACGCCCCCGGTTTGGGGATTACTCTCCGCCTCTCTTGGACGCATCAACAAATCATGATTCGTCCATATATAACCCAAACGACCACCTCCATGTCCCGCTCTTATATCTTCTCGTCCGAGTCCGTCGGCGAAGGCCATCCTGACAAAGTTGCCGATACCATTTCTGACGCCATCCTCGACGCCTGCCTCAAGATCGACTCCAAGAGCCGCGTCGCCTGCGAAACCTTCGTGAAGAGCAATGTCGTCGTCGTCGGTGGTGAGATCACCATCCCGAAGCTCCAGAACAAGAAGCTCGGCACCACCAAGCCCATCGACGAAGTCATCAACGTCGGCCAGATCATCCGTGAAGCCGTCCGCGGCATCGGCTACACCAACGTGGACGACGTTTTCCACGCCGACCAGATCTTCATCAACAACTACCTCACCATCCAGAGCCCCGACATCGCTCAAGGTGTGGACGCCGCGGAAGCCGAAGGCAAAAAGCACGCTGAACAGGGCGCTGGCGACCAGGGCATCATGTTTGGTTATGCCTGCAATGAAACGCCCGAGCTCATGCCCGCGCCGATCATGTTCGCCCACCGCCTCGGCCGTGAGCTGACCCGCATCCGCAAGGCTGGCAAGCTCGCCAAGTGGCTGCGCCCGGACGCCAAGTCCCAGGTCTCCGTCGAATACGTCGATGGCAAGCCCACCCGCATCGTGAACGTCGTCATCTCCACGCAGCACGCGGCTGACGTGAGCCACGCCGAGATCGAGAAGTTCTGCATCGAGCAGGTCATCAAGAAGGTCCTACCGAAGAACATGCTCACGAAAGACACCGAGTATCTCATCAACCCGACCGGCAAATTCGTCGTCGGCGGCCCGCAGGGCGACAGCGGCCTCACCGGTCGTAAAATCATCGTTGATAGCTACGGCGGCATGGGCCGTCACGGCGGTGGTGCCTTCTCCGGCAAAGATCCGTCCAAAGTGGACCGCAGCGCCGCCTACATGGGCCGCTGGGTCGCCAAGAACGTCGTCGCCGCCGGCCTCGCTGAGAAGTGCGAAGTGCAGTTCGCCTACGCCATCGGTCACCCGCTGCCCGTCAGCGTGCACATCGACACCTTCGGCACCGGCACCATCAGCGACGACAAGATCCTCGCCGCCGTCCTCAAAGTGTTCTCCTTCAAGCCTGCCGACATCGTCAAGCAGCTCAACCTCCTTCGCCCGATCTACTCGAAGACCACCAACTACGGTCACTTCGGCAAGATCGACGACCAGGACATCACCTGGGAGCTCACCAACAAGGCCGAAGCCCTCAAGAAGGCCGCGAAGTAATCCCAAGTTGCCCGGTTCCTGTGGAACCGGGCGCTCTTGTTCCGCAGGAACAAGGCAACTTTTCTGCATCGAAGCCGCGCAGCGACCCTGCGCGGCTTTTTTGTGCCCGCAGGACTCGAAAACCGACCTCCAGAGCTTGTGAAAAGATTCACAATCTGATTGCCGCTCCCCGGCGGGGGGCGTAGTTCTCGCGTTCACCAATTTCCCCCCCGAACGCTGCCATGGTCGCCCCTGCCGAAAACACGCTCGCCGCCTACGATTCGAAGATCGAAGGCAATGTCATCTTCACCAAGCTCGACGCCGCCATCAACTGGATGCGCAAGAACTCCATGTGGCCGATGCCGATGGGCCTCGCCTGCTGCGCCATCGAAATGATGGCCGCTGCGTGCAGCCGCTACGATTTGAGCCGCTTCGGCATGGAGGTGATGCGTTTTTCTCCTCGCCAGGCTGATGTCATGATCGTGGCCGGCACGGTGACCTACAAAATGGCCCTCGCCGTGAAGCGAATCTGGGACCAGATGCCGGAGCCGAAGTGGTGCATAGCCATGGGTGCCTGCGCCAGCAGCGGCGGCATGTATCGCAGCTACGCCGTGCTCCAAGGCGTGGATCAAATCATCCCGGTGGACGTTTACATCTCCGGCTGCCCTCCGCGCCCCGAGGCGCTGCTCGAAGGCCTCATGCGCCTCCAGCATAAGATCGAGACCGAGCATTCCTTTGTGGAGCAGAAGAAGGAGCTCATCGCTGAACTCACCGCTTAATTTTTCGACGCCATGAACGCCGCCCAGATGGTTGAAGCCTTGAAACAGAAATTCGGCTCCGCCGTGCTCGAAACGAAGGAATTCCGCGGCGAGCAGACGCTCGTTGTCACGCTCGAAAGTGCGAAGCCGCTTCTGAAATACTGCCGCGACGAGCTGGCCTTCGATTACCTCGTCGATGTCTCCAGCCTCGATTACATGGGCAAAGAGCCGCGTTTTGAGATGGTGTATGAGCTTTACGGCTACGGACACCACCAGCACCTCCGTGTGCGGGCCGCTGTGGCCGAGGACGTGGAAGTCCCCACCGTCAGCGACATCTGGCCGACCGCCAATTGGCACGAGCGCGAGGTTTACGACATGATGGGCATCCAGTTCAGCGGCCACCCGGACCTGCGCCGCATCCTGATGTGGGAAGGTTATCCCTTCTTCCCCCTGCGAAAGGATTTCCCGCTCGAAGGCAAGCCCAGCGACATGCCCGATGTCGGCTTCACCAAGACCGCCCCGATGGCCGATGGTCCCTTCGTCACCAGCGCTGGCTCCGGCGATACCGTGACGCGTGAACCGCGCTCGCGTCGGCCGGTGGAGTGAATTTCATCCGATACATCTGTCTGATTGGACCGATCAGTCCGAGCCCGACGGATCATTCTGCGGCCGGAAAGAGCCCATCACGCCCCGCGTTCCCGTTTTCTCATCCACATCATGACACGCACCCACCTCACCACCGCGCTCGGCCTGGCCTTTGCCACCGCCGCTTTCTCCGCTGATTCCACCGACTGGGCCAAGTTCCGCGGCCCCGCGGGCAATGGAGCCGTCCCCGCCCTCGCTGGCGCCAAATGGAGCCTCAAAGAAGTCTGGAAATCGCCCACGAACCTCGGCTTCAGCAGCTTCGCCGTCGCAGGTGGCAAGGCCTACACGATCGTCACCGGCGAAACCGATGGCAACACCGGCGAAATGCTCGCCTGCTACGATGCCGCCAGCGGCAAGGAAGTCTGGAGCAAGCCTCTCAGCGTCATCCCGAAGTATGACGGCGGCGGCGACGCTGGCGCGGGCGACAACAAAGGCGGCGACGGCTCCCGCAGCACGCCTGTGATCGATGGCGACAAAGTTTATGTCATCGACAGCCTCCTGCACGTCTTCGCCTTCGACGCCGCCACCGGCGAGAAGGCCTGGGATCACGATGTGATGAAGGAAAACAGCGGCGAGATGATCAAGTGGCAGAACGCCGCCTCCCCGCTCATCGATGGCGATGTGCTCATGCTCGCCGGCGGCGGCAAAGGCCAGGCGCTCATCGGTTTGAATAAAAACACCGGCAAAGTCCTCTGGAAGGGCGAGGACGACAAGATGACCCACGCCACCCCGATCCTCGCGGACATTCTCGGCGTGCATCAGGCCATTTTTTTCACCCAGACCGGCCTCGTCGGTATCGAGCCGAAGAAAGGCGATGTGCTCTGGCGTGCCGAGTTCCCCTACAAAGTGAGCACCGCCGCCTCCCCGGTCGTGTTTGAAGACATCGTGTATTGCTCCGCCGGTTACGGCGTCGGCGCCGGAGCCTTCAAGCTCAGCAAAAAAGGCAGCAAACTCTCCGCCGAGCAGATCTGGCGTCGTGAAAACGAATGCTTCAACCACTGGAGCACGCCCGTCGTGAAGGACGGCTATCTCTACGGCATGTTCAGCTTCAAGGAATACGGTGCTGGCCCCCTCGCCTGCGTGGACATCCGCACCGGCAAGGACATGTGGAAGGAAGGCGGCTTCGGCCCCGGCCAGGTCATCCTCGTCGGTGACAAAGTCGTCGCCACCAGCGACAAAGGCGAAGTCGTCGTCGCAGCCGCCAATCCCGAGAAATACAGCGAAGTCGCCCGCAAAGACGTGCTCGAAGGCAAAGTCTGGAGCTACCCCGTCCTCGCCGGCGGCAAGATCTACGCCCGCAGCACCAAAGAAGGCGTCTGCCTCGATCTGAACTGATTCACCCTGACCAACTCGATCCCCACGAAGCCCGGAGTTTGACGCTCCGGGCTTTTTGTTGCCAAATCAGCGGCCAATCCAGGTTCACATGTTTCCACTGCATTCGCGCCTTTCGACAAATGAACTCGCCAACACGCTGGGCACTGACGTGGCAGCGATTCAGGCTGATCGCGTGCTGGAAACCGCCAATGGATGGCTCGCCCTCGTGTCGATCCATGGCTTCGTTCAATCACCTGATCGTGTTCAAGCGAAGCTCCACCGGCCGATTTGGGATGCGCAGCCCTGGTGGAAAAAGCTGATGGCCGGAACCAAAAGATGGCCGCCTCAGGGGTGGCTGGTTGCAGCAGAAGTCGAATCCGGCTCGTGGATTTGGCTCGGAACCGCATCCTGCCATGCTTGGAGCCAAGGCAAGGACGGCGAACCGATGGAAGGCGATTTGTCCCTCGAAGCCCGCCTGCCGCGTGAGTTGTTTTTGACCCTGCGAAATGGCGATCCCTGGATCGACTGCGGGAGTGGTTTGGGACTGCCGGGCAGTTTCGACACGCCGGCCTCCCAGCGCCTCCATCTCATCATGCAGCAAGACAAGGGTGATGTGTTTCTCCAGCGATGGGAGGGCGAGAGTTTTGGTCTCCAGTTCGACGAAAAGCGCAGTGTGTTTTTTGTCATGCCCGAAGCCATGAATTCGATGACCTACCGATATGGCGCATGTCCTGAAGCCGCTTGTATGCCTGAAACGGATACCACCCGGATCGAAATGCACTGCCCATGCTGTGGAATTGATCTCGGCCCCTTCCGGCCAGAACTCCACATGAGCCGCGACTTCGGATTCTTTGTCTTGTCCTGGCTGCTGGATCACCACGAACTGCCCTGCCTCTGGACAGCAAATACCGGACAGGCCATTGAATGGCCGGAAACGGACGCCTTGTCGGGCGCTTGAGACAAAGAAGGCGTCTGCCTCGACGCGAATTAATTCACGCTGGCCCGCTCGATTCCCACGAAGCCCGGAGTTTAACGTTCCGGGCTTTTTTGCGCACATCTGGGCAAAAACAGCTCTCTTGCCAAAAAACCTACCTGAGGCATTTTTGCCACATGAGCGCTTTCCAGTCCACACCAAGCGATCCCCGCGAACTGCGTCCCCTTCTGCATCAAAAACTCGATGCCATCAGCGACGCTGCCATCGGCGCGGTGCATGATCTGCTGCTGGAGTTTGAGCGCCGATGGTTGTTCGCACAAATGGCGGACGAGGCCGAAATCGATCGTGAAGCAGGAAAACATGATCCGGCGCTCGTCGAGCAGGCGATCCGGGCGCACCGCAGCCGTCATCCTTACGCGGCATGATCGTCGTGCTGGATACCAATGTTCTGCTACAGGCCCGGGCCGCCGGACACGAGTATCATCCCATCCTTCAGGCATGGCTAAACCAGCGGTTCACCCTCGCCATGAGCGCGGAGATCATGCTCGAATATGAGGAAGTCATCACTGAGCGTGCCGGAGCCTCCCGCTGGACGATTTTGGAGAAGTTGTTTCTCATCTCAGGCAATGTCCTCCGCGTCGATCCAACCTTCCGTTTCCATCTCGTCTCGCACGATGTGGATGACAACAAGTTCACGGACTGTGCCATCGCCGCCTCGGCAGATTACCTCGTCACAGACGACCATCACTTCGAAACCGCCCGCCGCAGTGGCCACCGCTTTCAGATCGTCTCGCCAAGGGAGCTGATGACGGTGCTCTGAGATGTCTCCGGACGATAGCGATGGCATGCAAAGCCATCTCAAAAGGAAAACGACAGCTTCCCGTCCCGTCGGCGTAGGTTTGGGCCTCACACCATGCAAACCGCGCTCAAGACCAAGCTCTCGCTCTTCATGTTTCTCCAGTATTTCATCTGGAGCACCTGGTACATGACTCTCGGGGCCTACTTGGGCACGCTGAGCTTCAGCGGGCAGCAGATCGGGCTGGCGTATGGCGCGTTTGCTTGGGGCGCGATCCTCTCACCCTTCATCGTCGGGCTCATCGCGGATCGCTACTTTGCGTCGGAGAAGATCATCGCTGTGCTCGGCGTCGTCGGCGGGCTGGTGATGCTTTGCCTGCCGCAGTTCAAGACCTTCGGGGCGTTTTATCCGATGCTCATTCTCTACTGCACGCTTTACGCGCCGACACTGGCACTGGGCAATTCCGTCTCCATGACGCACCTCGCCGATGCGAAGAAGGATTTTCCCTTCGTGAAGATCTTTTCCGCTGTCGGCTGGATCGCGGGCGGCGTGGTGCTCAGCCTCGTCAAAGGCGAGCAATCGCCGCTGCAATACTACCTCGCGGGTGGCATCTCGATGGTGTTTGGCGTTTTCGCCCTCACGTTGCCGCACACACCGCCGCGGAAAAAAGGCCAGAACGTGCCGCTGGCGGAGATTTTGGGCCTCGACGCCCTCGCGCTGCTGAAGACCTGGGACTTCACGCAGCCGAGGGACTCCGCGGCCGCGGCGTACTTCAACGTCTTCTGGAAGAACCTGCTGCTCGACACGTTCGGCGACGAGCTGCCCGACGACTACCTCCCCAGCGGCAGCGACCGCTGGTTCACCGTGGTGCGCAACCTCTGGGCGACCCCCGACGACCCGTGGTGGGACGACAAGCGCACCCCGCAGGTCGAGACCCGCGACGACGACGTCGTGCGCGCGCTCGACGAGGCGACCACCGAGCTCTCCGGCCTGCAGGGCAGCGACCCGAAGGCCTGGCGGTGGGGTGCGCTGCACACGCTGCTGGTGCAGAACCAGTCGTTCGGGCAGTCGGGCATCTCGCTGATCGAGCGCATCTTCAACCGCGGCCCGGTCGAGACGTCGGGCGGCGAGTCGATCGTCGACGCGACGGGGTGGACGCCCAAGAACGGCTACGTCGTCGACTGGGTGCCGTCGATGCGCATGGTCCTCGACCTGTCCGACCTCGACGCCTCGACGTGGGTCCACCTCACCGGCGCCAGCGGCCACGCCTACGACCCGCACTACGCCGACCAGCTCGACGCCTGGCAGAACGTCGGCGTGGAGGGCTTCCGCCGCCACGCCTGACCCCCGGCTCACGCGTCCCGGAGCGACTCCCGCAGGGCGTGGTGGATGCCGTTGGGGGTGAGGACGCCGAGGAACTCGGGGCCCCGGCGCACGCCGACCATGTTGCGGTCGGCGCGCAAGAGGGCCGCGAGGGCCTCCTCCAGCGTGGCGTCGGCCTCGACGGTCCCCGCGAGGTCGCCGGTGCTGACGCCGTCGAGCGGCTCGAGGTGGCGTGGGTCGATGGTGGTCACGGCCAGCCGGCGCAGGCTGGTCGTGGAGCCCACGAAGTCGGCGACGAACTCGTCGGCGGGGTCGGTCACGAGTTCGGCCGGCGGCGCGTACTGGAGCAGGCGGCCCTGATCG
>CALMTT010000047.1 GCA_937872615.1 uncultured Verrucomicrobiaceae bacterium | reverse complement strand
CGCGAGACGCGCGGGTTCATTTCGATGACGATGCAGCGACCGTCTTTGACGCTGAGCCGCCAGTTGTCGGAGAGCTTCAAATGAAAGCGATACACCACCGGCACGCGGATCTCGCTTTCGGTGGTGCCGAGATAGACGAGGTCATTGAAAACGCTGAGCGAGTCTGCCTTCGTCACCGTCTCGCTGGTCTCCATCGTGGCCAGTTCCAGCACATCGCCATCGGTCGAAAGCACTCGCGTGACTTCTTGGCGAAATGTCTCCGTGATGTGCTGATGACTGAGCTTTCCCGGCAGTTCCGCCAGCCAATGCAGCCCGAAACGCGCAAAATCGAATCCGCGGTCCACCAGCCTCGAGACCACCATGCTGCCCGCGAGCATGAAAACGATCAGCGAGAGGCATCCCCACTTCACACAGCCTCCTCCACGTCTCGGAGATTCGGCGGCAGCAGGGGCGGGAACGGGTGTTTCGGACATGGCTCGCGATGAAGTGCCTGCACCATGCCGCAAACGGCGGCGTGGAAAACCAGAAAGCTGCCTTGGTCATTTTTCCAATTCCCATTTCACGCTCCCTCCGCCATCCTGCGGCGACCTTTTTCCAACAGCCATGCCCATCTCACCTGATCAATACGAAAAGCTCGGCAGCTTCTACCTCGGCCGCGAATACGACCTCAATGCCAAGGCCATCAAAGACGACCTCGTGCTCTACGATTCGAAGGACCTCGTCACGCACGGCGTGGTGCTCGGCATGACCGGCAGCGGCAAGACGGGCCTCTGCCTGGCCTTGCTCGAAGAAGCCGCCATCGACGGCGTGCCGGTCATCGCGATTGATCCGAAGGGCGACATCGGCAATGCCCTGCTCACCTTCCCAAATCTCGACGCGAAGGAGTTTCGCCCGTGGATCAATGAGGATGAAGCACGGCGCAAAGGGCAGTCGCCGGATGATTACGCCGCCTCACAGGCTGCGACATGGCAAAAGGGCCTCGGTGATTGGGGGCAAAGTGCCGATCGCATCAAAAAGCTGCGCGAGACCGTCGATATGGCGATCTACACGCCGGGAAGCAATGCAGGCCTGCCCGTTTCCATTTTGAGCTCGCTCAATTGCCCGCCTGCGGAGGTCATGGACGATGCGGAAGCGCTCGCGGATCGCATTGAGAGCACGGTTTCATCCATGCTTGGCCTCATGGGCATCGAGGCGGACCCGGTGCAATCGCCTGAGCACATCTTGCTGAGCAATATCGTCGCGCATTGCTGGAAAAAAGGTCAGAACCTCACGCTCGAAAACCTCGTGCGGCACATCCAGCAGCCGCCGATCCGCAAAATCGGCGTCGTCGATCTCGAATCATTCTTCCCGGAGGCGAAACGCGCTCCGCTGGCGATGAAGCTGAACAACTTGCTCGCCTCGCCCGGCTTCAGCACCTGGCTGGAGGGCGAGCCGCTGGACATTCAGCGCATGTATTACACGAAGGAAGGGAAGCCACGCGTCACCATCTTCTGCATCGCGCATCTGAGCGACACGGAGCGCATGTTCTTCGTCTCGCTGCTCTTGAATCAACTCCTCGGCTGGATGCGCACGCAGCAGGGCACCACCTCGCTCCGTGCCATTTTCTACATGGACGAGATCTTCGGCTACCTGCCGCCCACGGCCATGCCTCCGTCGAAAAAGCCGATGATGATCCTGCTCAAGCAGGCGCGTGCTTTCGGTCTCGGCATTCTTCTGGCCACGCAAAACCCCGCCGACCTCGATTACAAGGCGCTGGCGAACATCGGCACCTGGTGGCTCGGTCGTTTGCAGACGGAGCGTGATAAGATGCGCGTGCTCGATGGCCTCGAAGGCGCCGCGAACACCGCCGGTGGCAAATTTGACCGTGGACTCATGGAGCAGACGCTCGCGGGGCTCGGTGCTCGCGTCTTCCTCATGAACAACGTGCATGAAGATGCGCCCGTCGTTTTCCATGTGCGCTGGATTTTGAGCTACCTGAGCGGCCCGCTCGCTCGCAATCAGATCAAAGCCCTCATGGACCCGATCCGCCCTGCGAAGGAGGAAAAAGCGGCAGTCGAGGACGATGGCTTTGCACCTCCCGGGGCGAGCACTTCCGCCGCCGATCGCAACACCACGCGTCCGAAGCTCCCCGAGGACACCACCGAGCTTTTCCAACCCAGCGACGAAGACGGCGAGAGCCTCACCTACACGCCTACTATCGTGCGCAGCGCCGTGGTGGTCTTTGACGATGCGAAACGCAAGATCAGCGGCAAGAGCGTCATCACCAAGGTCAACGTGATCGACATCGAGAAGCAAAAAGTGCTCTGGGACAAGTTCGTGGACATCCCGGAGAACGACGACCTCTCCAAATACGACAGCGATCCCAAAGAAAACGCCGCCTACGCTGATCTGCCCGGCCCCGCGCTGAAATCGAGCACCTACACGAGCATCAAGAAGGACTTCGCCGACTGGGTTTACGCGAATCACAGCCTCGAGGTTTATTTCAGCCCGCTTTTGGAGGCTTACTCGAATCCCGGTGAGAAGCAGGACGAGTTCAAAGCCCGCGTCACCCAAACCGCACGCGAGCAACGCGATGCCGCCATCGAGGAACTCCGCGCGAAAGCCGCCAAAGCGACCAAATCGCTCGAAGACAAGGCCGTGAAAGCCAGCGCCAAGGTCGAAACGCAGAAAGCACAGGCCAGCAGCGCCACGATGAGCACGGTCGTCAGCGTCGGCAGCAGCATCCTTGGAGCCTTGCTCGGTCGCAAAAGCGGTCTCGGAGCCGCTGCTAGCCTCATCAAGGGCAGCACGGTCACTAGTGCCTCCCGAGTGATGAAGGAACGCCGCGAAGCCGCCGCTGCCGAAACCGAACTCGAAGCCCTTCAGGCCGAAATGGCCGAACTCGAGAAGCAACTCGCCGACGACACCCAAAAGATCCGCGATCAATACGATCCGGCTAGTTTGACGCTCGAAACGGTGAAGCTCACACCCGTGAAAAAGAACATCCAAGTCACCGCCACGGGCATCCTGTGGCTGGCGAAGGCTTGATGGGCTATTCGAGCAGCTTCCCGCAATACCAAAGCATCCGCGGCAGGTGGAAGGGGCCTTTCCACATGTTGCCTTTTAAGGTCACCGAGGGGCTGCCATCGCGGTGCAGGTAGCCGAACCACTCGCCGTGCTGCGGGTCGGGGAAGTGCTGGAAGCTCCAGTCGTGCACGAGTTGATGCCAGCGGGCATATTTGGCATCGGCGGTGAGGTGCCAGGCCAGTTGCGTGGCGATGACGGCCTCGTTGTGCGGCCACCAGAATTTCATGTCGTGCCAGTATTCCTGCACTGGTTTGTTGAAGACATCGCGGAAGTAAAAGATGCCGCCGTGTTCCTTGTCCCAGCCGCGTTCCCACATGGCATCGAGGATTTGCAGGCCGAGCCGGATGTAGCTCTTCTCCGAACGCCAGCGGCCCTCGTGCAGGATGAACCAGGCACATTCGAGGGCGTGGCCAGGGTTCAACGTGCGCCCGTCAAAATGATCGAGGATGGAGCCGTCCGGTGCCACGACCTCCATCAGGGCACCGAGGTCCGGTTTGAAAAAGTGGCGCTCGATTTCGAGGATGAAGCGGTCAGCCCACTCCGAGCAGGTGTGGCCGCTGATCTTCACATCGCCGAGATTGAGCCTCAGCTCCTGCGCCGTGGCGATGCCGATCATGAGCGCTCCGATACCCATCATGGGCCGCGTCTCCGAATCGACCTTCGGCAGCATGAGGCCGGGCTCAAAGCTATGCTTCAGGTAGGTGGCAAAGTCTCGCCGCGCCATGTCCGCATAGCGTTCGTCATGCGTGGCCTTGGCATACGCGGCATGGGCGATGGCGGCGAAGGCCTCGCTGAAGACGTAGCGGCGCATGCGCAGCGGTTTTCCCTCGCGGGTGACGGTGAAGAAGAGCTTCCCATTCGTGGCGTAGCCATGCGTTTCGAGGAAGGAAAGGCATGAACCGGCCGCGGCGAGCCATTCGCGCTTCTTTTCGACGGTGTTGTAAAGCGTGGCAAAGGTCCACGCGGCACGGCCTTGGAACCAGATGCTCTTGTCCGTGTCCAGAATGCTGCCGTCGCGGTCCAGCGAGGTGATGATGCCGTCGTGCTCCGCATCCATCCCGTGGCGCAGCCAGAAGGGGATCACATCATCGAGCAACGTGGCGCGGTAGAGCGACTTCAGGTGCTCGCGATGGGCGGGAGAGGACAGGGTGCGGTCGGCATCGGACATTCAGCATTCAACATCGGAAGGCAGGGAAGGCACAAGCGGGAACTTGGAGAGAGTCCGCCCTGTGCCTTGCTTGGCCTTCCATGGGCCGGATTTGCGATGGGCTATGACGGAGGGGCTGCCGGGCGTTCAGAGGCATGACGCGCATTTCAACCCATCACCCACTCCAACATCATGAAATCGTTTCTCGCCCCCCTGATCGCCAGTCTGGCGATGGCCTCCACGGTGCTCGCCGCCTGGCCCATCAACGACATGTGCCCCGTGGATGGCAAGCAGGCGCGTGCCATCTACCGCGTGAAGACCGCCGAAGGTCCGGTCGCATTCTGCTGCATGGATTGCCTCACCGCGTTTGAGAAGGCCCCGGGCAAGTACTCGGTGACCAAGAAGGA
>CALMTT010000046.1 GCA_937872615.1 uncultured Verrucomicrobiaceae bacterium | reverse complement strand
GTTGAGCGCAGCGTTCATCGCCTCGGCGCTTAGCTTCACGATCTACCTGCCATCCGAAAGCTTCTCACCCCTACACGTTTCCACGTTCAGCCGGCAAGGTGGTGGCTTGTCAGCGATCTGGGCGATACTGCAAGGCTCGCGGCGGCTGGCACACGGACGTCAATGACTCGGTCGGCTTCCTCAAGGGACTTGCCCTCAGGCGGATCGGGTAGACCCGCCAGGAACGACCGCACGAGGAAGTCGAATCGCGCGTCCGCCAGCTCGGTGGCCGAGATAAGCGGGCCAATAGCGGGGATTGCGGCAAAGGCAGCGGCCATTTTCCCGCAGAAGCCGAGGAACTCGCGGCGCGTCCCGAGATGCGGTACGTCGATCCGCAGATCCTCGCCATCGTCTCCTCCGGCTATCGCGACGATCCGGTGATGAAGGACAGCGCCGCTTACGGCTTTGCCGCCGCTTTGCCGAAGCCCTATCAACGCGAGGCGCTCATCCAGCTCGTGAACAGCGTGCTGGCCGTCGGCTCCAAAAAGGCCGCGTGAGCTACGCCACCCGCACCGCGCCTTCCGCGTTCATCGCCTGCCACACGCCGTCCACGACGCGCATGTAGCAAATGCCTTCGAGAAAGCTCGGCGAAGGCCGCGGAGCCTGCGGATCACGCACGGCGGCGATGAAGTCCCGCTCCACCGTCCAGCCGCGCTGCAGCTCGCTGGGAATGTCGAGCGGCTCTAGCTTGCCACCGCGTTTGCCGATGCAGAGTTCATCGCTCACAAAATCATAACTCAGCGTGCCCTCGGAGCCGAAGATCCATAGCTTGTCGCCCGGCGCATGCGCCGCCACGCCGCTGAAGAGCAGCGTGGCCTCCAGACCGCCGCGAAACTTCGCCAGCACGTTCACAAAGTCGGGAATCCCCACCTCGATCTCGCCGCGCTGTGGGATGACCACGTTGCCGCGTGCCTCGACCTCCACGATGTGCCCCAGCCAGCGCTGCAGCACCTCGATGTAGATGCCCAGCGTGAGGATTTGGATGCCGCTGAGCTCCGATTGCTGCCGCCAGTGCGCCGGAGCCTGCGGATCGAGCCACGAATCGCTAAAGCTATGCAGCATCGCCTGATGCGGCGTGCCGATTGCGCCCTCGGCGAGCAGTTTCTTCACCAGCTCACCGCCCTTTAAACCATGCGGCGCAGGACAAATCGCCGTCACCAGCTCCGGAAAGCGCATCGAGGCCTCCCACATCAGTTGCGCCTCCGCCAGACTCGATGCCATGCGGGCCTGCGTGAAGACATGCTTGCCATTCGCCAGCGCCAGATTCGTGGCATCGGCATGCAGATACGGATGCGCCCCGATCCACACGACATCCACATCCTCCGCCGCGCATACATCGCCCCAATCGGCCACCACCTGCGCCTCCGGCGCGAACTCGCGGCAGAACGCCTCCGCGCTCGCCACGCTGCGATTGCACACCTTCGTGATGCTCACGCCCGGAATGGCCCGCAGGCCCGGCATGTGACGCGATTTGACGATGCCACCGGCGCCGATGAGGCCGATGCGGACGGGTTGGAGGTCGGAAGACATGGGGCTGAAAAGGGAGTGGTGGAGTATTGGAGTGTTGTTTGCGCCGGCTCAATCAATACTCCATTACTCCACCACTCCATCCCCACGTGATCCTCCGCCACCTCTACATCTCTCCCGAGCACAACTTCTTCGGCCACCACGGGCAGCCCGCGGGCACCGCGCCGATCATCGAAGTGCCGGAAGTCGAGTGCGTGGCGGGCAAAGGCCTGCGCGGCGACCGCTTCTTCGGCTGGAAAGAGGACTACAAGGGCCAGGTGACCTTTTTCGAGGAGGAGCAGTATGAGCGGCTCTGCGAAAAGTTTGCCGTCACGCACCTGCCGCCCTCCGTTTTCCGTCGCAACATCATCACCCGCGGTGTGGACCTCAACACGCTCATCGGCGTCGAGTTCGAGGTGCAGGGCATTCGCTTCCTCGGCACGCAGGAGAGCACGCCGTGCTACTGGATGAACCAGGCCTTCGCCGAAGGCGCGGAGGAGGCGCTGAAGGGCCACGGTGGTCTCCGAGCTAAAATCCTCACCGAGGGCATCCTGCGCGTGTCATGAGCTTCGCCGCTGTTTTGCTCTGCGGCGGCAAATCCACCCGGATGGGCCGCGACAAGGCTTTCCTCGACTGGCACGGCCGCCCGCTCTGGCAAGTGCAGCTCGAAAAGCTCCAACAACTCTCGCCGCACCGTCTTTTGATCTCGTGTCGTGAGGAGCAGAAAGTGGAACAGGTTTTCAACCTGTTCTCCAAGGCTCCCGAACTCGTTTACGACCCTCCAAATGCCGACGACGGCCCGCTCGGCGCCATCACGCGCTGCCTCGAACTCGTTCGAGCACCTCTTCTCGTGCTAGCCGTCGATATGCCGTGGATGACCGTCGATTTCCTCCGCGATCAAATCCTGCCCGGTGGCTTCTTCCGCAGCCCGCACGGCTTCGAGGCCCTCTGCGCCGTTTACGAGCCCAACATGCTCGAGACGCTGCAAAACGCCCTCGCCGAACGCCGCCTGGCCCTCCAACGCATCATCGAAGCCTGCCAGCCTCGCATTCACGAACTCACCACCGAACATGCCCCCTTCTTCCGCAACGCGAACACGCCCGAAGAACTCACCGAATAGCCGCGAAAGCGTCGTGGAGTGCGGTGGCAGAGGGGCAAGGCGCAGACTTGCCCCGGCGACACCGCCGTCGAGCGCGGGAAGAACGATCTCAGGCCTTCGCACCCCATCCGGCACGCGACAGCGGTGTCGCGCCAAGGCTTGCCACCGCACTCCACGACGCTCACGCGCAGCTCCACCTCACCCTGCCTTCAGCAATTCATAATCAATCGCCTGCAAGCGTGGCTGTTTCGGGCCCATCCGAGGAACACAATTCAAAAGCGCCTTCGTGTAAGCGTGCTGCGGATTCCTCAAAATCTCATCCACCGGCCCCGTCTCGACGATCTGGCCGCGAAACATCACCGCCACGCGATCGGCCACGCTGCGGATGATGCCGAGGTTGTGCGTGATGAGGATGATGCTCATACCCAGCTCCTTTCGCAGGTCGGCGAGCAGGTCCATGATCTGCTTTTGAATCGTCACATCGAGCGCGGTGGTCGGTTCGTCGGCGATGAGGAGCTTCGGACGGCAGCAGAGGGCCATGGCGATCATCACGCGCTGCTGCATGCCGCCGCTGAGCTCGTGCGGGTAGGCGCGAAGTCGCTTCTCCGGCTGCACGATGCCCACCTTGTCCAGCCAGCGCACGATCTCGGCATCGCGATCCGACTTGGCGACATCCGGCCGATGCAGCGCGAGAGCTTCGCCGATCTGCGTGCGGATGGTGAGCACCGGATTCAGCGACGTCGTGGGCTCCTGAAAAATGTAGGCGATCTCCTTGCCGCGAATCTTCCGCAGCTCGGCAGGCTTCAAACTGAGCACGTCATGCCCAGCGAGCTTCATCTCCGCCGCGCGAATCGTTGCCGGAGGCTCCGGCAGCAGGCGGGCGAGTGCAAGAGCCGTCGCGCTTTTGCCACTGCCGCTTTCGCCGACCAGCGCGAGTGACTCGCCGGGCTGCAAGGTCAGATCGATGCCTTTCACGGCCTGCGTCGGCTCCGCGTCGTGACGGCGGAATTCGATCTTCAAATCGCGGATGTGGAGGAGCGGCTCGGCAGGCATGGCGGGAAGGATAAAGGCGGACGCGGAGGTGTCATGCATGATCTCGCGTCCCGAGCACGAGCAAGCGGCCCAGCAGGTGCAGCACGAGTGCGGCACCGAGCAGCAGCAGTCCGGCATGCAGGATGCGTGCGGGATCGGCGAGCGTCTGCGCGGCTTGAGCCGGCGTGGTGATCAAAAGCGGCTGGAAGGTGCGCATCACGCCGCCGCTGAGCGGCTGCGGATGCAGCGTGGCGATGGCCGCCAGCCACACGATGAGCTGTGAGAGCGTCTCAAAGCTCCACGAAGCCACATGAAAGCTCTGCTGAGCGACTGCCTGCCCGCGAAGCCGCGCAAAACACAGCGGAAAGCTGATCGCCGCGATCACCAGCCACATCAGCAACCAAAGAACCTGCTGCGAGGCCAGGCTCACCGCGAGCACGAGCACCCACAGCGGCCAGGGCAGCCAACTGATCGTGGCGAAAAGCCCCGCACCGCTCGGTTGAGTTGTCGGCAAAGCATTCAACAGCGTGCAAAACACCGCGGAGAGCCACGCCATCATCGCCACACCGGCGGCCACGTTGGCAGCTTCACCCGCGCGAATCGCCTGCGCCATCCAGCCGCCCCATCCCATGAAATGCAGCACGTCCTCGATGACGATCAGCCATGCCACGCCATGCAGGCAGAGCGATTGCAAACGCGCTCGCAGCGGCTTGCCAACTCCGCCGAGAACCTCGCCAAACAGCGGCACGGCGAGCACCAGTGCCGGCGCGAGGTATTCCCAAAGCTCCGCACCAAACATCAATCGCCAGTCCTTCATCTCCGCATCGAGCTGGAAGGGCATCAAGGTCTCCACGGGCTTCCCGAGCGATCCGATCCACCAGCCCACGAGGCTCCACGCCAATGCCGCGACCGGAAACAAAGCCACCGCACGTCCCAGCAAACCTGCGATTATCGTCACGACACGCCCACCAGCCTCCGCGAGCCACGAAAGCGTGTAGCCAGCGCTCGCCGCGGTGAGCAAAGCAATGGCGAAAACAAGCGCGCTGCGTCCGCCGCGAGCGAACAAAGCTGGATCAAACAGCCCTGACCATCCGGAGAAGAAGCCCGCACCACCACTCAACGCGATTACGCACGATACCAGCATGCCGCCGAGCACGACGCGCACCGGCAGCCAGCGTGGCGGGTTCGGCAGGACGGTGGAGATCATTCGTCAGGCAGCTTCAGTTCGAGCGACGAGGGCGTGCGCGAAGGCGTTTTCGGTTTGAAGGCCAGTTCGCGCAGTGTCCAGGAGGTTCGCGGCTTGTTTGCGGCCAGCGCAGCACTCACTGCGGCATGATCGACAGTGTGAAACAGCGGCAGCATGGCCTGCAGCGGCAGCAGACGGCCTTCGAGCTGCCGCACGCGCTCCGCGGCAGAAGCAGGCTCAAACTCAGTGGCGAGTGCTTCGAGCAGCAAATCGGTCTGCGGGTCCTCGATGCCGGCAAAATTCGTTCCGCCGGGTTTTGCCTGCGAGGAGTGCCACCAGGGGAATTGATCCCAAGAGACCTCGAAACGCTGCTCAAGCATCACCGCGTCGAATTCACGGCTTGCAAGACGACCCGCGAGCATGTCAGCCGAAGCGAGCGTCTCCACGCGAATGTTTGCACCGAGTTCACCCCACTGTGCGGCGAGAAGGTTCGCGGTTTGCGTGACCACCGGATCACCGGTCACGAGCAGCAGCGAAAACTCAAACTTCCGTCCCGCGTTGCGCCCGATGCCATCGACACCCGGTAACCAGCCTGCATCGGCGAGCAATCGCTTCGCCTTCGCGGCGCTCCAGGGCACTCGCGGAGCCTTCGTGTGGAGCCACATGCCCGGTGGAAAGAGACTGCCATCCGAAATGGTGTGCTTTCCTGGCAGGGCAGTCGTGATCGAAGCCACATCGGTGATCATCGCCAGCGCCTCACGCGTGCGCACATCGGCCAGCACAGGGCTTTTCGTGTTCCAAAGCACCACGAGGCGGCGATTCGGCGGTGTGAGGCAGGCAAGGAGATCCTCATGGTTCCCCGCGATGGTCGCCGGCCACACGAGGTTCGTCGTTTTTGTGCCAAGCCCGACCTCTGTCATCAGCGGCGAGGCATTGAAGTGGAACAAAAAGCGCGGCGACTCCATCTGCGTGCTCACCGGTGTGAGCGAGAGCGTGCGCGAATCGAGATGCGTCAGACGAAACGAACCCGCACCCGGCGGCGGCGAGAGGGTGAAGGCCTTGTCGTCATCCCGTTCGTGCGCCTTCCACCACGAGGCGGGCAGCACCGGCAGGCCCGCCCAGCCGCAAAGCGCAGGACCGTAGCGGCTGCGGAAGACCACGCGGAGCTGGTTGCCGCCGTTTTGAATCTCCATGTCCTGGATGTGGCGCAGCGCCTCGCGATTCGGCAGCAGCCACGGGCGTCGGCTCACCTGCTCGATGGTGGTCTTCACATCCCACGCGGTGACCGGTGTGCCGTCATGCCAGGTCTGACCTTGGCGCATGTCGAGCGCCAGCACCGGCTCGCTCAGAGCAGAAACCTCGCCCATCAGTGCGATGCGCACCTCGGTGGGCACTTTGGACGCCAGGTGACTGCGAAACTCATCCAGCAGGCGCTGCGCGGGGCCGACGGTGACGATCTCAAAGGCATTGTCGCGATCAAACCACACGCGGCGGATCTGCTTCGCGAGCGGCGAGTCGGCGAAAAAGCGCTGCGCAATGCCCCGCAGCGGCTGCTGCGACTCGACACGCCAAAAAGCGACCGTCTGCGGCATCAAATCAGCGATGACTTCGAGCGCCTTCGACGTGCCCGCATGCGTGGCGTCGTTGAAATTGAGCACGAGGCTGTTCGCCACGAGCCTCACGGTGCTCAGATGCCACTCCGCCCAGCGATTGCTCTCGCCGAGCTGGGCCTGAAGACGCTCCTGCGCCTGCTTTGCGGTGGCTTCATCGGCAAACCAGCACGTCACATCCTGCGACCAGCGCCAAAGTTCAGCGAGCGCTGGTTGCAGCGTGCCATCACCGCCCACACGCATGAGCGGTTCGTGCACGAGATCGATGATCTGGCGCTCCGCCTCCGTGCGCGGTGCGTAGGGATGAAGTGCCGGTTTTGGATCGGTGAGCATCGCCACCACGCCCTCGCCACGCATCGCCCGCACCATGCGTGATTGCTCCGCCGCCCACGAGGCCAGCGCCAGCACGGCGAAAGGCACGAGCATCAGAAACAAGCGCAGCGTGATGGTGGTGCGGGAGGACTTCGGCTTGATCGTGTGCGTGCCATCTTGGCTGAGCACATCCGCCGCCTGCTCGCGAATCTCCTCGAGTTCCGATTCAGCGGCCTCACGCTGCGCCAGCGTGTCCTCGAGCAGTTCGGTTTCATTCGCGAGACGTTTGCGAGCCGCGATGAGCTGCTCTTCCGCGTGGGTGAGCTGCTGTTTGATGGCTTGCAGCTTCGTTTGCTCGCTGCCGGCGGCTTGCAGGGCTTTTTGCGTTTCGGCGAGGCGGATCGTTTTGTCGGTCAGATCACCTTCGAGACTCGCAAGGCGTGCCGAGAGCTCGTTTTCCTTTTCCGCGTTCTGCGTCTCGATGTCCCGCAAACGGGACGCGATCTCGTTTTCGCGAGCGAGGAGGTCATCGATGCGTTTTTGCGCTTCTTGAAGGCTCGCGGCTTTTTCAGCCTGCTGCGCATTCAGTGCCTCGACGGCCGCGAGACGCTCTTTTTCCCACGCCTCGGACTTCGTCGTGGCTTCTTGAAGCATCGAAAGCGATTCCTCGGCGATGCGGGCCTGCTCACGCAGCCTCGTTGATTCGGCGCGAGCCTCCTCAAGCTGGCGATGCACGCTCTCGGATTGAGCCGCGTCCTCCTTTTGCCGTTTCGAAAGAGCATCGAGGAGCTTCTGAGCTTCGTCTGCCTCGTTGGTGATCCTGGCCAGCGCACTCGCCTTTTGCTCGTGCTGCACCGTGAGCGTGGCGATGAGGTGCTCCGTCTTCAGCGTGGTGTCTTGCAGGCGTGCAAGCGTCTCCTCGCCTTCGCGGAGGGTGGCCTGCTGCTGCTGGAGCTTGGTTTCGGTCTCGCGGACTTGCTGTTGCAGGCTTTCGAAGCGCTTCGCTTGTTCGTCAGCGGTGTTACGGGCCTCTTCGGCGCGTTTCTGCTCGGTCGTGGTTTCCTGCTTGAGTTGATCAAGCCGTTGTTTGGCCGCGGCTTCGTCCTTGGTGAAGGTCTCGAGCCGCGTGCGGGCCTCGACGATTTCTTTGGTGAATGTCTGAAGCTTCGTTTCCGCCTCAGAGGTCTGCTGGCGGAGGTCGGTGAGCTTTTTCTCCTGCGTGGCTGTTTCGCGTTGGATGCCTTCGAGTTTGTCCTGGGCGCTTTTCGTGGACTCTTCGAGCTTGGCGAGCTCGCCGGTCTTTTCGCTGTGTTTGGATTTGAGAGCCTCAAACGCGGTCTGCAGCTCTTTTTGGGCGTTGTTGTCGCCACGCAGCGGGATGCGTGTGGTGGCGGTGGAGGGCGCGGAACGCTTGAAGCGGAACACCGCGTGCAGCGGGCCGATGCTGAGGTGATCCCCATCCCGCAGGAGCTGGCTCTCGACACGCTGATCGTTCACGAAGGTGCCGCTGCGGGAGCCGCGATCCTTGATCTCCGCGGTGCCATCGGGATGCAGGATGATCTCCGCGTGGTGGCGGGACATTTCCGCGTCCTCGACGATCACATTGTTGTCCTCCGCCCGGCCGATGGTCATCCGCTCCGAGCCGGAGAAGACCATCTCCTGTCCGTCTTCGAAGATGATGGTGGGCGTGGCCATGAAACGCGTGTGGAAAAGTGGGGCGGAGTGAGGTGCGCAGAGTAGCGGAGGCCGGAAAACGCCGCCAGTTTGAATTTCCCTCCGTTGAAACGTATTCCAGCCGCATGAAAGCCCTGTTTTGCCTCCTCGTTACGATTGCGATCTGCCACGCCCAGGACTGGCCGCGGTGGCGTGGGCCCACCGCGGATGGTCTGTGGAATCCGCCGGGGCTGCCGGCGGATTTCGCGACTCGCGAACCGCAGCGTCTTTGGAAAGCGGACATCGGCGCGGGCTTTGGTGGTGTGACGGTGAGTGATGGGCGCATCTATTTGATGGACCGGCAGAAGCAGCCGAAGGAGGTGGAACGCGTGCTGTGCTTTGATGTGACGAACGGCAAGCTGCTCTGGCAGCACGAATGGGAGGTGAGCTACGGCGGGATGGATTACGGCACCGGTCCGCGTGCCTCGGTGAATGTGAGCGGGGGCCGTGCGTATGCGCTGGGGGCCACCGGCGTGGCTTTGTGCCTCGACGCGGTGAGCGGAAAGGTGCTGTGGGAGGTGAATACGGTGGAGACCTTCGGCGCGAAGGTGCCGACGTGGGGCTTTGCTGCCTCGCCGGTGCTCGATGGCGATCGCGTGCTGCTGCATGTGGGGGCGAAGAATGGTAGCGTGATCGCTTTGGATGCCAAAACAGGTGCCGAGGCATGGCGCGGAGGTCCTGATCCGGCGGGGTATTGCACGCCGGAGATCATCACGCATGATGGCCAGCGCCAGCTCATCGCGTGGGGGCCGGAAAACATTCAAAGTCTGAACCCGGAGAGCGGCGCGGTGCTTTGGACCTATCCTTACAAGATCACTTACGGCGTGAGCATTGCCCAGCCGCTCTACCGCGACGGCGTTTTGATGGTCTCCGGCTACTGGCATGGCACGAAGGCGCTGCGTCCCGATGCGGCCGGTGCGAAGCTGCTCTGGGAAAACGAGTCCGACATCTGTGGCCTGATGTCCGCGCCGCTCTTCAAAGATGGCGTGGTTTACCTGCTCGATAAAAACCGCGGCCTGCAAGCCTTTGAGCTGAAGACCGGCAAGATCCTCTGGAGCGATGACAACACGCTCACGCCCAAGGACCGCAATCCGCAGATGAGCCTCGTGTGGATGAATGAAGCGAAAAACCTCGCCGCGCTGCTCAATGCGAGCGGCGAGCTCGTCTATGTGCGGCTCACACCCGAAAAACGCGAGGAACTGGCCCGCTGGCAGATCATCGGCAAAACATGGGCGCATCCGGCTTTCGCGGGCTCGATGCTGTTTGCGAGGGATGACAAGGTGTTGGTGGCTTGGAGGCTTTGGTAGTGGCGGAGAGTAGTGCTCAGTTCTCAGTGCTTAGTTTTTCTGGCACTGAGCACTGCGCCGAAGGCGACTGAGAACTGAGCACTCTGCCTTACCGTCCCTCAAATCGGTCACGGCCCTTCGCGAGGGCTTCGATCTTTCGATCGGCGATGCTGCGTTTGAGCATCCAGAAGCCGCAGTCGGGATGGATGAACTTCACGCGACCGGTGCCGAGCCTCTTTTCGGCGGCTTCGATGCGGCGGGCGATCTCATCGGCGGTTTCGATGTGGTTCACCTTGATGTCCACGACGCCGAGACCGACGCCGATTCTCGGATCAAGATCCTTCAAGGCATCGAGATCGGCCGGCGGACGATGCGCGAGCTCGAGCACGACGTGGTCGGCATGCAGCGAGTTCAAAAAGTGGATCAGCGCGGCCCATTCGCCCTTTTGGATGGTTTGGCCGCCGTAGTTGCCAAAGCAGAAGTGAACGGCGGTGCGGCCTTTGACAGCATCGAGCACGCGATTGATGCCCGCGGCGGCGATGGGAGCATCGGCGGGATTGCCGGGGATGTTGGCTTCATCGACTTGCACGCAGTCGCATTGCAATTCTGCGGCTTGCGCGGCCAAGGCATCTGCGATGGCCATGTTTAGCGCGGCGAAGTCATGGTAGTGTGTGTCCAGCAGCGTGCGGGCGAGCATGTAGGGGCTGGTGAGCGTGAACTTGAACGCTCCGCCGGCCACCTTCGCGGCACGGGCGCAGTCTTCAGGCAGATTCAGCACGCCTTCGGTAATGGGGCCGCGGACGACGGCGGCCGGTTTGCTGCGAAAGGCCATCTCGTGCTTCGCGCGAAACGCGGCGGTGTCCGCCCGGCCCACGCGACTGTCGATGCCGCCGAGCTTGTGGACGAAGTATTCGATCATGCCGTTCGTGTCCGGATGATTCACATCGAAGCGATACAGCTCGCCATCGGTGGGCAGATCAATGCCGGCCTGGCGTTGCGTATCGAAGACCACGCGTGTGGCATCGATGACGGCTTGCTCACTCGGCAGCGCGGCGAGCCATTCGGGGATCGGATACGAGCCGACGGTGGTGGTCTGAATCATGGCCTGCTATCAACGCGGCAGATGGGTGCGAGACGCAGCAGGGTTCGATTGTCCAAAGCCGGGAAGGCTTCAGCCATGCCTCAAGCGAGGCCAGCACGCACGAGCAGCGCCTTCGCATCGGGATCGCGGCCCATGAAGTCGCGGAAGAGCTTCGCGGGGTCCTCGCTGTTGCCTTTGCTGAGGATCTTGTCGCGAAAGTCGCGGCCGACGGCGGGATTGAGCACGCCTTCCTTCTGGAAGCGGGTGAAGGCATCGGCATCGAGCACTTCGGCCCATTTGTAGCTGTAGTAGCCGGCGGCATAGCCGGTGGGGCTGCTGAAGAGATGACCAAAGCGGCGGGCCATCGTCGGAGCCTCCGTTTTGAGCGCCATGAGGTAACCGTCGAGGATTTTCCGCGAGAGCACATCGAGGTCCGCACCTTCCGCCGTGGCGTGATGCATGTGCAACTCGAGGTCGAGCTTTCCAAAGCTGAGCTGGCGCATGATGTCGCTGGCGCTGCGGTAGTTTTTGGCGGCCAGCATCTTCTTGAAGAGCTTCGCGGGAATGGTCTCGCCGGTCTCGTGATGCCGCGCGAAGAGGTCGAGGCTCTCGCGTTCCCAGCAGAAGTTTTCCAGCAACTGCGAGGGCAGCTCGACGAAGTCCCAGTAAACACTGGTGCCATTCAAAGAAGGCACCTCGACGCTGCCGCAGAGCAGGTGAAGCAGATGGCCGAACTCGTGAAACACGGTCGTGACCTCGTCATGCGTGAGCAGCGCGGGCTTGTCGCCGACTGGCGGGGACATGTTGCCGCAAATGAGGCCGAGGTGGAGGCGGCGGTCGTGCTCGCCATGCGGCGGGACGCCCATCTTGAGGTAGTTCATCCAGGCACCACCGCGCTTCGAGTCACGCGGATGCCAGTCGGCGTAGAAGGAGCCGATGTGCACGCCCTTCTCATTGCGCACCTCGTAGAATTTCACCTGCGGATGCCAGACCTCGACGGGGCCCAGTTTGCCAGGCTGCGTGCTAGTGGCGGGACCTTCAGCCGTCTTGCCGGGCTCGATGTAAACGACATCGCGTGCGGTGATGCGGAGGTCGAAGACCAGCTCGGCGAGGCGGAACATGCCGCTGAGCACCTTGTCGAGCGGGAAGTAAGGTCGAAGCTCCTCCTCGTCGAAATCGTATTTCGCCTTCCGCTGCTTCTCGGACCAGTAAGCGACTTCCCAAGGCTGGAAGAGGTCGGCAGCCTTGTGTTCGGCATCGGCGCGGAATTCCTGCAGCTCGATGGTTTCACGCTGAAAGGCATCCTGAACGCGTTCTTTGAGATCTTCGACGAAGCCGAGGGCGCTGCGGCCATTCTTCGCCATGCGATGCGCGAGGATGTGATCGGCGAAATTCGCCTTCTCCATGATCTGCGCCTTCTCGTGGCGCAGGCGGAGGATTTTCCACACGAGCGCGGTGTTGTCGTGATCGCCCTCACGGCCGATGGAGGTGGTGCCTTCCCACACCTGGCGGCGGATGGCGGCGTCCTCGATGTATTCCATGACCGGGATCATGGAGGGGGCCTTCAAAGTGAAACGCCACACAGGCTTTTCATCTGTGCCGAGGCCTTTCGCGGCCGCGTCGGCACGAGCGGCGTCAATTGCGGACTGTGGCAGGCCTAGGAGCTTCGCAGGATCTTCGATTAGAAGCTCCCACTTGTTCGTCGAGTCGAGAACGTTCTCCGAATACTTCTGCGTGGCCTGGGACAGCTCGGACTCGAGCTCCTCCATGCGCTTCTTTTTGTCCGGCGGCAGGTCGGCACCGGCTTCGATGAAGCCTTCCATGCATTCGTCGAGAGCACGTTTGCGCACCGGCGGGAGCTTTTTGGCCTCCTCGGTCTTGCTGTAAGTGACGAGCAGGTCCCACAGATGCTCATTTAGCGGGATTTTCGCGAAGAACGAGCTCACCTCCGGCAGCATCGCATTGTGTGCCTCGCGCAGGGCAGGGGAGTTGCACAGCGAATCGAGATGGCCCACGAGGCCCCAGCTCTCATTCAGCTCCCGCGTGGCCTCGTCGAGGCCGAGCACGACGGTGTCGAAATTCATTTTGCCGCGATCTTGCTCAATGACGGCATCCAGCTTGGTCTGGGCGCGGACCAGGGCCTCGCGAATGTCATTTTGGATATGGTCGGGCGTCAGTGTGGACCAACGGATTTGGAAGTCCTGCGTGAGGAAGGGATGGGCCATCGGGGTTTTTTTGAGGGGGCTGGGGAGCGCCGAGTATGGCAGGGCGGAGGACGCGTGCAAACGACTACTCGACGTCTGTTTTGCACCTCAATCCGCCGCGGGTGGCGAAGAGGCGAGCCGCACGCTGCGCAGTTTCATCCACGCACCGGCCTCGCTTTGGCCGACAGGGTCAAAGCGCAGGCGGATCATGCCGCCATGATAGTCGGGACTGTCCGCGAGACGGATGACATGCCGATGAAACTCGCCATCCGCCTGAATGGGGAAGGTCACCGCAGCCTTTG
>CALMTT010000045.1 GCA_937872615.1 uncultured Verrucomicrobiaceae bacterium | reverse complement strand
CCGGGCCGCGTCCCGAGGTGCGCACCGCATTGCCGCCCGCGCCGAGAAGGCGCCACCGGCTCGCTCGCCATGAGGTCGATGGCGACATCGCTGCGCCGTTTGAATTTCTTCACGGCCTCCTCCGGCGGCGTCGGCGGCGTGTCATCGCGCATCACACCGCGACCGGGACGCGTCTCCATGATCTTCTTCACGGCTTCGTTGCCGGCCACGTCATCCGGTTTGACGTTTTGGGCGAAGGAAGGGACACAAAGGGCAGAAAAGACAAAAAGGACGCGGCGCATGGCGATAGAACGGCAGAGGTGAATCCCGCATTGTGGCCTGTTCCGGTATTTTCGTGCAAGCACTGCCTCACTCGTCCGGAAAAAGACTCCTCTCCCGCCCGGGCGATGCGGCCGCCGGTGCCGGCCCGGCCTTCGGCAGCACCGGCTCCGCTGTCTGCGATCGCCACGCCTGCCACACGACCGCCAAAAGGAGGATCGCCGCGAACAATCGAATGCTTCCCGTGCTGAGCATGAGGTGGATCAGGTGATGAACGGCGCACTTGTCGGCAGGAGTCCGGCGGAGAGCAACCTTCGATCAGCGGCGAGCCACATCCCTCCCACCTTGACTTCTGAAGGCCTTCCCGGAAAATCGGCTGCGCTGTCCGACCTTCGCCTGCAAGCAAACTGTGGACGAATCAAATTCGCCCATCATTTATTGAGACCAAACAACATTCGCCGACAATAGATGCCTCCAATGCTCCAAAGCCAAATCTTTGAGCAGTTCGTTTGGGACAACGAACTTCCAGAATGGCCTACTCTTAACGGCGTCTATCGAGGTCACCCAGGAAAAGAGATTGAGGTGGCATTAGTCGGCCATTCGGAGATGACTCTCGATTGGGCAACCTTCCTCGCGAAGAGCGAAGAGGCTTTGCGTCTGCTCATGACTCTTGAGACTCGAATGCTCAGAGATGCCGCACCGGAAATTCATCAGAAGCACCGGGCATACTTCGGCGACCGATGGCAGAGGACTTCAGAGGACCTGCTCAATGAGTTATCCCTTCGACTGGTTTGCTTTTACACCGATGGAAGCGCACATTTGTGGTATTCGGGAACAGCGACATTCAACCATCTTGATGTTGATCTCGGACTCGATTCTGACTTGAGAGTCACGGAGGTAAGATTCGATGGTTGAATCACCATACAACGGCGAACAAAACGGATGCAGGCGAAAGCTCGCACTGCATCTGTTGTGTCACCAACGTCCCCGCCTTGCCGTCGCCTGATCCGAAGCGTCCGCCACTAGTCGGATCATGCTGAGCAGACGCATCGGGAGGCACGGGGACTGACTTCCCACGGATTCAGGGAGGCCAGCAGATTCTTCCGAAGTCAATCTGTGGGCCTCCCTGAATCCGTGGGACAATCTCCAGAGGACGCGTCGTGACGATTCTCAGCACCCAACGACCTCAAACGCAGGCAGCGAAGCCAGCAGGGCGGGATTGGTCTCCTGGCGCATGCGGCGCATGACGGCGAGGGCACGTTGGTCGATGACGACGCGTTGCTTTTGGATGCCGCGGTCGATCACCTCGCCCTCGATCCAGCGCGGTTCATGGCGGAAGGAGGACTGCGAGGGAAAATAGACGGCGGTGCGGCCCACGTTTTCATCAATGAGGCTCGACTGCGTGCCTCCGGTGAGGTGGCAGACGCCGACGATGGCACCGAGTTCCACCGCACGCGCCGAGGCACAGCGATCGACACGCTCCACGCCGAGGATGGTCTCGGTGGCGCTGGGGACGAGAACGACCTCCACGCCCCTGCCTCGCAGCTTGGCACTGATCTCCGGGATCTCGATGTCGAGGCAGATCACGACCGCGAAACGAACGCCGCCGAACTCCCACACGCGCAGCTCCTTGCCGGAGGCAAACGCCTCCTCCCATGGCGTGAGGTGCAGCTTGTCCTGATAGCTCAAAACACCCTCGACGAGGATCGGGGCGCGATTTCGCAGCTCGCCATGCTCGGCCTCCCAAAACGGCGCGGTGCCGAGCACGACGGCTTTTTCGGGCCGGTGGAGCAGCGATTGCAGCGTGGGCATCAATTCGCCCCAAAAGACCTCCGCCACGCGTCGCGGTGTTGAAGGCTCCACCAACGGCTCAATGCCCAGCCAAGTGAATTCCGGCAGCAAAACGATGTCCGCGCCTTCATCCCACGCCGTCTCGACCACCTCCGCCACCGCCGCGGCATAGGCGGAGGGTGAGGAGGCGCTGATTCCAGGATCGAAGGTGCAGAGTTCAAGCGTGAGCGGCATGCCTGCATGCTTGCGCAAGGCTTCGCGATGCCAAGCGGCTTCTTCATCGACACATAACCACCCAGCATGAAAGCCATAGCGAGGCACTATTGGGCATCTGCCAGACTTTAGCCTAAACAGACAAGACATGTCCATCCAACCTCCCCGCAAGCAGCATCTCTGGATCTGGTTTCTCTGGCTCACCGGCTTTTACAGCGTGTGGACCTGGCTGGTCTTTGGCCATGATCGCTGGGAGGTGGTCACCGCCCACTGGCCCATCGCGCTGGCGATGGCCGCAGGCAGCTATGTGGCCGGCTCCACCCCGATGGGCGGTGGCACGGTGGGATTTCCGATCCTCGTCCTGCTTTTCGGTCTCCCGGCCACCTTGGGACGTGATTTCAGCTTCGCCGTGCAATCCATCGGCATGACGAGCGCCAGCATCTTCATTTTGTGCCGCAGGCAGCCGCTCGCGTGGTCGATGCTGAAGGGGGCCATCGTCGGATGCCTCATCGGGCTGCCCGCCGGTATCTTCTGGGTGGCTCCGCACATCCCGGAGCTCTGGATCAAGCTCGTCTTTGCCGTCGTCTGGGCCAGCTTTGGCGTGCTGCACCTCTACCGCATCGGCGAGATCGCCTCACACGACGGCATGACAGAGTTTGATGAACGCTGGGACTTCCGTGTCGGCGTGGCGATGGGAGTTTTCTCCGCGCTCACCGTGGCCGCGGTGACGGGCGTGGGCATCGACATGGTGCTCTATGCGCTGCTCGTGCTGCTCTGCCGCGCAGATTTAAAGATCGCCATCCCCACCTCGGTCATCATCATGGCCTTCACGTCCGTGTTTGGCATCGTCATCAAAAACCTCACCACGGGCCTTCAACCCGGCGTTTTCGAAAACTGGCTCGCCGCCGCGCCCATCGTGGCCCTCGGAGCTCCGCTGGGCGCCTTCATGGTCGATCTCATCGGCCGGAAACCCACGCTCATCTTTGTGGCCTTCCTCTGCGTCGGCCAGTTTGTGTGGACCTGCTACACGGAACGGACCGCGCTGGGCTTTGGCGGCCTCGCTCTCTCGCTCGCTGCCGTGGGCATCTTCCTCCTCGGCTTTGAAAAACTCCGCGCCTGGGGCGCGGTGCTCGTGGGTGAGCGCAAAGAGCAGCAGCTCGCCGCGATGAATCGGGCAAAAGCAGATGAATGACTCGACCCGAGTGCTGAATTCGTCATGCTGGGAGGCCCGATGTCCGCCCCGCTTCCGATCTTCGAACTCCGCCAGACCTTCACCGCCGCGCTCCTCGATGCCGCGACGCCGAACCTGCTGATCAAAGCGCCCACCGGCAGCGGCAAATCGACGCAGATCCCGCAGTTCGTGCTCGATTCCGGCGTCCTCGCCGAAGGCAAGCGCTGCGTGGTGCTGCAACCGCGCCGCATCGCCGCCCGCATGCTCGCCCAACGCGTCGCGCGGGAGCGAAATGCCAAACTCGGCGGCGAAGTCGGTTATCAAGTGCGCTTTGAAAATGTGACGAGCCGCGAGACGCGCCTCACCTACGTCACCGAGGGCGTCATGCTGCGCATGCTGCTCGAAGATCCGCACCTCGACCGCGTGGGCTGCATCGTGATCGATGAATTCCACGAGCGTCATCTCGATGGCGACCTCGTCCTCGCCTTTGCTCGCAAGTTGCAGCGCACGCGTCGGCCCGATTTGAAGATCATCGTCATGTCCGCCACGCTCGTGCCGGGTCCGTTGGTCGATTTCATGCAGCCGAGCAAACTGCTCGAATCCCAAGGCCGCACCTTCCCGGTCGAAATCCGCTACCAAGCCCCCGTGCCGCAAAAAAACGGCTACCCCGAGCCCGTGTGGGATCAGGCCGCCCGCGCCTGCGAAGCCCTCGCCCTCTCTCCCGGCTTCAGCGGCGACATGCTCGTCTTCATGCCCGGCGGCCACGAGATCCGCAAAACCATCGCCGCGATTCAAGGCCGCGCCTTTGCCCGCGGTCGCCGCGTCGTGCCGCTGCATGGCGAACTCACGCCACAAGACCAAGACGCCGCCGTCACGCCCGGCGAGCAGCCGAAGATCATCGTCAGCACGAACGTCGCCGAGACTTCGCTCACCATCGAAGGCGTCAAAGCCGTCATCGATGGCGGCACGGCCCGCATCGCGAACTACGACGCCCGCCGTGGCATCAACACCCTCACCGTGCAGAAAATCAGCCGTGCCTCCGCCGAGCAACGCGCCGGTCGTGCCGGCCGTCTCGGCCCCGGCATCGCCGTGCGGCTCTGGACCGAACGCGAACACCTCCACCGCCCCGAATGCGAGTTGCCCGAAGTGCAGCGTTTGGATCTGAGTGAAGCCCTCTTGGCGTTGCGGGTGCTCTTTTCCAATCCTCAGAAGAAGGCAGAAGAATGGGGGCAAAAGAATGAGTCAGGAAATTCTACTGCCCCCATTCTACTGCCTAATTCTGACCTCGAATGGTTCGAAGCTCCCGCGCCTGCCTCTTTGGCTCGTGCCGAAGGTCTCCTCCATGATCTCGGTGCCACCGATCCAAACGGCCGCATCACCGATCTCGGCCGCCAGATGGCGAAATTCCCGCTGCATCCACGTTTTTCGCGCATGCTGCTCGCGGCGGCGGAGTTCGGTTGTTTGCGCGAGGCCGCTTTGTGCGCCGCCATTGCTCAAGGCCGCGAAATCCTGCTCGTGGGCCAAAACAACGCCTCGCACAAAAACGAGGAGTTCTGGCAAAAGGACGATCTCAGCGAGTTCCAGGCCCTGTTGCGAGCTTTCACGCGTGCGGAGGCCATGAACTTCGAACCGGATGCCTGCGCTCGTTACGGCCTGCACGCCATGGCATCGCGCGAAGCCGCTCGCAGCGAAGAACAGTTCCTCCACCTTGCCAAACGCGCCGGTTTGACCATCAACGACGAAGTCGCGAGTGGTGAAGCACTCGCCAAAACGCTGCTCGCCGCGTTCAGCGACCATCTTGGCGTCGAAACCAGCCCCGGCAGCCGCATTTACCGGCTCGCGGGCGGTTACACCGGTCATCTCGACAAAGACGCGCACATCAAAGCGCCGCGCTTGCTCGTCGCCGCGGAGATCGTCGAGGTGCAGGGCAAGGCACTCACCGTGAAGCTCAACAACGTCACCGCCATCGACGAGGCCTGGCTGCGCGAATTGTTCCCCGATGATCTCACCAGCGGCCGCAGCGCCCGCTACGACAGCGTGAACCGCCGCGTCATGAACATGGAGGAGACGCGCTTCCGCAGCCTCGTGCTCGCCAGCAAGGAACGCGGCGAGCCCGATGAGACGCAGGCCGCCTCGCTGCTCGCCGCCGAAGTCATCGCCGGACGGCTCGAACTGCCGCTTTGGAACGAAAAAGTCGAGCAGTGGATCACGCGAGTGAACTGCCTCTCCAAATGGATGCCGGAGCTCGAAATCCCCGCGATTTCCGAGGAGGATCGCCATCTCATCATCGAGCAGCTCTGCCACGGCTGCACCACGTATCGCCAGCTCAAGGACCGCGAGGTCTTCCCCGCGCTCCACGCCTGGCTCAGCCACATGCAGCGCGAGATGCTCGAAAAATACTCCCCCGAGCGCTACCCGCTCAAAAACGGCCGCACCGCCCGCATCGAATACAGCGAGAAGCAGCCGCCATGCGTGAGCGTCGTCCTCCAGCAGATGTACGACATCCACGAAAACCCCAAAGTCGCCGCCGGCCGCATCAGCGTGACCGTTCATCTCCTCTCACCGGCGCAAAGGCCGATTCAGACGACGGGAGACCTCGGTCGCTTCTGGAAAGAAGGCTATCCCGCCGTGAAAGCCCAGCTCCGCGGAAGGTATCCGAAGCACGAGTGGCGCTAAAGTTGCCCTGTTCCTGCGGAACAGGGTTTCGTTGTTGCACAGCAACAACGCTACTTTGTTTGCCATTCCTGACCACCACGCTAAGTGCCACGCATGAAACTCATCGCCATCGTCGCCATGTCCTCGAATCGTGTCATCGGACGCGAGGGAAAGCTGCCGTGGCATTATCCGGAGGATTTGAAGTTCTTCAAGAAGACCACGCTCGGCCATCCGGTGCTGATGGGACGCACGACATTCGACTCGATCGTCGCGGCCCTCGGCAAGCCGCTGCCGGGCCGGCAGAACATCGTGCTCAGCCGCACGATGGAGCCTCGCGAAGGCGTGACGGTCATCCGCGATGCCAGCGAGCTGCCCAACGTGTGCGCAGCCGATGCCACGGTCTTCGTCATTGGCGGTGCGCAGGTCTTCGCCGAGCTGCTGCCGCGTTGTGATGGCTTTTACCTCACGCACATCGCGAAGGAGTTTGACGGCGATGTGTTTTTGCCGCGCTTCGAGCATCTGTTCCAGTTAAAGGAAGTCATCGCCACCTCCGGCGAGCTGGAGTTTCGCTACTACGAGGCGCAAAAGTAGGTCGGGAAGGTTCGGCGCATGCGCACCGCCATCACCTCAAAGCTCCTTCGCCGAACTTCCCGAAGGTTTGGGAAGCCGTCGAGCCATCGCACGTCCACCAAACGTCGGGAAGTTTGGCGGAGAGAATCCTCGCGCTGCGAAGATCTCTCGCGCCAAACCTTCCCAACCTACTTGCATGACTCCACACGTGCACACCGTTGATAGCGGCCACCATGCTTCGTTCGCTTTCCTATCTCGTCGTTTTCGCTCTCAGCCAGGCTCTGGCACTCGATTCTACCAAGCTCGCTGCCATTCACCCGGCCATGGAGGAGGCGGTGAAGGCCAAACAGGCCGCAGGCATCGTCACGCTCGTCATGGAGAAGGGCAAAGTCGTGCATCACGATGCTGCTGGCATGGCAGACATCGCCAAAGGCCGGGCGATGGAAAAGGACGCGTTGTTCTGGATCGCCTCGATGACAAAGTCGGTGAACGGCGCAGCCATCCTCTGCCTCGTGGATGATGGCAAGCTCTCGCTCGATGAACCGGCCTCCAAGTGGCTGCCGGATCTGGCAAAGGTGACTGTGGCCGGTGGCGCGAAACCGGAGAAGCCCATCACGCTGCGCATGCTGCTCTCGCACACCGCCGGCATCGCCTTCCCCTCCCGCAAACCGACCGATGGTGCCATCTCGCTGAAGGCTTACGTGGCCTCGCTGATCAAGACACCGCTGGCCTTCCAGCCGGGCAGTGCCTACGAGTATGGCTTCGGGCCCACGGTGGCCGGTCGCATTCTCGAAATCGTCAGCGGCATGAAGTATGAGGACTTCCTCCGCACGCGACTGTTTGAGCCGCTGGGCATGAAGGATACCACCTTTCATCCCGATGACGCGCACCGCGCACGCATCGCCCGCACTTACAAGATGGACGAGGACACACACGAGCTCGTGCCGGGCTACAATCCCTTCGTCACCAGCGATGCGAGCGTGCATCACATGCCGGAGCCCGCAGGCGGCCTCTTTTCCACCGCGCAGGACATGGGCCTCTTTTACGCGATGGTGGCCAATGGCGGCGAACTGGAAGGCAAGCGCATCCTGAGCACCAAAGCCGTCAAAGAGATGCTCACGCCTGTCACCGCGGGTGGGAAGCAGTTGAACTACTCCTGCGGTTGGATGCACAACACCGAAACGCAGCGGGTGTGCGCCGCGATGCCCGTCGGCAGCCACGGTCATGGCGGTGCCTTTGCCACGAACGGCTGGATCGATCCCACCTCCGGCATCGTGGCCGTCTTCATGGTGCAAAACGTCCTCGTGCCCGATAGCAACAAGCCACGCGATGCCTTTCAAAAGCTCGTCATGGAAGCCGCGGGCATCACGGTGAAGGCACCGGCGGCGAAGAAGAAGTAGGGAACGGGAGTGCTCAGTGCTCAGTGCTCAGTGCTCAGTGCTCAGTCGGCGATTGAAGGTCTCAGGTGTCAACTAAGCACTGAGAACTGAGCACTTTGTCCCAGTGGGTGTTTGCCGCCCAAACAACCAAGCTCTCCACACGCTCCGCCAACCCTCACAGCAGCTCCATCTGCGTCTCCGAAGCACCGACGAGCTGGAAGACCGCTCTCGGCCGCGTGCGGGCCACTTCAAGGGTCGCAGTGGGTTTGCGGCGTTCGGCGCAGACGACGCGGGCGTCTTTGGCTCCGGCGGCATCGAGGGCGGCTCGGATGCGTTTCGAGGCGAGATCGGGATCGTTGCAGTCATCACTGAGATGACCGAGCACCACATTGCTGAGGCCTGGATGGGCGATTTCGCCGATCAGCTCCGCCGCTTGATCATTCGAGAGATGGCCGTGACGCGAGGAGATGCGCTGTTTGGTGGCCCACGGGCGTTTCGTGTCGGCGTCGAGGAGCTGCGTGTCATAGTTTGCCTCGACAAACAGCGTGTCGGAGCCGCGGAGGCGGTCTTTGATCAAATTGGTGACGAAGCCCACATCACTCAAGATGCCCAGCCGAGCGCCTTCGGTGCCGAGGACATAGCCCACGGGGTCCACCGCATCGTGCGGCACGGGAAAGCTCTCGATGCGCAGATCGCGAAAATCGAAGGCACTGCCCGTCTGCATCAAACGCCAGGCGGGCGGCGTGCGAAAGGTGAGGCTGCCGAGCAGGTGTTCCTGCGTGAGGCCAGTGCAAAACAGCGGCAAAGCGCGACCACGGCTGAGCACCTCGAGGCCGCCGGTGTGATCCTGATGCTCGTGCGTAAGCAGGATGCCATCGAGATCATCCAGCGTGAGGCCGATGCTCTCCAGCCGCAGCACAATCTGCTTCGCGCTCAGGCCCGCGTCCACCAGCAGCGTGGTGCTGCCGGTGGTGACCACGGCGCAGTTTCCAGAACTGCCGCTGCCCAAAACGGTGAGATGCATGCCGTGGCATTAGACAGCCTCACGCGAGGTGCAAATGACTTCAAAACTGCCGCAGCAACTCGAGTCCCTCGCGATTGCGCGGCGCGAGCGAAAGCGAGTCGAGCAGGTGCCGCCGCGCCAGCGTGGCATCGGTGGGTTTCAGCAGCCGCGCGAGCTTGAAATGCGTCTGCGCCGCCGAGCCGGGATCGAGCACGAGCACACGTTCCCAAGCCTGGATCGAGTCCGCAGGCTGGTTCAGCGCCGCATTCGCCTCGGCGAGGGCTTTCTGTGCCGTGACGAGAAACGGATTCAAAGCGGTGACGCGTCGCGCATTCGTCAAAACCTCATTCCAGCGTTGTTTCGGCACATCGAGTTCGATGAGGCGCAGGAAGGCGCTTTGAGCACTCGATGATCCCGCCGCCAGGCGTCGCAGCACGGTGATCTCCTCGTCCTCGCGCTTCATTTCACGCAGTGCCATGACTTTGAGGAAGTAACCGCCTTCGTTGCTGAAGTCCTCCGGCACGAGCTGGATCATCATGTCAGCCGTTTTGATGAGTTCAGGCCAGTTCTTCTGGGCGAGCATCTCTTGGGCATAGCGGCGGGCGGCAGGCAGGTTTTTCGGATGTTCCTTCACAAACGTGGCCACCGATCCCTGATCAAATGGGCTCAACTCCTCCGGCTTTGGCTCATTCCAATCAGCCAGTGCCCCAAACGCCTTCGCCTTGCCGATGATGAAGGTGGTGAAGCGCTTCTCGATGGCGTCCACCTCTTCACAGTTCGCGGCGATGGCATCGTTGATGCGTTTTCCAGCCGCGAGGTCGCGCAGGATGCCTTGGAACTTCTCTTTGCCGTAGGTGTCGAGCAGATACTCGACCGCCTGACTGCTCTCGTAGTAGGCGAAGAGGATGTCATCCTGCGATTTCGCATTCATGAAGGCACCGCTGAGCTGCGAGAAGGGCGTGAGCTTTTCCTCATCGAGGGTCATCTCACGAAAGGTGGCATCCATCGGCATGCCCCACGAGGGATCGCGCTGGCGTTCCTCATACACGCTGATGCCCTCGCTCAACCAGCGTGGCATGCGGTTCTTGGTCACGCTCAGCGTGATGACGTGGCAAAACTCATGCCACAGCGTGCTCTCCCAGTTGTTGCGGCCGTTCGCGAGACTGCCGGGGCTGTTCATCGTGACGACCGTGCCGAAGCAAACACCCAGCATCCCTTGCCCGCCGAGCGCCCCAAAGGTGCGGATGGCGAAGTCGGACTGCGCACCGAAGAACTCGACGAGCACGGGTCGCTTCAAATCGAGCCCGTATTTCGGTGCGAGCACCGCCTTGGCCTCGCGCAGCAGTGAAAGCGCACGCTCGCCGTAGATCGGCCAGTCGCGTTTGGGCATCTTCAGGATGAAATCGGGATAGGACTTCGTCACGTAGCCGCCCATCTCCTTTTCGAGCAGGCCGAGGTTGTGCGCTTGAATGTTGTAGCCGTCCTCCTCGCGGATAGCCGCGGCGAGCTTCCATGCCTCCTCTTCCTCGCCGAGGCGAAGCAGGTCATGACAGAGCTGCACCTTTGCGGGCAGATACTTCGCATCAAACTCGAGCGCCTGACGCTGATGCGCCGCGCTTTCAGCGAAACGATAGGCACGCGAGAGGCAGCGGCCGATGAGATGATCCACCGCTGGATTCTTCGACCAGCGCTTCAAGGCCTCGCCGCGAGCTTCCGCGACCTTTTTGGCATCCGCATGGAACAAATGCGCCACCACCGCTCGCAGCGCCCAGGCATCGGGATGCTGCTCGTCTTTATCAAGCACGAGCTGGATGGCCTTTTCGGCTTCGACGAACTTCTCGCCACCAATCAAAAGCTCCGCCCGCAGCAGGTGCGCGGCCTTGTGATGCGGATTGAGTTCCAAAACCTTCACAAGGTTCTCCACCGCCTTTTCGCGATCACTCGTGCTGAAAGCCTTCGCGAGCCCAAAACGCAGATTCGCCGTCTCGCCATGGGCTTTGAGGCCAGCTCGAAACACATCGGCCGCCCGCTTGGCATCGTCTTTTTCAAACGCCAGATGTCCTTCGGCCAGATACGCGGCTTCGAGCTTCGCGTCCTTGGTCTGCGCCGCCTTGAAATACTGCGCGATGACCTTTTGCGCATCCGCTCCGAGCACCAAGGCCGCCCGGCCGAGCGAGACCAGATCGAGCGCGGTGCGGTCTTTCGGTGCCTTGGCCTTCGCCGCGGCATTCAAACGCGTGAGCGAGTCCTTCTTCACCTCATCGAGGCCTTGCTGCGCGGCGAGATCGTGCCGGAGCATGAGCAGTTCAAGATTATCGGGATAGGTCTTCAAAGCCTCGGTGGCCTCCGCCAGCGCCGACTCGACCTGACCAAGCTCCGCGAGGGCTCTGAAACGCATGATGCGCCACTCCGCGGCCTTCAGCCCACGTTCCGCCGCGGCTTCGCCAATCCTCGCGACCAGTTCGTAGTCCCCTTTCGCGAGCAAATCGGCCACAGGGCCAAGGTTTCGCTCCTCGAACATTTTTTCGACATCAAGCTGCTGCGCGAGGCAGGTCGAGGCGAGGCAAAGGATGGCAAGAAGTGGCCTAAGCATGGGCGTTTGCGAAAAACGTGGGTGCGGAATCATTCTTCGGTCCGACGCGGGATGGCGATGGTGGCAGAATAGTAGCCCGCACCGTTTGGAGAGTCGTCGATGTACAGAATGAATCCATCACTGGAAGGCTCGAGGGCGATCACATCCCGTCCGTGACGCCGGATGATGCTAGCCCGCGTGAGGTCGTGGCTGCCAAAACGTCTCCAAGCTTCCGGCGTCTTGCCGAGCCGGGTCCAGGATTGACCATCAAACTCCATGCTTGAGGGCGTGGACCAATGGAGGTGCCGCCACTTTACGGCATCGGGCGTAAAAGTGAACTTTTCACTCCCATCAATAAGGCCCGAAATGGTCAGATGGTCGATCCGTTCCGCCGGAGCCTTCCCGACGCTGGTGCAACTGACCGGCAGCAAAAGTGCCAGCACGGCGAGAATGGCAATCGGCTTTGAGGACATGGGTAAACAGACGAATGACTTGTAGCAGACCTATCAAGCGGATTGCCAAAGCGCTGCTTTGCTTTCAAGCCGCATGCGCCTGCAAATCCTCCAGCGAGACAAATTCGAGCGCATGGATGTGACATGCCTCCAGCACCACGGGCGGAGCTTGGCCCGCGTGCAGCGCCTCGGCCCAGCGGCTGACGCAGAGGCACCAGCGGTCGCCGGGCTGAAGACCCGGAAAATCAAACTCCGGCACTGGCGTGCTGAGGTCATTGCCACGCGAGCGGGTGAAGCGGAGAAAGTCCTCCGTCA
>CALMTT010000044.1 GCA_937872615.1 uncultured Verrucomicrobiaceae bacterium | reverse complement strand
AACTGGCTCGTCGAGCCGGATGGCAGTGTCTCGCTGCATCCTCGCGAAGGCGAAACAGGCTGGAAACGCTTCGATGCTTACATCGCCACCGAAAAGCTGTATGGCGACTTCGTGCTCGACCTGGAGTTCAAGATCAACGCCAAGGGCAACAGCGGCGTCTTCATGCGCGTGGCGGACATGAAGGAGCCCGTGAAGACCGGCTTCGAAGTGCAGATCCTCGACACCTACGGCCTCGAAAAGCCCGGCCACCACGACTGCGGCGGCATCGTCCACGGCACCGGCCCGTCCAAAAACATGGTCAAACCCGCCGGCGAATGGAATCGCTACACCATCACCGTCCAAGGCCGCAGCGTGAAGGTCGTCTTCAACGGCGAGCAGGTCATCGACACCACCCTCGAAGCCATCAACATGGCCGACCGCCCGAATCTCGGCCACATCGCCTTCCAAGATGAGGCGCTGCGGGTGTGGTATCGCAACGTGCGGATCAAGGAGCTGAAGTAAGCTGGAGCTACACGGAGTCTTTGCACCACCATGTGGCTTGCTGACAGCTTCTGGGAAGGACCGGCACCTTTCGTGTTTGGCGCGTGTCTTTTTCTGTTTGGACACGCAAAACAGCCACGACAGGCACTTGCCCTGAGGCCATCTCCACGCCTCGAAAGATTTTCTCCTCGGCGAGAAGGCGAAAGCGACCCAGCATGGGAAACTATGCCGCACCTGTCCAATGAGAGAATCGCCGATTTGCTATTTTGAGTCCGGGGCCGTCCCTGTCGCTGATTTCTCTGCCGATGGCGGGCGCAGCTCCCGCAGGCTTTTTAGCAGTTCCCGTGCGTCGTCGCCAGGCATGATTCTCTCGTTGAGATAGCTCTCGGCGAGGCCGATGGCATCCTCCCAGAGGCCCTGCATGGCCTGGAAGAGTATATAGTTCTTCACAAACAGCAGGCGTCCGTCGTTGTTGACCGGGGCGGAGGCGAAGGACGGCATCTCCTTCACTTTCTCAAAAACCGCCGCCGCTTTGCGCAGGCTCTCCTCGGTGCTGTCACGCTTCAGCATGAAGACCACTTTCTGGTTCCAGAGCATGTAGTCCTCCGGCTCGTCGCGCAGGCAGCGGTCCAGCAGCTCGTCCGCCCGGCGGTGCAGGCCCAGGGAACTCACGAGGGCCGCGACAGACTGGCGGTGCTTTTGGCATGGATCGACTGCCAGCAGCATCTCAAAGACCGCAGCGCTCAGCGCCTCGTCTTCAAACTCGCCCTGGCATAGCGGATATAGAAACCCGAGCAGAAAAAGACGCGAGGGATCGAGCCGCAATCCCTCCAGCAAGTGCCGTGTCCCGAACTGGAACCGGCCTCCGTAAAAACCGTGGATGTCCATCCGGCACAGCGTCTCGTGAAGGAGGGCCGCCTCCCGGCCCGTGGCGGTGCGCAGCCTGGCCGTCAGGTGCGCCGACGCCTCCTCGAACACCTTCCGCTCCTCCTCCGGCATCGAAAGAACGAAACCGGGCACCTCGGTCTCCCGTGTGCGCCCGTTCGCGGTTTCGCTTTGCAGCAGGGTGGCGGTGGCCTGGTGCTTGTCTCCGGGCGCGGCTTTGTTGGGGGAAGTCACGCCTTTGATCGCGGCATCAGACACCCACTGGAGAAAGATCGACGCGTAAGCCTCGCTGTCGTCCGCCGCCAGCCTCAGCGCCTTCCTCAGCGTCGCCACATCCCGCAGCACCGGCTTTCTGGCCCGACTGCTTCTCGCCGCAATCACCTCCACCGGAGTCGAGACGAGATCAACCGATGTCTCGGCAAGATGGATTCGGTTTTCAAGGAAACGCCTCAGCCAGAGACAACGCAGCAGCAGGGCCAGGTCGTCATCCGTACCGGATTCGAGCACATCCAGCTCTGCCAATAGAACCCGGGCTCTCGAAACAGCCTCTTTGACGAGCTGTTCCGATGGATGCAGCTCCACCAGCTTCTCCAAGAAAGCGTCGGAAGCGGAGCGCGAGTCCGTATCTAGCCCGGCCAGATGATTGAACACGCGCTCCGCCTTGATGCCGGTCATGACGAAACGCGCCCTCAAATGGTGTGCGTCATGTTTCAGAGCCTCCCGCGCCGCCTTTTCCGCCTCGGACAGCCTGCCCAGCGTGATGAAACGCGCATCCGCCAGCCATGCATGTGCCTCCGCATCCCCAGGACGTTCCCGCACCGCCTGTTGGCATGCTTTGAGCAGCGCCTCGCGGTAGCGTGCGCTTTCCTCCGGCAGATGCAGATCATGCGTCAGCTCCCACAGCTCCGCCAGCGTCTGGATGGATGGCTTTTCAGCCTTCAGCTCCAGCACTCTCTGCCGGCGGGTGGCCGCCTGATTGTCATACTCGAAACCACGCGTCCTGTGGCCGATCTCCGCCCCACCAAACGAAAGGGAGATGATCGTGGGATGCATCTCCTTCGCCAGTTTTTGCACCACCGTCACCGGCTTGGCGGCCTCTGCCTTCTTCCCGATGAGTTCACGCACGCGATCCGCCAGCCCCCGCGCCTCCTCATGAGCCGGGCCATATCGCGCCTCGATCTTCGCCGCCGCGTCGGAGATGACCTGTCGCACCTCCTGGATGTCCGGCTTTACATAACCGTCCTGCTGCCCCTTCGCTTGAAGCGATGCGAAAATGACGGCCGAAAGGCTCATCGCCCTGATTGATAACCTGACTGTTTTCATGCTTCATCGTATTTACCCCGTGACCGCCTGCGCAATCAGAGATTCGCCGAGATTCGAGGAATTTTGCCTCAGCCAGCAGTGGGATGCACGATCTCCGGATCGCCCGGTCGCCAGAAGCTTTCGAAATGACGCTGGTTGAGCGTGTATAAACGCGGCACGCCATGGCGACGTGCCGCCACGAGATGCAGGTAATCAAAAACTGCGCCACCACGCACCCCGCGTGCCTCGGCCTCATCAAACGACGACAACAAATCCTCTTCGGACAAATTCAGGATGCTTGCTCGCGGCCGGACACTATGCCGCAGCACCCGCGCCACATCCGCCGCGGACGGCCTCGGGCGTATCTTGCCACTGGTCATCGTGTTGAATGTCTCGACCAAGCCATGCGAGTAGATGCCAAACGGCTCCGCCAGCACCAGCGCCTTGCATTCTCGATGAAATAGCTCGCTCTCGACGAGAGCCGAAACGAGCACCGAGGTGTCCAGGACGGACTTCATGGCCGGTAGGAGAGCACTTGATCCTCCCGGTCTTCCCGCGCCTCCATCACAGCCTCCGCTGCGCTGAAAGGCTCCGTGCCCGCGATGACGAGGAAGCCATCCCGGTCAGCCACGACTGCTTCCTTTGCCGTTTCCTTGCCTGCGGGAGCCACCTCGACGCGCACCTGCTCGCCCGGCTTCAAGCCAAACGCTTTGAGGATCGCGGGTGGGATGACGACGCCGCCGCTCGGGTCAATCGTGAGTGTCGTGCTCATGGAGTGCGCCAAGAATGCCACGCCTGCCTGCGGGTGCAATCATTTGTCCAAGAGCTCGCGAATGCCTGTCCCCCCGCATCCTGCCTCAATGATGGACTTTCCCGCTCCGGTCCTGCAAACTGCCACGGAATGGCAAGAATGCCCTTCCCTTGCCGTATTCGCCGCTGATTTTGATCTAAATTCAACCCTCGCTCACCATGTTCCGCATTCCTGGAGTCCCCGGCAAAGACCTTTGTGACAACCACCTCGGCAGCAGCCGTCGCGATATTTTGCGCGTCGGTGGCGCAGGCATCATGGGCCTTACCTTGAACAACATCCTTCGCGGTCAGGCCATGGCCAACACCTCGCCGAACGCCGGGCGTGCAGGCTGGGGCAAAGCGAAGCACGTCCTCATGATCTACCTCCAAGGCGGCCCGAGCCATCTCGACCTCTGGGACCCGAAGGAAAACGTGCCGGACAAAGTGCGCTCCGCCTTCAAAACCATCCCGACCAAAGTCCCCGGCAAGCACTTCACCGAGATACTCCCGCAGCTCGCGAAGGTGAACGACAAGTTCACCATGATCAATTCGATGAGCTACACGCCGAACGGGCTCTTCAATCACACCGCCGCGATCTACCAGATCATGACCGGCTACACGACGGACAAAGTCAGCCCCTCCGGCCAGCTCGAACCGCCGAACGCGAAGGACTTCCCGAACTTCGGCTCGAACATCATCCGTCTGAAGCCCCCGCAGGAGCCGATGCTGCCCTTCGTGCAGCTTCCGCGTCCGCTGCAAGAATCCAATGTCGTCGGCAAAGGCGGCGGCGCAGGCTTCCTCGGCAAAGCCTTCGATCCCTACACCCTCTTCCCCGATGGCGACGACCTCGACATGGGCAAGATGGACCGCATCAAGATCGACGACCTGCAACTGCGCCCCGACCTCTTCAGCGTGCGCCTCGAACGCCGTGCCAAGCTCCGCGATGCCATCAACGACCAGATGCCCGTCATCGAGGCCGCCACGAAGGACATGAGCCTCGACAGCTACTACAGCCAGGCTTTGAACCTCATCTCCAGCGGACGTGCACGCGATGCCTTCGCCCTCGACCGCGAGCCTGAAAAACTCCGCGACCGCTACGGCCGCAACACCTTCGGCCAAAGCTGCCTCCTCGCTCGTCGCTTGCTCGAAGCTGGCACCCGCGTCGTCGAGGTCATCTGGCCGAAAGTCGCCAACTCCGACAATCACTCGTTCGACGCGTCCGGGACGTTGCTCTTCAAGGTCGCAGGTCCCCTCAGTGTAGGATACAACGGTCAGTACATTACCTGGTCGGACAACGATCCTTCGTACTGGAGCCCCCAGGCGTTTGCGGCCCACCTGGGCATCGTTCGCGTGAGCCAAAGCCTTCTCGGGGGTCGCTTCGGGTACGACGCCCAGGCTGTCGTTGGCGCAGCCGGGGAACGCATCAAGAAAGCACCAGAGGCCGGCTTTGGTGTTTCGTTCGGAGGCAGCGCCGCCGTGAGCTACGAGCCCCATCCCCATCTGGTCTTGCGGCTGGGCCTTCAATATTCACAGACGGTTCGACGTGTGCCGAAGCTCGCGGTCGGGGGGACGAGCGTCAACGGTATCGACGAGGAAGAAACGCAAGAAGCCAAGTACTGGTGGCTCGCAGGGACGACGTCGGCGACCGTCTACTT
>CALMTT010000043.1 GCA_937872615.1 uncultured Verrucomicrobiaceae bacterium | reverse complement strand
GCCGGCGGCATCGCCATTGTGCTCGTCGTTATCTTCCTCGTCTGGCGTGGTCAGGAGCACCCGGTGAACCCCAACACGGCCACGCGGGAGCAATTGATGACCTTGCCCGAGGTCGGCCCCGAGATCGCCGACCGCATCCTGAAGCTGCGACCCTTCACCGATGCCGCCGACATGGAAAAACGCGTCAAAGGCATCGGCCCGAAGACCCTCGAGCAGATGAAAAAGGCCCTCGATTTCGATGGCGATGGCGGCGCGGACTGCTGCGTGCGGTGAAGGCTCGATTTTTCCCGATTGGCGGGCGCATCTGGCTCCGTTAGAGGGAGCCGCATGAAACGCACGTTTGCCCTCCTCGCCCTTCTTTCCATCTCCGCCGCCGCCAAGACTGACTGGAGCCGCTTCCGCGGTCCGAATGGCACCGGCGTGGCCGACACCACCGGCCTGCCGAGTGTCGTTGATGACAGCACCACGCTGTGGAAGGCCCCGCTGGGCAAAGGCTGGTCCTCGCCCGTGCTGTTTGGAGACAAAGTCTTCGTCACCGCCGAGACCGCCGCGAACAAGCGTGCCGTCATCGCCCTTTCCGCCGCGGATGGGAAGGAAGTCTGGCGCTACGAATCCGAATTCGTCCCGCACAACATTCACAAGACCTACAACACCTTCGCCAGCAGCAGCCCCTTCGTCGATGCTGAGCGTGTGTACATCAACTGGAGCAGCGGCACGGACATCCAGGCGCTCGCCTTGGATCACAACGGCAAGCTCCTCTGGCACAACGACCACGTCGCCGACTACATCCACGAGCACGGCACCGGCATCTCACCCATCGTCGAGGACGGCATCATGATCGTGCGCAGCGAGTTTGACTGGCAGCGCGATGGCAAAGTCTATACCGAGGACCCCGCGCAGCAGAAATGGAAGTCCTGCATCGTCGGCCTCGATGCCAAGACCGGCAAGCAGGCCTGGAAGCTCGACATCCCGAACTGCCTCAACACCTTCTCCACGCCTGTCGTGCACACCTTGAAGAGCGGGAAGAAGGAAATCATCTGCGCCGACACCGGCAGCGGCGTCATGGGCATCGACCTCCTCACCGGCAAGATCAACTGGCAGCACAATCCCGGCTACAAGCAGCGCAGCCTCGGCTCCGGCGTGCTCAGCAATGACTTTTACTTCTGCACTTTCGGCACCGGTGGCGGCGTGAAGGAAGTGGCCGCGCTCGATTTGAAGACCGGCAAGCCGCAGCCCGTGAATTTTGAGATCCCCAAAGGCCTGCCCTACGTGCCCTCCCCGCTCGTCATCGGCGAGCACATGTACCTCCTCGGTGATGGCGGCATCCTCCGCTGCGTGGAGCAAAAAACCGGCAAGGTCGTCTATGAAGAGCGCCTCGAAGGCACCAAAGGCAGCGCCAAGTTCTTCAGCAGCCCCGTCGCCGGCGATGGGAAGATCTTCTGCGCCAGCCAGCAGGGCGATCTCATCGTCGTCAAAGCCGGCCCTAAGTTCGAAAAGCTCGCCGTCAGCCCTCTCGGTGCCCCCGTGAACTCCGTCCCCGCCATCGGCGACAAGCGCCTCTACATCCGCACTGCGGACGCCCTCCTCTGCCTCGGCGCCAAAGGCCAGCCAGTGCCGTGAGCAAGCCTGCTGGAGCAGGTGAAATCAGGGCTTTGAATCCCTTGGTTCTCAGCGGCGGCTGTGAACCAGCGGTTGACCTGTCTTGACAGCCATGCCGCCATCAAGGAGGTGCCGGAAAAGTTGAAACACCTTCGGGAGAAAGTCCATGCAACGAACTCATGAACGAGCACCTTTTGTCAGCCAGTTGCACCCTGACCCCGTTTCCAAACAATGAATGCCACCCATGTCATTTTAGCATGCATGGCATGCAGTGCCGCTGCGTTGGGCACCACATCTGCCGTTCCTCCAAAACAGCAAGGTCACATTAGTTGCTTGCGGGCACTCAGCTTGAAAGATGTCTTTGATGCTGGGTTCAGACCCTACCGCGTAGTCGAAAGCAAATGTTGTGTGGGAAAAGCTGACCTCACGCTTACGCTGCCTGATTCCAATGAAAATATCCCGTTGGATGTCGATATGATCAGCTTCACGATCAGTCGGACGAATACAGTCAAGTCCATTGACGTTCGAACGATGGTGGCCCCTGTGAAGCAAACTGGAGACAGCCTTCGTCAGCTAGCAAAATCCCTCGGCATCAGTTTTGCAGGACTTGATGAGGCGATGACACGGGCGACGCTCGAAAACCCGAGGCATACAGACACCTGGACTCAGGATTGGTCGAATGAATGGCTTTCCATCCGGTTTGGATTTCAAGCGGCCAGCTACTACGTGGACGATGCCAGCAAAGGTTATCGCGAGATCAAATCTTATGCGGCTATCGGGATCGAATGGAAGCCGACGGAGATTGGGCCAACCTATCGTGAGACACCCATTATGCCACCCGAAGGCTATGACCATGTCTCAATGGAGATACCAAGTTCTGATCTGGTGATAAAAGCACAGACTTTAGAATCACCAGCGCTTGCGCATCTTCGCTACTCAGATGAGGGGCAACGACAAACCATCATAGCAACTGCGGCCGATACAGTGCCAAAGCTTCAATCAGAGCCCAAACAATCGCCTTCAACACGGTTGAGCATCATCATGGTGTTGATAGTCGCGGCTTGTGGCCTGCTGTGGTTTCTGCTCAAGCGGCGTTCGTGAGCGTGGCTATGTGGCAACGTCTCTCCGGAGAAGCGGGGGCAGGGGGACAGGTCGCAGATGCATGACAAAAGCATCCCTTAAAACGGCTCATGCCACGCAGCATTCGTATTCAATCCGCTGGGGCTTATCCCCATGTCATGATCGTCTGTGCCCTGAGTTCGCTCACGGCGAGGGCAAGGAGGAGGCTGGGACGACCTCGGCGGAGCCGTTGCTGCGGGCGAGGATGAACTTTTGGTGCCCGACGGGTTTTTTCGTGACGAGAATCACGGTGTCGCCGGGCGATTGGTCGGTGAGGCCGGCGCCGCGGTAGTTCCAGCCTTGGCCTTCAGTGTGAGTCATGCGGGGGAAGTCGAGCAGGCGGCGGTCATCGAGGAGGCCTTCGGTGAAAAGCGTT
>CALMTT010000042.1 GCA_937872615.1 uncultured Verrucomicrobiaceae bacterium | reverse complement strand
TGGCCTACCTCGACACGCTCGATCGCCTCAGCACGATCTACTTCGGCCAGAGCCAATACGCCGCCTGCGACAGTCAGCGACCGCACCACCGAGCGCTATGCGATCTATCGTGGGGATGTTCCAGAGTTTGGTCCGTCCTCGCTGAATTACATTGAGGATCGTTTCAGCTTCCAGTTCGCCACGCCCATCGCGTTCGTGGACCACTCCAGCGCCGTGGATGGCTACCTCACCTATGTGGATGAAGGCGTGCAAAAGAACGCGACGAACACCGACCGCAGCATCTGGTATGCCGTCACCGCGCTGCACGACACGCCGCTGGACTCCCGCTTCGCCATGTATGGCTCGCTTTCTGTTCACAAGCTCGTGCAGAGTGCTCCCAGCGCCCCGGCCTTCGGTGTTTTCCGCGACCGCGCCGGCCCCGCCGCGCCTACTGGCGGCGTGTATTTGAACTGCGGCAAGCTCATCACCCTTCCGCAGCCGCCCGTGACCACCGCGGCGCGTGACGCGGGTGGTATCAATGACCAGACGCACACGCATTTGCGCCTCGTTTGCAAACGGCAGAATCGCGCCGTCGTCTCCGCCCGTTTCACCATCGTCGATCTGCTCAATCCCGCGCCCTCCGGCCTCGTCTGGGACACGCTCGACATTCTCTTCCCACCGGGAAAAGACGAGATCGTCTATGAAATCTCCCTTTCGGATGTCCAATCCGATTCGCTCATGGTGAGCTGCCTCACCACCACGGCGGATGGATGTCTCTCCACCATCGGCACCATCGCCGAGGAGCGCCCCAGCCTCAGCGCCGGGCAGTGGAATGTGTTCACCTTCCTCAGCGGCCGCTTTGCCGCCACGGACTTCGCGAGTGACTCCACCTCACCGGTGGCGAATCTGGCCACCGTGGTGCCTTTCGAGAGCACGGAGGAGCTTTCACCCGGCGTGAGGAAAGGCACCTTCGCCGCCGCGGAGAATCTCAACGGCCTGACAGTTGTCATCCAGCGCAAGCCCATGAACGTCTCGCTGTGGACCACCATTGCCACCGCGCAGGTCGTGAACCACGAGGTTGTCTTCCCGGCGGACGTCACCCATGCCTACCGTGCCGCCAAACTGCCCGAAGGCGGCGATTGCGTCTGCGCTCATGACGCGCGGCCCGTGGGCGAGGAGGAAATCCAGCCCATCACCGTCTTCATGGATGTGCCGGAGACCACGCGGGAGTGGCGCATCTATCGCAGCGTGGATGCCGGGCCTCTCGCGCTGGTGAAAAGCGGCATCTCTGGCGGCCCGCTGGGCTCGCCCGATGCCGCTGTGAGTGATGTGATCATCCAGGACAAGGCCATGCCGCCGAATGGCGCGCTCATGCGCTACTTCGGCCAGTGCTTTGACCAGAACAACAATCCCAGCCCGCTGAAATTCCTCGCCGAGGTGCCGCTCTTGCCCGCTCCTGCCACGCCGATGCTCAATGCGCCGATCATGGAAGGCAGCGTGCCCGGCTCACCCATCGTGAGGTTGAAATGGTTCTGCCCAACGCCCGGCGTGCAGCGCTTCCGCATCACTCTCGTGCCCGTCGATGCGCCGCTGAATGTGAACGAAGGCGCACCGCAGACACCCGGTGGCATCACGCGTGTGCCGTATGCCCTTTTCGGTGGGAAGCCGCTGCAAAGCCTGCCTTACCAGCTCGTCGGCGAGACGGAGACAAAGTTCGCGCCAGTGAGCCATGCTTTCGATCTGCCACCCATCATCGGCGATGGTCCGCCGCTGCATGAGGCCACCTTCCTCGTCGCCACGGACCAGCCCTACATCGCGTGGATCAGCGCCATCGGGCATGAGGACATGATCGTCACCGAGAGCCGGGCGTATTCGTTTGAATGGAAAGCGCCGCCGCCGGACCCGGGAGTCGGTGTTGAGCCGCTCGTGCCCTGGCCGGCGCGTCCGCTGCCGCCCGTCGTCGTGAATCCTCTCGGTGATCCCTTCTTGATGAGCGATGTCACCTTTCCGAATGGCGGCGGAGCGCTCGCGGGCTTCATCCCGGCCCGCAGCTCCGTCTCAAACAGTGACGCCGCGAACCTGTATCCCGTGGGCATCCGCATTGGTGCGCTGCCCGCCGCGCCGAATACCAAAGAGACGCTCAGCGATCCCTACGGCCTCACGCCGCCGCTCGTCACCGATGTCATCAGCGGCCCGGTTTCCAGCCCGCCCACCACCGCGCACACCGATCCCACCGCCTATGTGTTGCCCGGCATGCTGCCCGGGGTGCTCTTTCGCCAGACGATCCTCGATGGTGGCGCTCCCGGCGCTCTCGTGCAGGTCTCGCCGCTGCGTGAAAGCATCGCCTACAAGCGCGAGTCCGTCCTCCTCACCAATTCGCAGAGCGAGGACACCATCCGCCGCAGCACGCTGCTGCGCGATCCCTTCATCAAATACCTCACCTACGATGTCAGCGGCACGCTCTTCACCTGGGTGAACCTCGTCGATACGCACAGCGTCGAGGCCGGAGCCACTTATCACTACTACCTCGTCAATTACGGCCCGAACGGCGAGATCAGCAAAGTCTGGGACTGCGGCCAGATCACCATTCCGGAGGACTGAAGCATGAAACGACTCCTCATCCCACTCCTCCTCACCTCCACGCTGGCTGCGCAGCAGGTCCAGCATGGCTCGCCGCCTGCACAAAGCACGTCACAGCGCATTTTCTTTGCCGTGGACATCAATGCTGACACGAAGACGGATGTGGTGGTCATCGAAAAAGGCCCCGGCACCTTCCTCAAAGGCAGCACGCAGCCCGATGGCACGCTGCAATGGTCCGCCGCCGAAAACACCGGCATCACGGCCATCGAAACCGCTGCCATGGCACGCTTCAGCGGCGGTGCGCAGCGTGACCTCGCCGTCACGCGGAAGGACTTCAACCGCCTGCAATTCGTCCCGCTCGATGGCAGCGATCTTCCCGCCTCTGTCGGCCTGGCCCTGCCGGAGCCGACCGCGCTCGCGGCGTATGGTTTGGACATCGTCGCGCCCGTGCCTGCCGCCACCACCTTCATCACCGGCTATGCCGGCAGCAGCGGTCTCTCAGCCACCGATGCCTCGCAGTTTCCACCGGTGCGGTGGACCTCCCGGCTGCGCGGAGCCAATCCACGCCTCGCCCGCTCGATTTACGGCTCCAACACGCCGCTCGTGCCGCTCATCGGCTTCATCGCCGATGCCGCCAGCGGTCCGCTCGGTCGTTTGCAGCTCCTTTTTGCCGATGACAGTGGCGAAAGCCTCACCGGCGAGATCACGGGCATTCCGGCGGACTCGCGCTTCGCCGCCGGATTTTTCTCCCATGACCTCTCGAAGCATGGCCTGACCACCGGAGCCTACTCGACGACGATTTTCACCTATTCGGCCACCAGCACGTTGTTGAGCACTTCGCGGCTCACGAACATCGATTGGGGCAATGGCAATGCCTTGCTGCCTGCGGTGACCTTTTTCCCGCTCGGCACCCATGACCTCGGCAGGCCTGTTTTGGATGTCGTGGCCCTTTCCGAGTCGCCGCCGCGTCTTCTCGTGCTCTGGGCGGATGCCACCGGCGGTGCCAGCGTGTTTGATTGGGATGGCAACACGGCCCCCGTGCTCGCGGCCAGCATCCCGATGAACGGCATGACGCCCGAAACAGCCCTGCCGCTCGCTGATGGCGACTTTTTGCTCATGGGAAACCGCGGCGGCCAGCTCGATTACGACCGCATTCATCGTGATGGCTCGTCCTACTCCCGCACCGCCACGGGCACCGTGCCCGCCACGCCCGTGAAGCCGCTTTACTCGAACATCATCACCTTCGGCAGCGAGCCCTTCGTCGATCCTGAGGCTTATGAGCTCTCCCGCCGCCGTGTGCGTGATTTCACTGTCGGGGCTGTCGTCAGCGGGCTCACGGCCAATGTCACGTCACTCGTCGATGGCGGAGCCTCCGCTGGCCTCGGTTGCAGCTCCGCCAGCACCGTCAGCGTGCCGCAGGACACCACCCACACGCTTGTGAGCCAGCTCGATGCCGCCAGCTCCTTCATGCTGCTGAGCAATGCCACCACCGCCATCGCCTCCGGTCTCTCGCAGGTCCGCGCGTCACCGCCGCCGGGCACCTACAGCGGCCCCACGCTGGATGTCACACTCGCCTCCGGCGGTGCCTTCGAGGCCACCGTCGTCACCTACAGCATCGACGGCGGTTCCTGGCAGCAGGGACAGATTTACAATCCCGTGCACCTCACGCTCAGCGCGAATTCCACCATCCGCGCCTACTTGAAACCGCCGGGTTTCTTCGGCGCAGGGCAAAGTCCCATTCAGACCTTTGTCTTCAACCTCAGCACCTTTCCCACGCCCACGGTCCAGCCCGTCACGGACACCAACAACAACGGTCTCTCCGACGCCTGGGAAAACCTCACCGGCATCACCAATCCCGGCGGCGATGCCGATGGCGATGGCTTCCTCAACCTCGCCGAGCACAATAGCGGCTTCGATCCCCTCAGCGCCCTCAGCAAACCCGATGCCGTCGCCGTCGCGCCGAACCTGAATCTCTTCAACAACCCCATCCCCGCCCAAAACACTCTCCGCTGGGATGCTAGTGATACCGCCGTCATCCTCGAAGGCAGCGACGACCTCCAAAACTGGACCGTCGTCACCCAAGGCATCACCCGCCAGGGCGGCGAGAACGTTTTCACCCTGCCCGTGAGTATCGTGCCGAAGGCCTTTTATCGGTTGAGGCGCTGAATCGGAGGCTGAGGGAACGTAAGAGCATCATGCCACTCTCTCGCCGCTCCTTGATCCAGGCCGTTCCTGCCGCCTTCGCGGCTTCGTTTCATATTCATGTGCGTTCGCAGGAGGTGAAGCAGCTTTGGCGGACGGGGAATCCGGCTATCGACAAGCCGCGGGAGATCGCGGTGAATTTGTTGAAGCCGACGCAGGCGCAGATCGAGCATGCGTGGGAGCTGCATTTTGGCTCGGTGGTGTTTGAGAGCTATGGGTTTGCGCCGCGGTGTGCGATCGATGCGGAGGCGATGAATGCGGCGATCAAGGCGGGAGCCTCGGCGGCGGAGATCAGCGACCTGCGGGAGTCGATGAGCATGAATCGCAACGCGACGAGCGAGCGGGAGCGGAAGGAGTTTCTCGATGCGTTTCATGCGGCGGGCGTGACCTGCATCTTCCAAAACACCGGCGAGGAGGGCAGTGATCCGATGCGGCTGATCAAACGGCTCGCGCATTTCACGAAGGCGACGGACGGAATGAAGCCGGCGCTGTCGAAAGTGACCACGGCGGAGGAGATCGAGGCCTTGAAGAAGGCGGGTCATGTGGGCCTGTGCTTCACCACGAATGGTGTGCCGCTGATGCAGGACTGGGAGAGCGTGAAGGATGAGCTACGCTTCATCCGCATCTTCCACGAACTGGGCACGAGGATGATGCATGTGACCTACAACCGTCGGAATCCACTGGGCGATGGGGCCGGCGAGCCGCATGACGGTGGATTGAGCGACTTCGGCAAGGCGGCGATCGCCGAGATGAATCAGATCGGTGTGATCGCGGATGTGGCGCACAGCGGCTGGAAGACGGCCTTTGATGCCGCGAAGGCTTCGTCAAAGCCGATGGTGGCCAGTCACACGACCTGCTGCGGTGTTTACGAGCACTTTCGCGGCAAGCCGGATGACACGATCAAGGCCATCTGCGATACCGGCGGTGTTGTTGGCATCTGCTGCATCCCACGTTTTCTCGGTGGCAAAGGCGACATCACCGCGCTGCTCGATCATCTGGACCATCTCATCAAGAAATTCGGTCCGCAGCATGCCGCCATCGGCTGCGACACGGCTTACGTCTCCCGTTTTGACAAAGAGGAACGTGCGAAGCTCATGAAGGCTCCGGGAGGTCCGGCTGACCGTTGGGAGCACCTGTGGCCGAAGGATGACTTCAAGACGACCATCGACGCCGAGCAGAGCGTCTCATGGTCAAACTGGCCGCTTTTCACGCTCGGACTCATCATGCGTGGTCATAGCGATGACGTGATCCGTCAGATCATTGGCGGCAACATGCTCCGCGTGTTGCGAGCGAATGCGTGAGGCTCACTGCCCCTCGGGGCCGATTTCGGCTTTGAGGATGCCTTTGGGGCCTGTGGGCCAGTAAGCGCCGTCTTCGATCCATTCACGCAGTTCGCCGATTTGGTCCTCGGTGAGGCTGATGTCCTTGCGAGGCATCATTTTGGGATGCGTGCCTCCTCGCTGCACAGCGCTGATGAGCAGGCTGCAATCCGGATCCTCCGGCATGATGTATTGGCGGCCGCTGGCACTGCGCTGGAAGGCGGTGGCCTTGCTGGTGAGATTGAGTGCCGGTGCGGGAAGCGAGCCATTGTGGCAACGCAGGCAGTGCTGCTGCAGGATGGGCTTCACCTCGGTGAGAAAGTAGTGCTCCTGCTCGGCATCGGTGCCGGGCAGGATGGCGCAGGCGGGAAGAAGAAAGACGAGCGGAAGAAGGCGGCGCATGGTTTCAGCATAACGGTGCGAGCGAATGCGGCTATGCGGCGATTGCGCATATTTAGCCCATAGCTTCATTTTTGGAGGCGATCCCGGCAATAGCTTGACGATGGAGGCATGAGCAGGTGAGAGTTCCGACATGACACACCGACCCAAGAAGCGCTCCAATGGTCACTGCCGCATTGTTTTGACGGGAGGACCCGGCGGAGGGAAGACCACGGCAGGTGATTTGTTCCGTCGCGAGATGGGTGATCGTGTGGCGATGGTGCCGGAGGCGGCAACGATGGTCTTCAGCGGTGGTTTTCCACGCTCCACGCTGCCGCATGCGGTGTATGCGGCGCAGCGTGCGATCTATGCGGTGCAGCGAAACCTCGAGGATGTGCAGGCAGCGCTCTTTCCAGATCGCGTGCTGCTGTGTGATCGCGGCACGGTTGATGGTGCGGCTTACTGGCCGGGCGAGCCGCATCACTTCTTTGACGAGATCGGGAGCACGCTGGAGCGTGAGCTGGCCCGCTACGACGCGGTCATTTTCTTCGAAAGTGCCGCGGTGGGCGGCATGGGCATCGAAGGCGGCAACCCGATCCGGAACGAGTCCCAGGAACTGGCGGTGAAGCTGGATCACAAGCTGCGTGCCTTGTGGTCGAAGCATCCGCGTTTCATGCTCGTGCCGCACAACCCGTCCTTCTTCAAAAAGATCTCGTTTGGCCTGGCGGTGCTGGATGGTCTCGTCAGCGACCTCGGCTGTAAAAAGCATCCGCGAAAGAAGCGTTGAAGCTGCCGCCATCGTGCGCTTACGAGGCGGCCACATGAGAGTCGAACTCGTCAACACAGGCACAGAACTCCTCCTCGGGGACACGGTGAACACGAACGCGGCGTGGATCGGCCAGCGGCTGGCCGCGCTGGGCATCCAGGTGACGCGGCAGACCATTGTGCCGGATGGCGCGGTCATTCGTGTGGCCATTGCCGAGGCAGCGCAGAGGTCGGATGTGGTGCTGGTGTCCGGCGGACTCGGGCCGACGAATGATGACCTCACCCGCGAATCGACCGCGGAACTGCTCAGCCTGCCGATGGAGCTGAATGAAGGCGTGCTGGAGCATCTCACGGCCTACTTTGCGAAGCGGAACAAGATCGTAAACGACGCCACGAAGCGCCAGGCGATGGTGCCGAAAGGGGCGAGCGTGATGGCGAACCCGTTTGGCACAGCCCCAGGCCTGTATTTCCCCGCCTTGCTCGGCGAGCCGCTGGGCTGGAATGCGCACATCTTCCTGCTGCCTGGACCTCCTCGCGAGCTGAAACCGATGATCGAGAACG
>CALMTT010000041.1 GCA_937872615.1 uncultured Verrucomicrobiaceae bacterium | reverse complement strand
ATCCCCGGCGGCTTGTACAAACCAGTCTATGCCAAAAAGGCCAAGCAGCGCCGTGCGGAGCCTTTTTTCATGGACACCACGCAGATCACGAACGCGCAATTTCTCGCCTTCGTGGCTAAAAACCCCACCTGGAGGCGCTCGCAGGTCAAAAGCACGCTCGCGGATAAAAACTACCTCGCACACTGGCGTGGTGATCTCGATCCTGGCGATGAAAAAACACTCGCCGCGCCTGTGGTGAACGTCTCATGGTTCGCCGCGAAGGCTTACTGTGAATCGTTGGGCCGCCGCCTTCCCACGCAGGACGAATGGGAATTCGTCGCCCGCGCCGATGCAACACGCCTGGATGCCAGCAGCGATCAGGCCTTCCTGCGCCAGCTCTTGGAATGGTATTCAAGGCCCGCCAGCGGCCCACTGCCTGCCGCAGCGGATGGCGTGCTGAATGTGCATGGCGTGCGCGGCCAGCATGGCGTCATCTGGGAATGGGTGCATGACTTCAACAGCACCATGGTCGTCGGCGACTCGCGAGGTGACGGCTCGCTGGAGCGGAAGCTCTTTTGCGGCGCAGGCTCGCTGCTCGCTGCTGATGTGAGCAACTACGCCGCTTTCATGCGCTACGCCTTTCGCAGCAGCCTAAAGGGCGACTACTGCGTGCGCAGCCTCGGCTTTCGCGGAGCGAAGTCGGTGAAGGAAGCACCGCCCGCGCCTGCCGCCGCCGCTTTCACCACCATCTACGACCTGCCCGGCACTTGGCGCACTCAGGACGACAAACCGCTCACGCTCGACCAATTGCGCGGCAGGCCACGTGTCGTCACCATGGGCTTTACATTATGCAAATTCGCCTGCCCGCGCATCATCGGCGACATGAAGCGCATTGAGGCCGCGCTCGGCGCGGACGCGGAAAAAGCAGGCTTCGTATTCTTTTCCTTCGACACCGCGGCGGACAATCCCGCGCAGATGAAGAAGGCCGCCGCTGAGCAGCAGCTCGATCTAGGGCGCTGGACCTTTGCCATCTCGGATGACGAAACAATTCGCCAGCTCGCCGTCACCCTTCAATTCAAATTTGCCACCGTCGAAGGCTTTCTCACCCACTCGAACCTCATCGCCGTGCTCGATGCCGACGGAAAAGTCGTCCACCGCGAAGAATCGCTCGGCGCGGACATCGCACCCAGCATTGCGGCGCTGAAAAAACTCCTTCAGCCATGAAAACACTGCTTCCGCTTCTCTTCACCGCACTCGCCGGCATCTCCCAAGCGCAAACAACGCCCGCTGCCGCGCCTGCGGCCAATCCGCTCTCTTTTGCTGATGGCCGCGTCGTTTTCGGCATCGAGGACCAACTCCGCTACGAATGCCGCGACAACAACTACGACTTCAACAGCGCCGCCACGCACATCAATGACGACGCGTGGTTCCTCCAGCGGGCACGCATCAGTATGCAGGTGAAGCCCGCAGACTGGCTCACCTTTTACATCCAGGGCCAGGACTCGCGCGAGATCGGCAGCCGCCGTTCCGATGTGCCCGGCGTGCTCGGCGCGGAGGGGGACAATCCATTCGATCTCCGCCAGCTCTACGTCGAGATCGGTGACGAGAAACGCTCGCCCTTCAGCGCCAAAATCGGCCGCCAAGTGCTGCTTTACGGAGACCAGCGCCTCATCGGCCCGCTGGAGTGGAACAACATCACGCGCACCTTTGACGCCGTGAAACTGCGCTACGCCGGCAAAGACGGCCTGTGGGTCGATCTCTTCACCTCCTCGCTCGTCGTCGTCGATGGCAAAGGCATGGACGCCAGCGACTGGGACAGCACGCTCAGCGGCATTTATGCAAACATCCCCACGCTCGGCATCCAGAACACCGAGCTTTACGCGCTCTACTCTGACGACAGCAACCGCAACGACCACTTCATCACCATCGGCACGCACATCAAATCACTCCCCGGCAAATTTGGCCCGTGGGACTACGAGGCCGAATTTGCCGTGCAGAGTGGAAAGGCTGGCGGGCGTGATTTGAGCGCCTTCGCCAGCTATGTCGAGGGCGGTTACACCTTCTCCGCGCCGTGGAAGCCGCGTCTCGGCCTCGAATACAGCTACGGCAGCGGTGATGGAAACGCCGCCGACAACAAGCAGGGAGCCTTTCAGAACCTCTTCCCCACCAATCACCTCCACTACGGCTACATGGATGTCTTCTCATGGAGCAACCTCCACAACGTGGCCCTCCATCTCAGCGCCAAACCCACCGCCAAAATCACCAGCAGCCTCGATTACCACCTCCTCTGGCTCGCCACCACCAGCGACGCCCTCCGCCGTGCGAACGCCACCACAGCCGTGCGTCCCATCTCACCGAATGCAGGCAGCTTCGTCGGCAGCGAACTCGACCTGCTCATGAGCTACGCGCACAACACCCACCTCAGCTTCACCCTCGGCTACAGCCACCTCTTCGCTGGCGATTACCTCGCCAACACCGGCGCTGGCAGCGATGCCAACTTCCTGTATGTGATGACTAACTTGAAGTTCTAAGCGTCCTGCCATTAAGTGACATAATGTTCAGCAAAAACGCAAGGTGCTACAGCTCACAAAAGTGGTAGGGCAATACAGAATGTACTCTGCTTGCATTGTTCTTTTTTAATCGAGCGAAACCAACCGGAAAAGCGTGCTAAAAATGCCAGCCTGAGAGATGAGAAGGGCAAATCCACGACAACCACCAGCATATCAGGGAGCAAGACAACTTTCAGAGATGCCTAGGGAAGAATGACTGGGACAGCCACAGGTTCAGGTGCAGATCAATCCCTTGGAGGTGGTGCAGTTCATCAGCGGTAGTTTTGTGCCAATGAACGAGATGTGTGAACGTGCCGGATTGAGCGAACGCCAGATATACGACCGGACCAAGGTGGTGTTTGAGTATTTCAACCTGCTTTTCGATGCGGTTCCAGCCCATTGGTAATCGGAGTCAGTGCCATCCGATCTCCAGCCTCTCATCACCGCAGCCACTCGCCACGCTCGTTTCACCATGAAGCACATTGTTTCTCTTTCTCTCGTCCCTCCCCCGCCGCCAACGGCCCGTCTGGCATCGGCTCCTTCGTCGTCCGAATGGCAGACCAGCCGTTGCCCCGGCCTCCCTTGGCCGCGTCACCAGCGACGGAGGCTAGGCCAGCTCCTCCCCGCCTTTCCACGAGGACTTGCCCAGTATCCGTCACCGGCCACGCGGGGCACGGGTTCGGGAAAAAACTTCGGCTGACCTAAGTCACGCGTTTCACGTTATCCACAGGGCGATGTGACACGCCGGATCACCTTCATGGTATGATGAGGACATGGAAAAAATCGTGCGCAAATCAGCGGGCGTGAAATTCGAGAGTGATGTGCTGGCGTTCATCGACCGCCTCGCTCGTGAGCAGCAGCGCAGCCGTAGTTTCATCATCAATGCCATCCTCAGATGGTATTCCAAATGGCTCGTGGAGCAGCAGGCCAAGGTCGAGGCGGAGCAAGATCAGCCGGTGATCCGGTTGTAGGCCGCCATGCAGAGCATTCTGGATCGAAAAGCACCGTTTCAAACCTCCCAGGCTCCCGAGCCGGTGATTTCAGCGTTCGAGGGATTCAAAGCACCGACATCCAACACCACCTACACGCCGAACCAGTTCTTCGATGTCGTCATCCCACACTTCTCGCGGGGCGTAGTGCGCATTGTGGCCTACCTGCTGCGCAAAACGCTCGGCTGGTGTGATGCGAATGGGAATCCCCAGGAGGAGCAGATCGAGGTGACCTATTCGGAACTGGAGCGAAAGGCCGGTGTGAGCCGTGACATGATCCGTGCCGCGCTGGACGATGCGCTGGCGGGCCACTTGCTTGAATGCGTCACGGAAGGCCGCGCGAAGCACGCGCATGATGCCGGGCAATCTGCCCGCTACCAGCTCCGCTGGTCATCCAGGACCTACACGACGCGATTGGAGCACTTCGATGGCTTCTTTGAAGGCGAAGGCAACCGCACCGACATCCCAAACGAGTTCTTTGACGTGCTTATTCCCCGCGAGCCACTTTCTGTGATCAAAGTCGTCGGAGCGATCATCCGCCACAGCATCGGCTTTCAGGCAAAACATGGCCGCCGTCGCCAGCAGGTGTCTCTGTCCTACCAGCAGATCGAGAACTACGCCCGCTTTGGCAGCCGTTCCGATCTCGCCAAGGCCATCCGCATCGCGATGGAGAAGAACTACATCGTGCGGCTGGAGAGCGGTGTGTTCAGCCATGAAGCCACCGAGCGTCGGCGAGCGGTCTATGCGCTTCGCTGGTGCGATTTTCCGAACGGTCAGAAAAACGAACCAGCCGTCCATCAGTCAGAAATCCAGACCAGCATCAGTCCGATTTCCGAACCAGCGCATCAGTCAGAATTTCGCACCAACATTAAAACGAAACCAGGAAATGAAACTGGAAACTGCCCTGCGGCTGACACGGATTTGCGAGACAGGCTTCTCGCCTTCGGCTTCAGCGAAAAGACCGTCGCGAAGCTGATGCGGGAGCACAGCCGCGATGAGATCGAGCAGCAGATCGCATGGTTGCCAGACCGCGCACCGGCACGCAGTCCGGCGGGGCTTCTACGCCGATCCATCGAGCAGCGATGGCCTGCGCCGATGAAACTTCGGTCAGCCGAAGTCATCAGCGTGACGCAGGCCGGATGGGACTTCGCGCGATGCTTCTACGCGGCCTATGGCGGCAATCGAGGCGAGCCGGTGAATGAGCCATCGCCACGCGAGGCGCAGACCGCGGAGAGCTTTGTGCAGCGATTGATCCGCGCCACGAGGGAGGAGGGCCGCGCTGCCGAGTGGGGCCGTGACCTGGGCACTCTCGCACGCGAGCAGCGGCATCCGTTTCCATCGCTCACGCTTGCCATCCGCCAGCTTGGCGATGCCTTCCTCGTCCAGCGGGAGAAGCAGCGCCTCCAGGTGCAGCTCGCCAGCATCACGCAGAGCCGTGAGCAGCACGAGCAGCGCTTCCGCGAGGACTGGCTCCGCTGGCTCGCGGCGAAGGAGTCCGAGATGCGTCACACACGCCCCGACGACTATCAGCGCTTCACCGCGCAGCGGGAGAGCGAGCGCGAAAGCCTCGCCGCCGATCCGAAGCCATGGTCGCGTCGCGTGCTGGAGCACTTCGACACGGACAACGCTCGTCTCGGTGCCTTCCGCCAGTGCTTCGGCCTCCCGGACTTCTGGCAGTGGGACGCCGCCTTTAACAGCCAATCATTCAATCCAAACCCATGAACATCATCACCGTCATCAATGCCAAGGGAGGTTGTGGCAAGAGCACCATCGCCATGAACCTCGCCAGCGGCCTCGCGCGTCACGGGCATCGCGTCCTGCTCATGGACCTCGATCCGCAGGCGCAAGTCACACAATGGCTCGCCGCAGGGGATGGACTCACGCCGGAGGGCACGCTCGTGGCCGCGCTCACGCGCCAGCAATCGCTCTCCGAGGTCATCCAGCCCACCGGCTTTGAAAACATGTCCTTCGTCGCCAGTGCTGATGGCCTTGAAGACCTCGGGCGTGAGATCAGCCAGACGGAGGGCTATCCCTCCATGCTCACGCAATTGATCGCCGAGGAGCACATCGCCGACCGCTTTGACTTCCTCGTCATCGACTCGCCGAACCAAATCTCGCCGATCATGGAGAACGCCATCTTTCCAGCGGATGCCTTCATCGTGCCGTTTGAGAGCACGAAGGCCGTGAAGAGCTACGCCAGCATCTACAAGCTGCTCGTGAAGCTCCGCCCGACCGCCGACTTTCGCATGCTGCATGTGCTGAGCAATCTCACACGCCTGCCAGGCCTGCGAAAGCGCGTGCTGGCCCTGCTTGCGGATGACGGCATCCCATCGGCACGCAGCGAGATCCGCTCCTGCGGATGGATGGCGCAGGTGGACGAAAATGGAGGCAGCATCTTCCACTATCGTCCGCTCTCCAAAGGAGCGCAGGACATGGCCGCCCTCGTCGAAGAGGTGCGGGACTTATTCACTAACGGGCCGCAGGCCCACGCGGAGACCGCCGCCGCATCGCCCGACCACGCGATGAACGCGGAAGTCACCGCCCCAACAGCATGACCAAACTACCCGATGGCAAAAGCCGTCTCGATCTCGTGAAGTCCGGCCTCACCGGCGGACTGCCAAAACGAGGCCGCTTCATTGTCAGCATCGACCGACTCCAAGAAGACCCGGAGAACGAACGAAAAATCTTCCACAACATGGACGACATGATCGAGTCCGTGCGTCGTCACGGCATCATCGAGCCCATCACCGTCACCCAGGAGGGTGACCGCTACCGCATCCTCACCGGCCACCGCCGCTTCCGCGCCGCCAAGGCCGTCGGCCTCACCGAGCTGGAGGTGCTCGTGCGCGAGCCCGATGATCACATCACGCGCCGCTTCAAGAGTCTCATCTCAAATATCCAGCGGGAAAACATCCCTGCCGTCGAGCTGGCGGAGACGCTTCACAGCTTGCTCAGCTCCGGTGCCGCCGCGTCTCAGCGTGAACTCGCCCGGCAAATAGGGAAGAGCGAGCAATGGATGTCCGGCATGCTCCGCGTGCTGGAGCTGCCTGCTCGTTTGCAGGAGGAGCTGCGCAGCACACCCGGCATCGGCTACGAGATGGCCCAGCGCATCGCGCAAGTGGGGGACTCGCAGTTTCAGGAGCAGCTCGTCTCCGCCGCCGTGGCAGGGGAGAGCGTGGGCCGCATTCGCGAGCGCATCGCCAGCTTCCGCACTACCCAAGGCTCCACGTCGTCATCCCGACCCAAGACACGCACCAGCCAGCTCATCCAGCTCACGCATAGGGAAGGGAACTGCGTTGCCAGCCTCCGCGCCAAACGCGAACCCGGAGCCCAGGAAGCCATGCTGGAGGCCCTCCGCCAGCTCGCCGAGCAGGTGAGGGCGGACGACAGCCTGAGGTGAGTCCAGCCCTTCATTCCTGCCCCTCGACAAATCCGCCGGGGCTTGATACAATGCACCCATCATGAGTTCCACCGTCGAACACATCCGCCAAGAGATCGACCAGCTCGCCCCTGATGAGATTCGGGAGCTTTTCACCGATCTCCAGCAGGAGTATCCGTTGCGGTTGCTTCAGGTCGAAGAGACTGCGCCAGACCTTTCCGACCTCAGTGAGGCCGACAAGGTGAAGCTCGAAGCCCTCCGCCAGGACATCCAGGCTGCTGCCGACTCCTTGGATCGTGGTGAAGGCATCCAGATTGATTGGGATGCCAAGCTCGCACGCCGACATCAGGCATACGCGGCACGTCAGGTGGCTCGATAAAGCCCATGTCAAACGTCACCTACTCAGCGCTGGCTGATCGCGACCTCGACGACATCTGGGATTACATCGCCCAGGACAGTGTTTTTCAGGCGGATCGACTGCTCCTGCGGTTCCGCGACAAGCTCGAATACCTCGCCAAGTGGCAGACCATCGGGCGGCCACGCCCGGAACTCTCCAAAGGCTGCCGCAGCTATCCCTTCGGCAAATACTGCTTCTACTTCCGTCCTTCCGACACCGGCATCGAGGTGCTCAGGATTCTGCATTCCGCCCGCGATCTCGATCAGATCACCTTCCCCAAGTAACACCACACCACGCCAAAGGCGTCAAGACCACCGACCTTACCAGGGCTGCTGCGAAGCAGCTCTTTTGCTTTTCAGGCACCGTAGCGGCGATTGCCAATCGTCGAGCCAATCATCAAGGACACGTTCAAAACTACGGCTGACCGAACTTGGGCCTCAAGGACACCGGCTGTCCGAAAAGCCTTGTTTGAGGCCATGAAAATGTCCTTGAGTCGGGAAACAAATATTCTGCGACATGCTTTTCCCCGGCCATTTCCGCTCTCCCAGCATCCACGAGGCCCTACATCCACCCCTATTTACATGGTATGTAGGGGTGCGCGAAAAAATCGCGGCGAGTGCTACCGCACCGACGACGGTTTCAAGGCTTCACTGAGCCGCGAATCGCTGCCAGGCCTTGTCACGGGTGCCCCCACGTGTTCGGGCTGAACGCCCGACTTCACGCGGTTTCCTACGGCGACAAGGACTTGATCGACCTGCGGATAAAGGTCATGGCCAGCACCGGGCTACCCGCCCTCGGCCAATGACCAACCGCGTGAAGTCGGCCGCTCCGGCCAGCCGGCTGAAAAGCCGGACTGCCCTCGCCCTTCACACGTGGGGGCCACGAAAGCGGGCTTCGCCCGTCACGAAACACGACGGGTGTTGAAAAAGTCACGACGAGGGCCTGGCGGCGGACGACGCGGCCACTATCTCTAATTCCCGAACACTCCTCCCTGGCTTCACATCATTCCCTCCTCCTCAATCCTTGCCATGGATCGCCTCCCTGCTTGGATGGGCAAATCGCCGCATGAGTGCTTCCACAAAACCAACGAATACGATGCCCACCAATTTGGGAGGGCGTCTTCGGAACACCCCGCTTCCTTTAACAAGCGGTCTTCTCCCGCTGTTCGAAGCGGTAGTTAATTCCATTCACGCAATTGAGGAGGCTAATGTTTCCACCGCCGATGGCCGAATTGCCATCACAATTCTGCGAAAGGGCAAGCAAGGGGCCTTGGATCTGAATGATTTGAAGAAAAAAGGTCCAGACGCACTTGAGGACATTGTGGGTTTCAGAATCGAGGACAACGGGGTCGGCTTTACGGATGAGAATATGGTCTCATTCCGAACGCTCGATTCAGAGCACAAAGTTCAAAAGGGTTGTCGGGGAATTGGTCGACTGCTCTGGCTGAAGGCGTTCAAGCAAGTCCGCGTTGAAAGTATATATCGCGCGGAAGACGCCCTACGCCGCCGCACGTTCTCGTTCAGTTCTGTCAGGGGCGTCTCAAATGAGAATGATGGAGGCGCTCCGGAGGAAGCCGCAGTCAAAACCTGTATTCACCTGGATGAATTCAATCCTCGTTATCGCAATTATGCCCGGAAGACTCCGAAGGCGATTGCTGACAGTATCTTTGAGCATTGTCTCTGGTATTTCATTCGCGAGGGCGGTGCGCCGCTAATCGAACTCGTTGATGATGGAGAAGTGATTTCGCTGAACGATGTCTGCGATGCTCATATGCACTCATCGGCGGTTCCCGAAACCATCACGATCAAGGAACAGTCGTTCGACCTCATTCATGTTCGCCTCAGGTCTAATTCCTTGTCCGCGCATGCTATCGCGTTTTGCGCGGATAATCGGCTCGTCACCGAAGAAAAGCTTTCCGGGAAGTTGCCAGGCTTGCACGGAAAGCTCACTGACGCTGACGGCGAGTTCGTTTACTCCTGCTACGTGAGCTCGGCCTTCCTAGACGAATGTGCCAGACCGGAGCGAACTGGGTTTGAGATCGTTGACAGTGTCGAAGGCTTGCTTGCGGATACTGAGATCGGTCTCAATGACATTCGTGAGGCGGTGGTCGGCCGAGCTAAGGAGCAGTTGTCCGAACATCTTGAGGAAAATCTGAAGCGGTCGAAGGAAAAGGTGACCAAGTTCGTGGCGACCAAAGCCCCTCGCTACCGGCCCATCCTTTCCCGAATTCCCGAGACTGAACTGAATGTCGATCCAGACATCTCCGACAAGGAGCTTGAACTCGCGCTTCACAAGCAGTTCGCCAACATCGAGCGAGAGCTTATCAGCGAGGGACACGACATTCTCAGTCAAACAAACGCTCCTCCAGATGAGCAATACAGGGCCAAGCTTGATTCCTATTTGGCAAAAGCTGAGGACATCAAGAAATCAGACCTTGCGAGCTACGTTTCACACCGGCGCGTAATCATCGACCTGTTTGAGAAGGCCATAGAGAAAGATGAGCACGGGAACTACGTCCGTGAGGATTTGATCCACAGCCTCATTATTCAGATGCGGAAGGACAGCTCGGAGCTTCCGCTGGAGAACTGCAATTTGTGGTTAATCGACGAACGGCTCGCGTTCCATGATTATCTGGCCTCGGACAAGCCGCTGAAGTCGATCCCCATTACCGCTTCCGGCGACGGGAAGGAACCGGACATCTGCGTCTTGAATGTCTTTGACCAGCCAATTCTCGTTTCGGAGGGAACGAGACTTCCTCCTGCCAGCATCGAGATCGTGGAAATCAAACGACCGATGAGGAATGACGCAAAGGCGGGTGAAGACCACGACCCTATTGAGCAAGCGATTGACTACCTTGAGCGCATTAGGCAAGGAGGCGTCAAGACTTCGACGGGGCGGCCAATCCCATCTCTCCAGCACGACTCTGTTCCGGGTTTCTGCTATGTCCTCGCAGACCTTACCCCCTCATTTGAGAAGCGGTGCAGGATTCATCACAATCTCAAGAGGACCTCTGATGGTCAGGGGTATTTCGGCTACAAGGACAACGTAAACGCATATGTGGAGGTGATCTCCTTCGACCGCCTCGTCAATATGGCGAAAGAGCGAAACCGAGCGTTCTTCGATAAACTCGGACTTCCTTCAAACTGAGACCGCAATCCTCGAAACTAACTGCAATGCCACTCTTCGAATATAAATGCCCATCGTGTGGAAAAACCACCTTGCTTGATCCCCTTGGCGAGTGCGCAAATATCCTGAAGAGCGGTCAGAAGTGCGGCTTTAGGTTTCCGCTAGTTGCTGGCAGCGGAAACTCGAAAGTCCGCGAGAAGATGGAAAAGCATACTACTCCACAAAGCGGTCTGATGACCTCCGACTACTCCTGGATCGATGACAAAGCCAGCTATCCTCTTTATCAAATCGACGCGGCGAAATCCGGCAGCCTTCATTTGGACCAGAAGATGAATTATCTCTTTCTCTGGCAAACGCCTGTTGGAGAGAATCACTTCGCAAAAATCATTTATGCCAATGACTGCTCGGTGAGCGGGGTGAGCGGAGTCGTGTTGCCGCTGAATTCAAAGCTGCAGAACATGCACATCCACTTCAGTAACTACGAGAGCCATTTCGTCGAGATAGCCCCGCAATCCGACCAAATCATTATTCAGGAGCCCAATGCGGCTCACCCGTTAGAGTATTGGGTGCTATCGGGTCAGGAGCCGATTTTTTCGTGGAACCCAAGCAGTCAGCTCTCTGGCGTGCCGCCCAGCCCGAGCGTGTGAGACATTCGATGGAAGTTGATCAGGGGTATCCATCACATCATAGCTGATGTGATATACTGTCTCCACCCTTCAGCCGTCGAGGCCAGTTGCCGTTACCCGCCTGGCTCGATCCAACAGACGTTTGCCGGGTGACTTGCCGGGCGGGCACCCATTTTGACGAGGGGGTGATCTCTGGCCCGGTTTTCATTCATGTTCCTTTCTGGAGCGGCGGCTGGCCTGGGCGGCGTGAACACAGCCATGAACGAACACGATCTTCACATCGGCATGAGGCATGTCTGGGGCGGCGAGCAGCCGTTTGGCTTCGACCTGGCTGATGCTCGCTACCACACCTACATCATCGGCAAGACGGGCTCCGGGAAGACCACGCTCCTGCGCAATCTCATCCTCCAGCTCATCGAGCAGGGCCACGGCGTCGGCCTCATCGACCCGCATGGCGATCTGGCGGAGGATTTGCTGCTGCACATCCCGCCGCAGCGGGCCGAGCAGACGGTCTATTTTCATCCCGGCGACCTCGATCACCCCATCGGGCTCAATTTGCTGGCCCAGACCGCGCCGGAAGACCGTCACCTCGTTGCATCAGGCATCGTGAGCGCCTTCAAAAGCCTGTGGCAGGAAAGCTGGGGGCCACGGCTGGAATACATCCTGCACAACGCCATCTCGGCACTGACGCATTGCCCGAACACCACGCTCCTCGGCCTGAACCGCCTGCTCACCGACGCGGCCTATCGCCGCTGGGTGGTGAACCAGATCGACGATCCCTTCCTGCGCGACTTCTGGGAGAACGAATACGAGAGCTGGGAGCCGCGCTTCATGCGCGAGGCCATCGCACCCATCCAGAACAAGGCCGGCCAGCTCCTCCTCTCCCCCATCATCCGCAACATCATCGGCCAGGTGCGCAGCAAGGTGAGCATCCCCTTTGTCATGAACGAGGGCCGCATCTTCCTCGCGAACCTCTCCAAGGGCGAGATCGGCCACGACAAGGCCAACCTGCTCGGCTCCCTGCTCATCACGCAGTTCCAGCTCGCCGCCATGGCCCGAAACCGCCAGCCGGAGCACGAGCGACGCGACTTCTTCCTGTTCGTCGATGAGTTCCAAAACTTCGCCACGGAGAGCTTCACCTCCATCCTGGCAGAGGCGCGGAAATACCGGCTCAATCTCACCTTGAGCCATCAATACATCGCCCAGCTCTCACCCACCGTGCGGGAGGCCGTGTTTGGCAATGTCGGCACCCTCGTCGCCTTCCGCGTCGGCTTTGCCGATGCCGAGCATCTGCACGGCGAGTTTGGCGAGGAGTTCCACCAGCGTCAGTTCGTCGATCTACCCCGCTACGAGACCCTCATCCGTAATCAATCCGCCAGCGGCTCCATCCACTTCCAGCGCACCCGTCTCTCCCCGCCCATCGAGACGCACCAGGGCCGCAAAGCCAAGCTCCTCCGCCGCTCCCGCGAGCGCTTCGCCACGCCGCGAGCCGAGGTCGAGGAGAAGCTGAAGCGGTGGTTGCGGCAGATCGAGTAGTCTTAGATGCCAGCGTGATCCTTTACGATCTGCTCTAGTTGCAGGACGAATAGCCAGTGCTGCAAATGGTTGATCGAACGATGCGAGGCCACTCCGAAGGACCTTTCGAGAAGCTCACGTGTCTCATCGCTATCCATTTCCAGACCAAGAACTGAGAGCCACTCCTTTTCCTTCGCGAAAAGTTGAGGACGCGTAGGAATGTAGTCCGGTTTTGATTTCGCGGACTCTTTTCGTCCTGCAATTGTATTGTTCCATTTGCCATCCAGGTAGTCGCAGATGGCTTTGGCTGCGGACTCCGGCCAGTCCCAGATGACGGTCCACTTTTGATTCTTGCCCAGCTTCATCTCACGCTGAAAGTTTTTATACATGACTGCATAAGCAGATCGTCCGAAGCGCTTTTCTCTTTCGAGACCCAGGCGGTTGAATTTCTCCATAATGGTAGATTTCATCAGGCCATTGGCTCCAATAGTCTTGGGAATTGGGAGCCTATTGACGACCGCATCCTTGGAAGGCCGTTTTGGGGCCTTCAAATGCGGATAGAATCTACCTCGAACAAGTTCGAAGCGGTGAATGTGCTTTTCAAGCTCTGACCAAGCGAGAAACTGAATGTCCACATTTTCTTTCTCTGACAGTTCAATGGCTTTGTCTTGGATCGACGGATACTTCTTTGTAGTCGTTGCAAAAAGCAGCGTGGTGAACGGATGCGGCCAGCCGCGCACCTTGCAAGCCGTCTCCTCCAGATCAGCAGCAAGCTCTCGGCGAAGATCCACATCCTTGCGGTTGGTGTCCTTCTTTTTGCACTGCACGATTATGCGCAAAGGCTTGGAGTAGATGTCCACGCCATACTGGTTGCTTCCGCGTCCCCGATAAAGCTGAAACGAGGTGGTGTTGTGAATGGCATTCAAAATGTCACAAACGAGCTCTTCAAACGCGGACTCCTCCGCCAGCACTTCGTAATGGTATCGACTCATGATGGGCTGTTGATTTCAACCGAGGTCAAAACACTTCGAGAGCCACATTTTGCAATCGGCATTTTGCATGAACACACCGTGTTCTGATACAATGCGGACGGAGCGATCCGCGCTGCCACGGGCCTGCGGTTGTCAGCCTGAAGTCTGCCTCACTCCTGAGGTCGGCTTCTCCTGACAACCCCGAACCGAAGCCCTCATGAGCCACGCAGAGTCCCGCATTGATCCTTATCAAGCTGTCACCGATCTCATCCTTGAACACCTGGAACGCGGCGTCGTTCCCTGGCGCTGCCCCTGGCAGCGCGAAGTCGGCATCCCGCGCAACTTCCACACCGGCAAGACCTACAACGGCATCAACGTGCTGCTACTGGGTCTGCGGCACATGCCATCCCCCTACTGGCTGACTTTTCGTCAGGCCCAGGAGCGCGGTGGTCACATTCGCAAAGGCGAACACGGTGCCCATGTGATCAAAGTCGGTGAATCGAAGTCATCGTCAGCCGATGATGCTGAAGCAACCGATGAACCCAGGCGGAAACGGCTGTTCCTTCGCGAATACACCGTTTTCAACGCGGTGCAGATCGAAGGCATCGACTTCCCGCCAGTGAACTCGATTCCGCAGCTCCCCGTGAGCGAACGAATCGAAGCCGCCGAGCAGATCGTCGCCGAAATGTCCAATCCGCCCTGCATCCACGAAGGAGCACGCACGATGGCCTGTTACCGTCTCCAAACCGATACGGTGCAGATGCCGCCTTTTGGGAGCTTTGAGAGTGCCGAGGCCTACTACCTCACGCTCTTTCACGAACTAATTCACGCGACAGGACATCCTGATCGCCTGAATCGTGAAAGCCTCCTCAAGCATGACGGATTCGGAGGGAAGGTCTATTCCCAGGAAGAACTCGTCGCCGAGATGGGGGCGGCTTTCCTCGGCATGGAAACGCACATCGTGAGCGATGCCCACGAACAGTCCGCCTCCTACCTGCAAAGCTGGCTCGATGTCCTGCGTGTCAAAGAACACAAACGCTGGATTATCCAAGCCGCCGCCCAGGCAACCAAGGCCGCGAACTACATTCAAAACCGCGCCACCCTCGTTGACTCCAAAGAAGCGATCATGACAGCCTGAACCCCGAAGCCTCTCCACACCCTGGAGAGGCTTTGTTCATGATAGAATGCAGAAATGACAGCAACGCAGCAGCGGCTCCCACGCTTCAAACGTGCTCCCGAAGCCGCTGGATCATTTCAATTCACCCCACGCGACCTCGAACTCTTGCGCAACATCGCGGAGCATCGCTTCATCAAGTCGGAGTGGCTCGTTAAGCTCGTGGGTGGCAGCCGACAGCAGGTGCTTCGTCGGCTCAACCTGCTCTACCACCATGGCTACCTCGACCGGCCCCACTGCCAGCTCGATTATTACCACCAAGGCGGATCACGCAGCATGATCTATGGCCTCGCCTCTCGTGGAGCCGGCCGTCTCCGCCGTGACCTCAATATGCCCTTTGAACGCATGGACTGGACGACTCGCAACAAGCAAGTGGGCCGACTTTTCCTCGAACACACGCTCATGGTCAGCGACTTCATGGCGGCGCTCGAACTGGAGTGCCGATCGCATCAAGAAATCAGCATCGTCTATGGTGGCGATCTCCCCCAGCCCAAAGAACGAGCCAATCGCCGCGAGCCGTTTCGTTGGACGGTTGATCTTCCTGGCAAGCGTCGTGTCGGCGTGGTGCCAGACAAGGTTTTCGCTCTCGACACCAACCGCTCGGATGGAAACACCTCGCGAATGATCTTCTTCCTGGAGGCGGATCGAGGGACAATGCCAGTTGAGCGACGAGACTTGAGGCAGAGTTGTTTGCTCAGAAAGGCAAAAGCCTACGAGGCAACCCACGCCTCAGCTCGGCATCGTGAATGGCTGGGTGCCCGTCGTTTCTGCCTGCTGATGCTCATGGCAGGAGCCGAGCGTCGCGAGCATGTGCGGGCCGCTTTCAAAGCGGCACCATGGTTGCGGGTGATCGAACCTGATGATGTCGCTGCCTTACTCAAGCCATTAACGTTGCACCACATTCCTCAGCCGCCGTCAACTCCCGCCAGAACAAGCCGCCTGATACCATGAGCCGTGGAGGTGTTTGCAAAACGCAAACATCCCGCAAACACCAACACAGCTCATTCACATATGGGAAGACCCTTCATTGACTTCACGGCGGTCAAAGCCGCCGTGACCTTCGCGCAGGTGCTGGAGCATTACGGCCTCACAGCCAAAATGCACCGCACTCGCAACGGCGATGGCCTCGACGGCCCTTGCCCCATCCACCCTGAAGCCACCGGCAAAGACACGTTCAAAGTGACGCTCAGCAAGAACTGCTGGTTCTGTCATCTCTCCGCATGCAAATGCGGCGGCAATCATCTCGACTTCGTCGCGAAGATGGAGAACTGCGATGCCCACGAAGCAGCGCTGAAAATCGACCAGTGGTTCAACCTCGGGCTGGCTGGCAAAGCGGACTCACCTCCGCCACGTCAACAGCAAGGAGGCTCAGCCGCACCTTCACGCCCATGGTCTGGATCACCTCCGGCCCATGGAAACCGACCTCAATCTGAGACTCGTGCCGAGCCACTGGAACCGGTGGAAGAGCTAGGCGAAAACGCACCTCTGAGCTTCAAGCTGGAGAATCTAAAAACGGATCATGCCTATCTGACCGAGCGAGGACTCACCCCGGCAACGGTGGCGGAGTTTGGTCTCGGTTTTTGTGCCAAGGGCACCATGTCCGGGCGGATCGTCATCCCCATCCACAACAGGGACAGCGAACTCGTCGGCTACGCAGGTCGCTGGCCGGGACAACCACCTGATGATCGACCGAAATACAAGCTGCCCGCTGGATTCCGCAAAAGCGCCGAGGTTTTCAATCTCGACCGCGCTTCCAAGGAGGAAAAAGGGCTGCCGTTAATCGTCGTCGAAGGTTTCTTCGATGTGATCAAGCTCTGGCAGCTCGGCTTTCGCCGGGTCGTCTCCATCATGGGCAGCTCTCTCTCCGCAGCGCAGGAAACGGTGCTCGTGGAGGCATCCGAAGGCAGAGCGGGCATCATCTTGATGTTCGACGAGGACGAGGCTGGACGCATGGGGCGTGAAAAGGCCCTCGTGAAGCTGGCGAGGCGGTTGTTTGTCCGGGTCGTGCCGCTTCCCCAAGAAGGAGCCCAACCGGATCACCTGACCGAGAACGAACTGCACGCTCTGCTGGACTGAGAACCCATGACTGAAGACCTCTGCCATGTTCATTCTCTATCCACAGACCGCCCGGTTCGCCATGGGCCAGCTTTTTGCCACGCCCGGTGTTCTCGCCGAAGTCTCCACAACAGACATCTCCTCCGCCCTCGCACGACATGCGATGGGTGACTGGGGCGAACTCTGCCAGGAAGACATTGATGAGAACAATCGAGCGCTCGAAGAGGGCTCTCGGCTGCTGTCCGCCTACAGCACGACCAGCCAGGTGAAGTTCTGGATCATCACGGAATGGGATCGTTCCGTGACGACCGTTCTCTTGCCCAGCGAATACTAAAAACACCCGCCTCGGAGTTCATCCGGGCGGGCTTTTTGTTTGGAGATCATTTGAGGAGCAGTTCATCGACGAACTGACGGAAGTCGCGGTCGAAGAAGGCTTTCCGCTCCTCCCACACATGGCGCGGCACAGGCCGCCCGAAGAAGTTCCGAATGTCTTTTTCCAGTCCCTCCAGGCTGGACACCTCCCTGCCTTCGATGGCTCGATACCAGCAGTGCAGATGAAACATCAGCAGCATGACAAACTGAGCTTCTTCAGCCGTGACGGGCTTGGTGTAGAGATCGGCTTTTGGGTCGCGGATTCGGGCGAGTTTGGGATTCTTTTGGCTTTCCTCCCAAATGTCCCGGTGCTGCTCAGTGAGCCGGACAAGATTGTTCAGACGGCGTGAGCGGGTATCTTCTCGAAAACTCAATGCCGTAAAAGCCAAGCCGGAAATGATTCCAACTGCTGAGAGCAGATCAAAGGCATGAAGTCCGATCCAAGCGACGATGTGGGCCATGATGCGCCCATTGTATCACAAGCGGAGTGACTCAGGCCAGATGTCAGGCTTTGGCTGGAATGTCAGCCTTGGCATCGACCAAGATGCGGCGAGGCACACGGACGATCCGTTCATCAGGCCCACACCCTGCGGTCGCAGGCAGGAGCGGTTTGGCTGCATCCGTCATGTCGATGCCGATGATGGCGAAATCGCCATCAGCCAGCTCCCAGATGTCAGGACAGTTTTCCAAGGCCGGGGTGCTTTGACCGTTGGCGTGAGGGTCAGGGCCGATTCTGCGGAGGAAGGTCATGGCAGGTGAATGGGTTTGTGAGGCATCATATCTGCTCTCATTTTGGAGGCAAGGCGATTTTCTGGCAAAACTTGAGGGTGAACAAGCCCCTCCACGGCAAACGATCCAAGATCTTCTGCGAGCACATACGTTCGCTGCGGGAGAAAGCTGGCATGACGCAGCGTGATCTCGCCACGGCGCTTGGTCGTGAGCATGGGATGGTGGCAAGGATCGAGCTGGGCGAGCGACGCGTGGACTTGATCGAAGCCTTTGATTTGTTTGAAGCTCTCGGGGCCGATCCCGGCCGCGAAGTTCAAGAACTGATGAAAAAGTTCAACGCCGCCGCGTAAACCATCCACCCCGCTGACCTATGCTTGGCCTTTGGAAAAAGCGCAAACCGGAGGAACTCCGGCCACCGACCTACACCCTGGTGGATGACTTTCAGACATCCTCTGATTCGTTCTACCAGAGCATCGAAGAAGAGCTTCAGCAGCGAAAGGTTCCGGGACTGGAGCTGATGCGCCTGGATTATCGGGAGGGTGGCATGCTTTCCTCGAAGCGTGACTACCTGCGGATGAGGCGGGAGCGACTCACTTTCGATCTCTGCTCTGCACCTTTCGGAACATCTTGGTTCTTCTCGTATCGCTTCTGCGAGATACCCGCGCCGTTCCCTTTCTGGCAGTTCCTCGTGCTGCTCTTGCTGCTGAGCGGTCTAGTCGTTGGCTATCTGGCTCTCTTTGGCATGGTCTGGGGCGGTGTCACCATCGGGATGACCATCTTGGGTTTTATCCTGCTGCTGCGAAACACGCTGACGCTCGGGCTCGAGGACTTCGATGCATGGCTGCTGACGGTTCCTGTGTTCGGAAGGCTCTACGAAATCCTTTTGCGGAAGGAGACATTTTTCCGGCAGGACACCCGCCTCATGTATGTGGAAATGGTGGAGCGAATCATTAAAGCCAAGATCAACGAAGTCACGGCTGCCGAAGGGATTGAGAAGGTCGAGTTCATCGAAGCAAGGCCCGACATGCATCCCTTGCTCGCCCGAATGGTGCAAGTGCCCTCGCGAATGAGTGTATGACGACCCCCCACGAACAGCTCTCAGCGCAGTATTTGCAGTGGGAGCTGCGGGGGCGTGGCTGGTTCATTCATCCCGAAGCAGTCGGATTGGAACCGCCATTTGAGAGGTTTACCGGCTACCGACTGCGTGCGGAAGGCGTGACGGACGATGTTCGCCGCCCCTCCCTGATGGAGCGTGCGCTGAGCAAGGCTGGCCGGTGGTTCAACACAGAGAAAATCCACGTCGATGAGACCGAGGACACGGCTTCGGAAGAGGAAGTGACCACCTGGAGCCGGGGCTTCTGCCATGAAATCGCGCTGACTTTTCCGAGGGTTCCCCGCTATCGGCGTGAGCAGATGGATTCGTTTTTGAGGCTGTGCCGGTCCTGCCGAGAGCCGGTGGCATTCGAGATTCTAGCCGACCAGCGAGAGATCGGTTTCCAGTGGGCATTCAGTGAGGAGGATGCATCTCAGCTTCAAGCGCAGACCGAGACGCACTTCCCTGGCTGTGTCACCCGCCCAACCGAAAACCTTCTGCATTCAGCCTGGGAGCGAACCGGGCGTTTTTATGCTGCGGCTGAGATTGGTTTGGGACGCGACTTTTTGCTCTCTCTCGAAACTGGGAAGAGTGATCTGCTCCCCGGATTGATCTCAGCCATGTCCGGCTTTGCCGACAAGGAGATGGGATTGTTTCAGGTGATCTTCGAGCCTGCCACGGCGGCATGGGGTGAGAGCATGGTGCGAGTTTCGACTCACGCAGATGGCACCCCTGTTTTCAGGAACCACGCTGAGCTATCGCGTGAGGCATCACAAAAGGCGCGGAGTCCGCTGTTTGCCGTGGTATTGCGGCTGGTGACGTGCGCCGAAAATGGCGCACGCGCATGGGCACTTTTGGCTCCGATGATGGCAGCGCTGAATGCGCTCGCTCGACCGGGCGGCAATCATCTTGTCCCGCTGGCGGCAGATGAGTATCCAGCGGAGGCTCAGGAAGAGGACCTGCTGAATCGACAGACTCACCGTTGGGGGATGCTGCTTTCGCAGGAGGAACTGCTCAATCTCATCCGCCTTCCCGATGAGTCGCTGGTGTCGAAGAAGTTGCGGCAGGACACCGGGCGCAGTCGTGCTTACTCAGGTGAACGCGACGGTGGCTTGTTCCTTGGTTGGAATGACCACGCCGGCCAGCGTAGCAACGTTTTCCTGACCACCGATCAGCGGGTGCGGCACATGCACGTCATCGGCGGCACTGGGACGGGCAAAACGACGTTCTTGATGAATCTGATCCGCCAGGATTTGGAGAGTGGTGATAGCTTTGCTCTGCTAGACCCGCATGGAGATGTGACCGAGCGGCTGTTGGCACTGGTGCCAGCGCATCGACGCGATGATGTGGTGCTCGTCGATGCTAGCGATGAGGCATTCAGCATTGGCTTTAACATTCTCCGGGCGACCACGGACTACGAGAAAACGTTGCTGGCGTCCGACCTCGTCAGCGTATTCCAGCGCCTCAGCACTAGCTGGGGGGATCAAATGACCGTGGTGCTCCGCAACGCCATCCTCGCCTTTCTGGAGCACCCCGAAGGTGGCACTCTGGCGGATGTACAGCGTTTTCTTCTGGAGCCGGAGTATCGCAGCAAGGTGCTCGAAGGAGTGACCGATGCGGATGTGGTCTATTACTGGAAGAAGGGCTTTCCCCAACTCGGCGGCAGCAAATCCATTGGGCCAGTGCTGACCAGATTGCAGACCTTTCTCTCACCCAAGCCAATTCGCTACATGGTGAGCCAGCGCGATACCAAGCTGGACATCCCGGCGATCATGGACTCGGGCAAAATTCTCCTCGTCAAACTGCCCCAGGGATTGATGGGCACTGAAAATAGCTACCTTCTCGGCTCGCTGATCGTTTCCAAACTTCAGCAAGCTGCCATGGCTCGGCAACGCCTTCCTGAGAACCAGCGCAGGCTTTTCACATTGTATGTGGATGAGTTTCAGAACTTCATCACGCCGTCCATGGCCGAGATCGGCGCGATCGATCCGTCGGTGACCGTCGACAGTCGGTTCTCCTGGTCGTAGGTCAGCGTGCGCGCGTAGCCCGACGCCGGCACGTCGTTGGTGCGGTTGCCCTTGGCGTCGAAGCCGTAGGCATCGGCATCGCTCGGCAGCGGGCTCGTGGTGCAGGTCGGGGCCGGGGTGGTACCGGCCGCGGTCGTCGAGGTCCAGCA
>CALMTT010000040.1 GCA_937872615.1 uncultured Verrucomicrobiaceae bacterium | reverse complement strand
CGGCGTGCCAGATGATGTTGGTGTTGGCGACGCCGCTATCCTTGCCGAACGTCGATGGATCGGACGTCATCGGATTGCCGAACGTGCCGTAGAGCGATTGGCCGGCGGCGTGTTCCAGCTCCCAGCGCGGCGTGCGCACGAAGCGGTTTTGGTAGGAGGCCTTGCCGTTCGCGATGGTGAACGCGTGGATCATCCCATCGCCGCCGAACCAATGATAATTGGGATCGCGCGGATCGAACTGCGGGTTTGGCCCGTTGCGGTAATACGTGCCCGCTAATTCGCGGGGCAACGCGCCCTCAAGCGCCAAATCCGCGAGCGTTGTCTCTTCACGAACGGGACCGAAATTGCCTGTGAGATAGGGACTAATACGAACCGGGGCGTTCACGGCGGCCTCCTTATTTATACGTTGTAAATTTACATTGTATCAGATAGAATTCGCCGTCAAGAGAGATTTGTCAGGCATGCCGAAAATCCTGTCCGAGGAAGCCATCGCCGATTTCCGCGAGCGCCTGTGCGACGCGGCCGAAAAGCACTTCGCCGCGCATGGGCCCGAAGGCGTTACGATGCGCGCGCTAGCGACGGAGTTGGGCGTCAGCCCGATGACGCCTTACCGCTATTTCAAGGACAAAGAAGAGATCCTCGCTGCCGTGCAGACGCGCGCCTTCACGCGCTTCGCCGAGGCGCTCGAAGCGCCCGCCAAGCGGAGCGCCAGCGCCATGGAGCACGCGGCGGGCGTGGCGCGGGCCTACACGAAATTCGCATTCGAAAACCCCGAATCCTACCGGCTGATGTTCGAAATCGCCCAGCCTGGCGCGGACGAATATCCCGATCTCGCCATCGCTGGCGAACGCGCGCGCGCGACGATGACGGCGTATGTCCGCGCCCTTGTTGCTGAAGGGCGTTTGGAAGGCGATCCGGAGCTGATCGGGCACGTCTATTGGGCGACGACGCATGGGCTGATCATGCTCAAGCTCGCCGGCAAGCTGTCGCCCGATTGCGATTTCGACGCCATTGCCCGCGAAGCCGCGCGCGCGCTCCGTGAGGGCTTCCGCCCCAAGCGCTGAACGGGCCTAGCCAGCGGGCGGGGCCGGCCCTAAATTCCGTTCATGGCCCGTTCTCCTGCTCCCACCACGCCGCAACCGGCGTCCGCTGTCTTTGACAACGCCGCCGCGATCTGGAAACCGCATCGGCCGGATCGGACATGGGAGAAGCTGGAAGGCGGCAAACGCTTCGAATTGGTGTCCGATTATTTGCCGGCGGGCGATCAGCCGACGGCGATCAAGGAACTCGTGGAAGGGCTGCGGAACGAGGAGCAGGATCAGGTTCTGCTCGGCGTCACAGGCTCGGGCAAAACCTTCACGATGGCGAAGGTGATCGAGACGGTGCAGCGCCCCGCCCTCGTGCTCGCGCCGAACAAGACGCTGGCGTTCCAGCTCTACCAGGAATTCAAGCAATTCTTTCCGCACAACGCGGTCGAGTATTTTGTTTCGTATTACGATTATTATCAGCCCGAGGCGTATGTGCCGCGTACGGACACATACATAGAAAAAGAATCCAACATCAACGAGCAGATCGACCGCATGCGCCACGCGGCGACGCGCGCGATTCTTGAACGCGATGATGTGATCATCGTCGCGTCGGTCTCGTGCATCTACGGGATCGGGTCGGTCGAGACGTATACGTCGATGACGTTCACGGTGAAGCAGGGTCAGCAATACGGGCAGCAGGAACTGATCCGCGATCTCGTCGCGCTGCACTATAAGAGAAACGATCAAGCGTTCTCGCGCGGATTGTTCCGGGTGCGGGGCGATGTCGTCGAAGTGTTTCCGGCGCACATGGAGGATCGGGCGTGGCGCTTCTCGTTCTCAGAGAGGAAAAAGCGGCAGTCATTGCCACGCTTCGCCGCAGCCTTCACTTCGATGGGTTTGCGTTGCCCTTCGAGGGTAAAGGATTCGATGTCATAGCCGAGCGAGACCTCATGGCTGACATCTCTCACTCTTCCGGCCAGATCGCTTCGACCGTGCGCTGCGAGGCGCTTCCTTTCCGCCTCCAGCACGATCGCTTGGGCAAGGTCGCCGATCCGCCGCTGTGCCCGCTGAATCTCTTCTAGCTGCTCCTGAGTCGTGCCGTGCTCACTTTGGCCGCGAATGGGCAAGGCACCCGCCTCTGGACGCATGGGGAGAAAGCCCGTGTCCTTGGCCGTTTCGGCAGGTGGTTCGTCCAAGCAGCCGAGCATCCAGCAGAAGGAATGTGCATCCAGGAGCCGCACACCGTTGGGAATGTTATAACCCTGCAAATGGCGCTGCACCTCACGCAACCGGGCCATCACACCGGAATAGTTTTCCCAGTTGCAGCGTTTCACCATCGGGTGTGGCACTCCGAGAAGATCGAAGACTTCAGGGAAGAAACTGGATTTCACCGGCATGAATTGATTCCAGTCTCGGATAAAGAAAAGGTAGGAGATCAGATCATAGCGTGGGCCAAGCAAAGCCACGAGTTGCTCGAAGCAGGTCTTGGAATCGGCCTGCATTGCATACATCTGCCAGAGGGCCTTCTCCACCCGTGGTCGCTCGCGGCTATCATCCTGTGCCTTCAGGAGTTTCAAAGTGCTTTTGGACCCCGGTCCTTTCCTGCCTTGCCATTCCACGATGTTGTTCCTGTGGTCCTTGTCTTCGTGAATCTCAATGGCCTGAATCACTCGCTTTAAGATGGCTCCGGTTCCGACCTGCTTTTCCATCCACGTTTCTACGGACAGGCGACGACGCGCCTCCAAGTAAAGCCACTCCTTGTAATGCTCCATTGAGTAGGCCAATCCTGATTGAAAGTCACGGAATGCCCCAGACGATTCTTCGGCCTGCTCGACTTGCGCCTGAAAGCGGAGAAATGCTTGGGCAAAGACTGAGGGCGAGATATGAATACGAGTAATCATGCTGCTGGAATCATGCAGCCAAACGCAGCAATTCAGATGCTTCTTTTGCATTCGGCCACAGGCGAATGCGCCACAGGGCAACCGATGACAGTTCTGCGTTCTTCTGTGTCATTTCTCGTATTTTGAGAGCTTTTTCCTTCATGGTCTTTCGTGGAGCCTGATTGATTCCAGGGCGATAAGCATTCTTAGCTTTGAAGTAAGCCCTAATGGTTCTGTCCATGGCTTTCCAGATGACTCTTCGCTCACCGGGAAGTGCATCGTGCTCATTCAACTTATACTTGTCGATGGAAACCTTAACCCGCTGCAACTGCCACGGATCGACGGTTCCAGGAATGGGTATAGCGTCGCCGCTATCATCAAAAGCCAGCAGATCGGCATCCGTCTGTTCGATAGGATCGAGAAGCCCATAGTCTTCCGACTCATCACAGCGAGCATCGTGCAATGAGCATGGTGACTGAGGATGGAGTGGAAACCAGCCGCCTTTCTTTCGATTGGGGACATTCCCGGCAAAGCGATAATTGGTGTAGTCGAAAGCTCGCCACCAATAACCATCGCGAGTGGCGTCATCCCAGTTCTTAGCCTCTTTCTTGGGGCGGAAGTGCTCCACGTCCATATGTGAGGCAAGGTCTTTCGCCTCCGTAAACCAGCACTTGCCATGCGAGAGCGCTGACAGCCACGGCTTCAATTTTCCCCAGTGGTCACTATGATCGTCGATAAGCTGATTGCGCTCCGCAATTAGGCCCGTCGCGTTCAGCCTTTCGAGTTCGGTCGTAAGCCTGTCTGATTCGTCGAGCCACGCAGTCCATTCATGACCACTCCAAGGCGTCCATCCTGGAATGTCGTCATCCATGGGGGTTTTTCCCTCGAAATCAATCCACCTCATTTTGCTTCCTCCTCCGCTAGGATTTCGTCAATGATTTCGGCTGCCACCTGATCCTGTTCGGCCTGCAACTCGGGTGTTAGCGTATCTTGGTGAAACTTCGTGTGCAGCGCCATCTGCTTCACAAACAGTTCCAAGTAAGGATCTTTGAAGTCGCTGGCGAAGCCAAGATCAGACAACTCCTCACTGAGCCTCGCCATCTCCGCACTCTCTGTTCTGGTTCGCTTCTCACCGATAGCGAAGAGGTAGTTGCGGCGATCAAGTCGGCGGCGGGTTTCGGTGTCCACGGTGGAGCGTAGGCCGAAGAGTTCGCTCTTCAGGAGTCCGGCAAAGCCCATGCCTTGCGGATGATCTTCGGGTTCTTCGACGCGCACCTTGCCCTTGTCCTTCTTCATGATGCGCACCTGCTCTTTACGCAGGCTGCCGATCATGAGGGGATCGTGGGTGGTGATGATGAGTTGGGAGCTACCTGCGCCAGTCCCGTCCTGGAGCTTCACCACCTTGTCGATCTCGTCGAAGTAGCGGAGCTTCCAGATGGGGTTCAGGTGGGTGTCGGGTTCGTCGAGCAGGAAGAGAGATTCGTCTTCGTGGGTAAAGCGCATCAGCCCCAGCACGGTGAGGAGTTGTTGTTCGCCCTCGGAGAGCTGAGTGAAGTTGAGGTTCCCGTTCACATCGCGGTGCTTCACGTTGATGCGCACTTCGTCGATGAGGTCGGAGATGTAGGTGCTTTCGAGGTATTTGAAGAACCGGGCAGGGTCTCCGGCTCCCACCTCCGCCGCGATTCGCCCCAGTGCATCCTTGTCTGGCACGAAGAGGTAAAGCAGTTCCTGGGTCTCCTTGCGTCCTCGGAAATCAAGGATGCGGTTTTCGCTGTGGTCGATGGGCGCGAGGGACTCCTTCCACAGTTCGTTCAAGAACTCCTGCACGATCCCGCGTGCATACCAAAAGCGATTATCCCCGTTCAGGAGGATCTCTTCAGCGAGGTCCGTCTTGAACCAGTAAGGACGCTTGAGGACGAACAACACAGACTCCAATTCCTCGATGCCCAGGTCGGACAGGATGCGACGGCACTCCGCATCATCTCTCAAAAGGTAGGCAAGCAGGACAAATTGGCTGTGGACCGTCCGACAGTAGAACAAGCGCCGCAGAAGATCATCGCTGCCATCCAACAGAGCCTTGTAGAACCTCTGCTGGTGTTGCTGAAAGATGGCTTCAATGCGCTCGCTCCTGCCGGAGTAGTAGGCGAAGACGTGGTTTGGGAGATACTTCTTGGCGTTCCGAGAGAGGTAGGACAGTGCAAACTCATCAACGCTTCCCGTCTCACCATTTCCAATCATCACCGTCCCGGGCATGCTTCGGACCCAGACTTGATGGCCCCGGCAGGTATAGTCCAGTTCGTAATCAAACTCGGTTTTTTGGTTCAGATCGAGGTCGCGGAAGATGGTCACGATGGCTTCGATCATGTTCGACTTTCCGGAGCCGTTCTGGCCGATGACGGCATGGCTCTTGAACTCACGGGCGATGCCGTCAGCGTCCTTGGCCGATGCGGTGAAGGTGATTTCGAAGTCTCGCAGGTTGCGGAACTCTCGAATTTTGAGGCGGCTTAGGTGCATCAGGATTCTGATTGGTTTGGAGACTTTGAGCGCCGCTTGTCGATCTCACTCGCTGTATAATTCGCCATCAGGCTAGTGACCACCTCGCCCAAAGGAGGAGGCAACGAGTCAGCAATCCCTGCAGCCAGGCTCGCTATTGGCATTATGTGACGACCAATTTCAGCGAGCCGAACGGCTCCGGTTGGATCAGCATCAACAATCTGCATTTGGGCTTCGGCTGGCTGGGCGATCCAGCCTTGGGCAAGTTCGATTTTCAGTTGCTGGTAGAAGGCGTCAATCGTCAGGCCGGATAGCTGCCAAAGGGACTTGGCGGGCAGGGTGCCTTTGGCTTGGATGAGGAGCTGGGCTAGTGGGGCTTTGGCATCGGGCTTGGGCTGTTTGCCAAGGGTGACGAGAGAGACCAGTTCGGTTTTGGGGGCTTTCATTTTCTCAGGTCTTGTCGGTTGAGTGGTGCCGGTGAAGGAGGCGACGCAGGCTTTGGCGAAGGCTTCGGCCAGTTTGTCCCGCTCCTGCTGCTGCGCTTCCAGTTGGTCCACCAAGGCCATCAGTTCTTCCACTTTGGCGACGATGCGGCGTTGTTCGGCGAGGGGGCAAATTGGAAATGGAACTCGAAGAACTTTGCTTGGAGAGGTGTGCCGAACCTTCATTCCAGTGCATGTGTCGGCTAGTTCCTTTCTGAAAAAGACAGTGTTGAAGAACCAATACAAATAACCAGCCTCGATCTGCTCAGGGTCGAATTCCAACTTACCAAGCCGTTGATTGTGGAGGTAGGTCTTGCCGTCATCAGGTATGAATGCCGGGCTACCCAAGAGACCAGCCGCCTGCTCGGTCATCGGAATGATTAGATCTCCAGGCGCAAGCGTGAAATCTAGAGGCGGCTGCCCCCGGTAATACTTGGTCTTGGGGCCGCGATCACGAAATCCCCCTTCCTCAAAAAAGTTGCCGGGCGTTGTCAAAACGAACGGCGTCGGTTTGTCGGTAAACAACTCGCTCTTGAAGGCAAATCCATGTTTGAGGTGCGCCACCTCTTCTAAGCGTGCCCAAGTCCAAGCATTGGGCAATGAAAAGGGCTTCTCGGCATCTTTGACCGGCCCCAGAAGTTTTGACCGCATCGAAGGGCCGGGTGAGTTCTGCTTGGCCTTTTGGCTCGCAATGCTTTTGAGAAGTAGTTCTCCCGTTTCGACGCTCGATTCTTGAGGCACGAGCCTTCCTTGAAACGCGAGACTGAGAATTGTCCTGCGCAGGTCCGTTGGATCGACCGCGCCGGTTTCGTCGAAGATGCGGTTGAGGTTGGCGGGGGTGGGGGCTTCGGCGAAGCGGGCGTGACAGGTGCGGGAGAGCACGGGGAAGCGCCGTTCCCGTTCCTGCTGCTGCGCCTCCAGTTGATCGCACAAGGCCATCAACTCATCCACCTTCGCCACGATCCGCTTTTGTTCGGCGAGGGGTGGGAGCGGAAACGGCTTTTTGCGAAATGAGTCGAAAATCAGGCTTTGGACGGTTGTGCCAGTCTTGACAAGCTGGGTGAGGATAAGTGCTTCAAACCCCTTCATCAAAATCAAGAGATAGGGAGTCAACGCAGAGTCGTGCGGAATCAGTACTTTGATCTTTCGTCGAAAACGTGGACACGGAAAGTTGGGTTAGTTGTTTTGGATG
>CALMTT010000039.1 GCA_937872615.1 uncultured Verrucomicrobiaceae bacterium | reverse complement strand
GTTCGTGCTGCCGGTGTCGGTGCCCACCGCCGAAGTGTTCGGTGCGCCTGAATTGACACGTGACAGCAAACCCCTCAGAATCTCGGGTCTTTCGCGAGGGCGTCGCGTCTTCGACGGAAGGAATGACCTCCAGCCGGTCGTGCTCGGGCGGTATCCGCCGGTGGCACGCGCTCTTCGGGCTCTGTCCCGGGCTGCAGCGGAATCGGGCATCGTGAGCCTCATTCAAGCGTGATCTTGCGTTCTCGGATCAGCCGCGCCCAGCGCGCACTGTCCTGAGCCACCAAGGCCGCACACTGCGCGGCGACGTCGACGTCGCCCCGGGCGTTGCGCCGGCGCGCCGCCAAGTAGAATCGCGCCCATGCCCGACATCCCCGGCGGCGGCTCCCGCCTTCTCCTGCAAGCCGAAGGCACCCGCGAACCTCGCTGGACCTCCCCCACCCTCGAAATCCGCCTCGAATCCGGCCACCCCATCGCCCACCTCAAACCCGGCCGCCACGAAATCCAAGTCGATGACCCCGCCACCGGCCAGAAGCAGAGCACGTTTGTGATCGTGCATGAGGAGTGAAAGGCTAGCCTGCATTTCTCACACTGGCGGTGCTGTAGGCCGCCTCTGCGAGGCGGAAAGCCAAGTCACAGACCTGGCCTACAGGCCACAGGCGGACATCATGCCTGGAGAGAGTGTGAGGAATTTGGGCTAGCGGCTGATCGAGCACTTCGTGTGTTATCTTCACCATCCAATATCTGGGTTATAAACAAACTTTTGAAGGTTATGAACGCGCTGACAAACACGACAGAAGTGTCCACTGTCTGAATTTTTCGCCTCAACTGCGATCCTCTATCTACCCACAACCAAGTCTAGCCCAACAATGGAATGCCCGCGACCAGAGGAATTCTTGCATCTCGCGAAAATCGAGCATGTAGGGCTAGGTGCCTCTCAGGATCAGTTGGTTTTGCCTGAACCGGTTTATCAAGCGTTGGAGCACCTCCTCAGCTGGCGCTTAGAGCCGTTGAACGGAGATGCTGGATCGGAGATATTCTTTTCCCCGCGAGATTTGGCTCCCCATTTGTCAGAGATCAACGACCTAAGCCGTGCTTTGCATCGCGATCTTCACCCGCTTGGGATAATTGACTCGGGAAGCTTTTTGCTGATGGACGATGCTGGCGAGTGCTTCTGTCTCCATACCTGCAGCCCCGATGCTTACTATCTGGGCAGCCTGCGGACAGCCATCCAAGCCTCTCTCACTTGGAAAGGCTTCCGCCCAATTTTGCCTCGGCGGGATTACCTCCAGTGGCACGGCGTACATGTTTACAAGCCGGATGATGATCGGGTGTTCTGGATTGAATGTGAGCGATGGATTGATCCCGACCATAGTGCTTGTCCGGAGGATCTGCCGGAATGAACACAAGCCGTGATCAACGGTTCACACCCTCGGCCCTCGCATTCAAGTCACCAAGCCGTTGTTTGCCTTCCGGCCGGGACCTGCCATCATGGGCGGCGTGACTGAAGTCGTCCGAATCCCCGGCAGGGCCTTCCTGCATTTCATCTCCTACATGGGCCAGATTGCCTTTCTGGTGCGCGATCTGATGACCGCGTTTGCCAACCGGGTGTGGCGGCTGAACCTCGTGGCGCACCAGATCGTTTCCATCGGCTACGGCTCGCAGGCCGTCGTGATCGTGACCGGGGCCTTCACCGGGGCGGTTTTCACCTTCCAGACGTATGCGAAGTTCAAGGACTTCGGCGTGGAGAGCAGCGTGGGAGCCATCGTCTCCGTGGCGCTGTGCCGTGAGCTGGGCCCTGTGCTGGCCGGCCTCATGGTCGGCGGCCGAGTGGGCGCGGCGATGGCGGCGGACATCGGCACGATGAAGGTCACCGAGCAGGTCGATGCCCTCCGCGTGATGGGCGTGCATCCGGTGGACTACCTCGTGCTGCCGCGCTTCATCGCCATGATGATCTCCATGCCCATGCTGGTGGCGGAGTCGATCTCCTTCGGCCTTTTGGCCTCCTACGCGGTGGCCGTGTATGGCTACGGCATCCCTGCCCCGTGGTTCCTCAGCCACATGATTGATCACACGAACGAGTGGGACATCGTCATCGGCATGATCAAAGGCTTCGTCTTTGGCATCATCATCACCCTCGTGGCCTGCCACCAGGGCCTGCGGGCGGAAAACGGGGCGGTCGGCGTCGGCATCGGCACCACACGGGCGGTCGTCATCAGCTCGCTGGTGATGCTCATCGCGAATTTCTTCCTTTCCATCCTGCTGAACTACATCTGGCCGCTCGGCAACAACGTCTAGCCCCGGCCCCAGACCATGATCGACCGCACTCAAGAGCCCTTCATCCGCATCCGCGGCCTGCACAAGCGCCTCGGCTGGCAGGAGATCCTGCGCGGCATCGACCTCGATGTCTGGCGCGGCGAGACGCTCTGCATCATCGGTCCCAGCGGCGAGGGCAAGACGGTGACGATGAAGCATGTCATCGGCCTCATGCAGCCCGATGCGGGCACCGTGCAGGTGGATGGCATCCAGGTGAACGGCCTCCGCGAGCGTCAGTTGGCCCCCGTGCGGCAGCGGGTGAGCATGCTTTTCCAAAACGCCGCCCTCTTTGACAGCCTCACCGTCGAGCAAAACGTGGCCTTCCCTCTCCGCGAGGCCGGCGTGAGGGACAAAAAGGAGATCAAAGACCGCGTGGCCGCCGCTCTGGATGTCGTCGGCCTCGGCCAGCACGGCCAGAAGCTGCCCGTGAACCTCTCCGGCGGCATGCGCAAGCGGGCCGGCATCGCCCGCGCCATCGTCACCCGTGCCCAGTGCATCCTTTACGACGAGCCCACCTCGTCCCTCGACCCTGTGGTCTCCGATGTGATCGACACGGTCATCCTGCGCCTGCAGGAGCGCCACGGCATCACCTCGCTCGTCGTCACGCACGACATGAAAAGCCTCTTCAAGATCGCCGACCGCATCGCGATGCTGAAAAACGGCCTCATCCATTTCCTTGGCACGAAAGAAGAACTCCGCGCCTGCCCGGACCCCATCGTGCAGGACTTCATCAACGGCCGCGCTGAAGTGGACTTCTGATTCCAACCTGAAACTTTGAACCTGAAACTTTAAACTCCCCGCCACCATGGAAGAACGCGACAAAAAAACCGAGCTGCTCGTCGGGCTGTTCCTCACCGTCGGGCTCGTCATGATCAGCCTGCTCGTCCTGCAATTCGGCAGCGTGCGTGACCTTTTCAAAGGCAGCTACTTCCTCAGCGTGAGCTTCCCGAATGCCTCCGGCCTCAAGGAAGCCTCGCCCGTCGTGCTCGCCGGCAAGCGCATCGGCAAGGTGAAGAACAAGCCGCGCCACAACGAGACCTACACCGGCGTCATCATCGACCTGGAGATCTTCCAAGGAGAGAAGATCCCCGCCAAGTCCACCTTCACCATCACCACCGCCGGCCTCATGGGCGATGCCTTTGTCGATATCGACCCGCCGGAGCACATCACCGAGGAATTCATCACCGAGACGCAGGAAGGCATCATCAAAGGCCAGGAGGCCAGCGGCCTGAGCGACCTGCAAAGCGCCGCCGAGCGCATCGGCAAACAAGTCAGCTCCGTGCTCCAGGACGACCTCAAGCCCGCCCTCGGCGAGATCAAGGAGGCCATGACCAAGGTGAACAAGGACGCCCTCTCCAAGGAGACCATCGACAAGTTCAAGAACGCCATGACCAAGCTCGACACCACGCTCACGCGTGTGGATGAAAAACTGCTCAACGAAGAGAACGCCAAAAACCTCAAGGAGGCCATCGCTGAGCTCAAAGACGCCTCCACCAGTTTCAAGAATGCCTCCAAAGCCATCGAAGACAGCTCGAAGAAGATCGGCCCGCTCATCGACAAGCTCGACGCCCCTATTGCGAAGGTGGACAAGGCCATGTCCACCGCGGACGACGCCATGAAGTCCATCAAAGCAGCCGCCGACAGCTTCTCCGTGGCCGCCAAGAACATCACCAACGGCAAAGGCCTGCTCGGTGCCCTCATCAACGACCCTCAAATGAAAGCCGACTTCCGTGACCTGATCTACAACGCGAAGGTCAACGGCTTCGTCTGGTATAAAAACACCGCCGAGAAAGAACGTGCGAAGCAGCAGGCCGCCCCGCAGCCTGAACCTGCGAAGCGGAAGTCCTTGTTTGGAAACTGATCAACGGGCTATCTGCACGCCGCGCACGCCCACCTCGCCTTCAAAGGCGATGAAATGGGCCTGCGCCTTCTCCGCGGCAAAAACGGCATGCTTGGCCTTCGTGGTCGTTCCGGCGCATTCGACGGTCAGTTCGTCGTTTTGGAAGGTGAGGCGCACCGTGAGCCATTCGTTCGTCTTGAAGCGCACCCGCGTTTTGCCCAGCGGCAGCGTTTGATCGGCGTTTTCGCCTTTGGACGGGTTTTTCGAGATGTCGATGAAGGCGCGGGACAGCACCACGCGGAAGTTGTGCTCGTTATCCGCTGTGTGGATGCGCAGCGAGTGACGATTCGCCTCGCCCAGCTTGATCTCGAACTCCAGCACGCCGTTTTGCAGCTTCAGCGGGCCAGTGAAAGGCGTGCCTTTGTCGCCCGCTTTCCCAAACCAGGCACCATCGCGAGCCGTCCAGCCTTTGAACTTCGTCAAATCGACCGGCTCCGCATTCTTCAACGGCGGCAGGGGCTCAAACGCGGCTTTCGGCTTCACGCCCGCGGGCGGCAGTTCGCGGCTGTAGCCGCCATCGCGATAGCGATTGAGCAGCGATTCGAGCTCTTTGACCACTTCCGGACGCGCCGCGGAGATTTCCTTCTCCTCCGCGATGTCGTTTTTCAAATCAAACAGCATGCGCTGGTGCTGTGAGGCATGCGCTTTCTTCGCCGCGGGCTTCACGTCATCGGCTGGAACGCCCTCGATCCATTTGTGCGGCCCTTTGCGAATCGCAAACACACCATCCGCGCTATGCACGATCACATCCGGCCGCAGGGAGCCTTCATACTTTTCGCCCAGCCAGGCCTTCGAGATGTCGTGACTGTCCTCCGCGCCTTCGCTGACCTTTGGCAAAGCATAGCCGGTGATCTTCGCCACGCTTGCGAGGGTATCGACGATGCTGATCGTCTCATCGCACACCGTGCCCGCAGGCACATGACCGGGCCAGCGCACGAGGTAAGGCACGCGGAAGCCGCCTTCCCACACATCGTGTTTTCCACCGCGAAACGGCCCCACTGGCTTCAATCCGGCCTTCTGTGCATCCGTTTGCACGAGGTTGGCATTCTCGGGCTTGTTCACGCCGCCGTTGTCGCTTGTGAAGATGACCAGCGTGTCTTTGGCGAAGCCTTTTTGCTCCAGCACATCGAGCACGCGGCCCACGCTGAGGTCGAGATCGCTGATGAAGTCGCAAAACGGCCCGCCTTTGCTTTTGCCCGCCGTGGCCTTCGACGGCGTGATCGGGTTGTGCACGGCCACGGGCGTGAAATAGACGAAAAACGGCTTCTCCGCGCTCTGCTGGCCGATCCAGTTCACGATCTTGTCCGTGAGCGTCTCCATCACGTTTTCATCCACACGCTTCGGCGCGTTCAAATCGAGTGTTTTGGTCGGTTTGCCCTTCTGCTGGCCCATCGTGACATACGGCGGGCTTGGCTGCGACGGGCTTTCCTTGTTCAAACCGAGCACCCAATGGTTCTCGACATACACACCGCTCATGTCGCCATGATTCGCCGGCACGCTAAAGTGGTAATCGAAACCGATTTCGAGCGGTCCAGGCTTCAGCTCCTTCGTGTAGTCACAACGCTCCGCGGTGCCGTAGCCGAGATGCCATTTACCGACCGCCGCGCAGTTGTAGCCCTGTGATTTGAGCATCGAAGCCATCGTCAGCCGAGTCGGCTCGATGTGCAGCGGCGCCAGCGTGCTCAAAACCTCGCTGATGAGCGACGTGCGCCAGCAGTAGCGACCCGTCATCATCGAGTAACGCGTGGGCGAACAAACTGATGATGTCGTGTTCGCATCGGTGAAGCGACGGCCTTCTTTCGCGAGACGATCGAGGTTCGGCGTGCTCACGAGCTCGGGATTTGCGCCGTAGCAGCCCACACTGCCCCAGCCGTAGTCATCGCTCAGGATCACGACGACATTTGGCTTCGCGGCAAAGAGCGATGAGCAAAGGGCGAGAAAGAGAAAAGCACGTTTCATGGCCGCGCGAGAACGGCGAAACCGGCGGCGCATTTCATCTCACTTCACGAGAATCTCGCGCTCGGTGGCATCGATCTCGGCTTCCCAGGCTTTGAGGCGCTTTTGGAGGTCTTCGACGATCTCGGGATGCTGATAGCCGAGGTTCGTGCGCTCGCCGATGTCGGCTTCGAGGTCGAAGAGCAGGTCCATCGTGTTGCCGTCGTTGATGTACTTCCATTTGCCGTGGCGGATGGCCTTCTGTTTGCGGTTTGACCGGTCGATGCGCCAGAAGAAGGTGCGGTCGATGGGCTTCGCATCGCTGGTGAGCAGCGGAAGGAGGTCGATGCCATCGAGAGGCTTCTCTGGCGGCGTTTTCGCACCGGCGATGGCGGCGAAGGTGGCATGCAAATCCATCGTGATGGCCATTTGCGAGGTCACTTTGCCTTTCGGCAGCTTCGCAGGCCAGCGCATGAGGCACGGCACGCGGATGCCGCCTTCCCAAACCGTCGCCTTGTGATGAAACAGCGGCAGATTGCGGCTGTAGCGCTCGCCGCCATTGTCACTGGAGAAGACGACGAGCGTGTTTTCCGCGAGTCCGTTCTTCTCGAGCTCGGCGAGGATCATGCCGACACCTTGGTCGATGCGCTCGACCATGGCTTTGTAGATGGCGCGGCTGCCGTGGTGCATGCTGTCCTTGGTCACCATCGGAGTCTGCGGTGCATCCGGCGGCTGGAAAGGCGCATGCACGGCGAGGTGCGGCACATAAAGGAAGAACGGCTGCTTCGCGTGCTCGCGGATGAACTTGGCCGCGCGGTCGTTGATGAGGTCGGTGAAGTAGCCTTCGAGCTTCACAGGCTTCAAACCATCGCGCAGGGCATAGGTGCCGTCGTAGTAGGCGTGTTTGTAATAGTCCGCGTGGCCGAGCAATTCGCCGAAGTACTCGTCAAAGCCGCGGTTCACGGGGTTGTATTCATCTTTGAAGCCGAGATGCCATTTGCCGAAAACACCCGTGGCATAGCCCGCGGCCTTCATTTTCTGCGCGAGCGTGATTTCACCCAACGGCAGGCCGAGGCCGTGAAAGTCCTTCTCCGGCACCCACTCGCCTTTCACACGACGGAACTGCTCGACCTGATAGCCAAACGCGAACTCGATGCCGCAACGCTGCTGCCAGCGTCCGGTCATGAAGCCGGTGCGTGTCGGCGTGCAGACCGGCGCGTTCGCGTAAAAGTCGGTGAACTTCACACCCTCGGCCGCGAGACGATCGATGTTCGGCGTGGCGATGTCCGTGCCACCCATGCAACCAAGGTCGCCGTAGCCGAAGTCATCCGCGAGGATGAAAATGATGTTTGGCGCAGCCGCGTGAAGCGACGAGCAGAGGGCGATGAGGATCAGTAGGAGGCGCATGGCGTAGTGACGAAGGCAACGAGCCGCTTGTTTCGGCATTCTCGTGCGGGCGCAGATACCGTTTGTCACTCCGCGGCCCCGCTTTAGAAGACCTGCACCATGCCGAAAGTCGTCACCGGAGTCTTTGCCGATCTCGAACGCGTCCTGCTCACCGCGGAGCAGATCCAGACGCGTGTCGCCGGCATGGCCGCGGAGCTGAATCGCGTGTTCGCCGGACGCACGGTGAGCGTGGTGGCGCTGATGGATGGCGCGTTGTTTTTCGTGGCTGACCTTTTGAGGCATCTCGAGATGCCGGTGAGGCTCTACACGCTGAGTGCGAGCAGCTACCACGGCGGCACCGCCAGCAGCGGCGAGGTGCGCATGAACTGGCCTGCGGGCCTTGATTTCCAAGGCGCGTACGTTTTGCTGCTCGATGACATCCTCGACACGGGTCTCACGCTCAGCGTGCTGCGTGACAAGATCGCGGCGCAGCAGCCGGCCTCGCTGCGCACGGGTGTGCTGCTGGCGAAGAAGCGTGAACGTGTGCGCGAGGTGATCGTGGAAGATGTCGGCTTCGAAATCGAGGACGAGTTCGTCGTCGGCTACGGCATGGATTACCAAGGCCGCTTCCGCAATCTGCCCTGCATCGGCATTCTGAACCCCGCGTGATGCCATGACTGTGCGCGTGCTGTTTTTCTCGGTGTTGAAGGACATCACCGGCACCGATGAGGCGCCGGTGAATTGCGGCGAAGGCTCAACGATGGGCGCTTTGCTCGAAACGCTCTTTGAAAGCTGGCCCGGGCTTCGCGCCTGGGATGGCAGCTTGTTGCTCGCGGTCGATCAAAGCTACGTGAAGCGTGACGCGGTGCTGCATGACGGCGCCGAGGTGGCCGTGATGCCGCCGGTGCAGGGCGGGTGAGGCCTCACTCAGTTTTTGTGAGCTTGTTGTTGGAGTGCTCAGTTCTCAGTGCTCAGTCCGTTTCTCGCGTGATGACCACCACTGAGCACTGAGAACTAAGCACTTGGGTCACAGCAGCGTGTGGTCATGGCGCCTCAAGCCTTCCCCGCCCACAGCATGCGCACGCCGAAGACGATCAGCAGCACGCCGAAGACCTTCGTGAGCCGTTCATCGCTCATCGATTTGAGCCAAGTGGCACCAAAGTAGGCCAGCACAGAGGACGATAGCGCGGTGATGAGTGCGACCTGCCAGTTCACCAGGCCAGCGCGGACATTTTGTGTCGTGGCCATGAGCGCGGTGGGGATGATGATGGCCAGCGAGGTGGCCACCGCGGTCTTTTGCGGCAAACCGAGCAGCAGCACAAAGCCCGGCACCATCACCACGCCTCCACCCACGCCGCACAGGGCGGCGATGATGCCGCTGACGACGCCGATGCCGAGGCATTTGAGGATGAAGGAGGTGGTCATGCGCGGAAAGAGCAGCGCCGCGCGGAGAAGTCGAGGATAGAAGCAACCGCCTGCGCAGGTTCTTAAAGGCGCATGAAGCTCCTCCGCACCCTCGCCATCGCCGCCGCGTTTGTCCTCGCCGCCTTTTCCCAGGCCGCTGCCGACCCTGTCTATGAATTGCGCATCTACACCTGCAATGAAGGGAAGCTCGATGCGCTGCTGAAGCGCTTCCGCGATCACACGTGCAAGCTTTTCGAAAAGCACGGCATGAAGAACATCAGCTACTGGGTGCCCGTGGATGAGGAAAACGGCTCGAAGACGACGCTCATCTACGTGCTGGAGCATGCGAGCCGCGAGGCCGCGAAGGAGAGCTTCAAGGCCTTCGGCGCAGATCCCGAGTGGCAGGCTGCCCGCAAGGCCAGCGAGGAAGGCGGCAAGATCCTCGCGAAGGCTCCCGAGTCGATTTTCATGACGCCGACGGATTACTCGCCCGCGGTGAAGATCGAAAAGAGCAGCAAGCCGCGCGTCTTTGAAATGCGCACCTACACCACGCCTCCCGGCAAGCTCGACGCCCTGCACGCCCGCTTTCGTGATCACACGATGAAGCTCTTCACCAAGCACGGCATGTCGCACCTCGCCTACTGGACGCCCGTCGATGCGGACAAAGGGGCGGGCACGAAGCTCATCTACATCCTCGCGCACGACAGCAAGGAGGCCGGGCTCGCTTCCTTCGAGGCCTTCCGTGCTGATCCCGACTGGATCAAGGCGAAAACAGAGTCCGAGAAGGACGGCTCGCTGACCATCGAACCACGCTCGGAAGGCGTGAAGAGCGTGTACATGACCGCGACGGACTTCTCGCCGATTCAGTGAAGTTTACATCGACGCCGAGATGCGAAGCTGCTCGGCGATCTCGTGGATGAAGCGGTAGTTTCGCGTGCTCTGCGCCACGGCAAAGGCGAGCAGCAGAACGGCCACGGGCACGCCGAGGGTCTTGAACTTGTCCAGCGCACGGCCCACGCCGATGCCGGTGAGGGCCACGACGGCGGGCGTCCACGCGGCGGATTGTAACAGACGCTCGCCCGGATCTTCGAGCGCTCCATAAAACAACACCTGCCAGCCGAGCAGCAGCAGCGCCCCGGTGGCCACGCCGGAGTGCTCCGCAGCGGTCGGCAACCCGGTGAGGCCTAGCAGCATCAGCATCATCCACCCGGCCCACACCGCGTGGCGGAAGTCGAGCACGAACCATTCCTCGTCCACGAGCGACACCGTGCGCCGCGTCTTCCGCTCCAGCGCCTTGCTTTGATCGAGCATCGTCGGCGTGGGGGCGAGGATGTTGGTGAAAAACACATCCTGCAGCCGCGAGACCCACGGCGTCACCGCCGCACGCTCCTTCGCCTGATGCAGCGTGGTCATGGATGACTTCGCCACGTCAAAGACATCCATCTGGCTCGACTTCGGATACCACCAGCTTTGCAGCATGAGGCCGCCGGTGGCCACGAGGCTCAGTAAACCAAGGCTGCCGACCACCGCGGGCACGGGCTTGAAGGTATCCGTCGTGCGCCAGCGCCACACCGCACGACTCGTCGCCAGGATCGCCACCGGGATGAGATTCCAGTGCGAGCACAGCACAGCATACAGCGCCGCCGTGGAGAACTCCCACCATTGGGCCCGTTTGCCGCGAGCCATGGCGGTGAGCATGCCGGTGAGCCCCAGCATGCTGAAGATCTGCACCTGCGGCACCGCCGTGAAAACCGTGGCCGTCGTCGAAAAGCCCAAGATGGCCGCAAACAGCACCGCGTTCCAAGTGCTCAGCCCGCTCCAGAGCAGCAGTTGGTAGAGAAAAACCACCATCAAAGCCCCCGCGATGCCTTGCAGCGTGCCCACGGCCATTTTCTTCGCCTCGTTGGCATCCTGGCAAAAAGGCCGCCAGCAGTTCTCCAGCACCGCCACGGGGATGCGATGCACCAAAAGAAAGCTCGAAGCCGCACCGGTGCCCTTTGACCCCGCATCGGCTCCCGGCAGCGTGAGGTCGGCATGCACCGCCGCGGCATCCGCGCCCAGCACCACGCCGTCCTTCATATAGACGGTGGTCTTCAAGAGCTCCAAATGCCCGGCGAAGAAGAAGCTGTAAAACGCCGTGAACAGCAGCGCCCCCATCCCACGCCAGCGGCGGTGGAGCTTCGCGGTGAGCTTCGGATCGGTTTCGGGGACGGGCATGAGGCGGGAAATGAAACCGATCCCCCCGGACCTGACCAGCGCACATTCACGGATGCGCCCAATTTTATCTCTGGCACCGACGTTCTTCTCCGCGCACAATTCCGCCCATGAAAACGACCCTTCCTCCGATTCTGGAGTCCAAGCTCGCGGACTTTCGCCGCCGCGTTTGGGTGGTGAAGGTTTTGGAAGGCATCCTCGCCGGCTTGGTGGGCTTGCTGGTGTCGTGGATCGTGCTCTTCGTGCTGGATCGCGTGATGGAGACGCCCGCGTGGATGCGCTGGACGCTGCTCCTCGGCGGTTCGGCGGTGCTGGGGCTCGGGCTGCCGCTCAAATGGCATCGCTGGGTGTGGCGGCAGCGGCAGCTCGAAGATGCTGCGCGGTTGTTGAAGCGCACCTTCCCGCGGCTCGGCGATCAATTGCTCGGCATCGTGGAGCTTTCGCGGCATGAAGACGCCAGTCGCAGCGAGCGCCTCGTCCAGGCGGCCATGGCGCAGGCCGCGGACGCGGTGAAGGACAAGGATTTTACCCACGCGGTGCCGGAGGCTCGGCATGCACGCTGGGCTTGGGCGCTCGCGGGCGCTGCGGTGCTCACCCTCGCGGCAGCTTTCGGTGTTCCGGAGGCCGCGTGGAATGCCGCGCAGCGCTGGGCCATGCCGTGGAAGAACATCGAACGCTTCACCTTTGCCCGCATCGAAGCGCTGCCCGAAAAGCTCGTCGTGCCGCTCGCGGAGCCGGTGAAGCTCACGGTGAAGCTCGACAAAGACACGCGCTGGTCGCCGCAGGCCGCGAAGGCGAGCCTCGAAGGCCAGCCACTGATTCAAAGCACGCTCAAAGACGGCGCGTATGTGCTGGCGCTGCCGCCGCAGAAGGATGATGCCACGATGAAGCTCTCGCTCGGCGATGTGCGTGAAGAAATCAGCGTGTTGCCGCGTGCGAGGCCGGAGCTCACGACGCTGGCCATTCGCACTAAGCTGCCCGCGTATCTGAAATACCAAACGCAGCCCGTGATTGAGGTGCGCGGCGGTTCGGTGAGCGTGCTGAAAGGCGCTTCGGCCTCCATCGAAGCCACCGCCAGCCGCGAACTCGCCAGCGCCTCGCTTGATGACAAAGCGCAGTCGGTTTCCGGCGACAAAGTGACAACGAGTTATGCCGAGCTGACTGCTGACACCGAGAAAACGATGACGTGGAAGGATCGCGATGGTCTGGAGCCGCGCGAGCCGCTCGTGCTGCGACTTCATGCCGTGGAAGACGAAGCGCCGAGGCTTGCCGCGCGTCGCGAATCGCCTGAGCAGGTTGTTTTGGACACGGAAGTCGTGACCTTCGAAGTCGATGCGCAGGATGACTTCGGCATTCAACGCGTCGGCCTGGAATGGCGCAGCGTGAACGACGAATCGACCAAGGGCGACAAGATCGCCGCCGCCGGTGAGCCGGAGAAAAAGACGCTCAACGCCAAGGCCACGTTCTCGGCCGTGCGCGATGGTGTGAAGCCGCAATTGATCGAAGTCCGCGCCTGGGCCGAAGATTACCTGCCCGGCCGCAAACGCGCCTACTCCGCTGCCTTCCAGCTTCAAATCTTGAACAAGACGGATCATGCGCTGTGGCTCACCGAGCAGTTCGGCAAATGGCTCGAATCCGCCCGCGAAACCTACGAACGCGAGCAGCAGCTCCACGCCACGAATCGCGAGCTGCGCCAGATGAACGCCGCCGACCTCGACCGGCCTGAAAATCGCCGGAAAGTCGCTCAACAAGCCAGCGCGGAGACCGCGAACGCCGCACGACTCGGCGCGCTCAATCAAAGCGGCCGCAGCCTCGTCGAGCAGGCCACGCGAAATGATGAGTTTGATGCCCAACGCCTCGAAAGCTGGGCCACGATGCTCAAATCGTTGCAGGACATCGCGTCGAAGAAAATGCCGAGCGTGGCGGATTTGCTCAAACAGAGCGCCGGAGCCAAAAGTCAGCCCAGTCAATCCGGTCAACAAAGTCAAAAACCGTCTGCCCCGCAGCTCACAAGCGGCGAACAATCACCGAAAAGCGGCTCTTCAGGAAAACCGAACACCGAAGAGCAAAAGAAGGCCAACATGCCGACCATCACGGATCGCGAAGGCTCGATGAGCAAGCCTGCTGAAGCCAAAAACGATCCGAATGCCAAACCAGCGCCGCCGAAGCCCAGCACGTTGAAATTGCCCACGACGCAGATGGCCGCCGCAGCACCCAAAGAGGGCAAAAAGGACGAAGAACAGCCGCAAACGCCCGCGCAGCAAAAAATGGACGAAGCGATCGAGGAGCAGGAATTGCTGCTCGCGGAGTTTGCGAAGGTCTCGGACGAGCTCGCGGCCGTTTTGGCCAGTTTGGAGGCCAGCACCTTCGTGAAACGGCTCAAAAAGGCCTCACGCGATCAAATGGTAGCGGCGAAGGATTTAAACACGAAGACGCTCAGCGCCTTCGGTTTGGAAAAACAGCCCGTCAAAGAGGCCGCAGGCATCGCCGAGCATGAAAAAGGGCAGAGCGAGGTCGTGCGGGTCATCCAAAGCGATCTCGAAGCCTACTACGCGCGGAAGCCGGAGATGCACTTCAAGACGGTGATCGGCCAGATGAAGGAAACGCAGGTCGTGAAGGCGCTGCACACGCTCGGTGACCAAGCCGGGGTGAACCTCAGCGGCAGCAGCATGGCTGGTGCGGAGTTTTGGGCGGACACGCTCGACCGCTGGGCGGAGGAGATGGTGGCCGCCAGCGAGTGCAAGGCCTGCAGCTCTTGCAGCGCTGACAGCCTGCCGCCGGAGATCGTGCTCAAAGTGATGAAGGCCCTGCGCGATGAGATGAAGCTGCGCGATGAAACGCGTGAGCTCGAAAACGCGAAGGCCGCGCTGGAGCCGCAGAAGCATGCGAAACAATCCGCTGATCTCGCTTCGAAGCAGTATGGCATCCGCCAGAACGTGCGCGGTGCTTTTGATGACATCCTGCATCTACCCGAAGCCGCCCAGAAGTTCGGCAAGGAGCTGAAGCTGCTCGATGCCGTCATGCAGGTGATGGACGAGGCCGGCACGATCCTCGACAAGCCGGACACCGGCGCTCCCGCCATCGCCGCAGAGACCGAGGCTATCGAATTGCTGCTGCAAGCCAAGCGCCCGAACCCGAAAGGGGGCGGCGGCGGAGGCAGCAATCCCGGCGGCGGAGGCAGCGCCGCCTCCACCAGCCTCGCCGCGCTCGCCGATCTCGGCGAAGGCGATGACGCTGCCACAAACGTCGAAGCCCGCCCCGTCGGCCAGTCCACCGGCAAAGCCGGCCGCGAACTGCCCGAGGAATTCAAGACCGGCCTTGATGCCTACTTCAACAAGTTGGAGGAGGCGAAATGAGGCATGACGAATGGCGAATGACGAATGGAGGCTGGCGCACGCTCGCTGCCGCATTCGTCATTCTGCATTCGGCGTTAGCCATTCATGCCGCGCCTTTCACGACGCGTGCGGACTCGAAGAAATCCCTCGGTCCCGATTCGGAGAAGGGGCTCGAAAAGCTGGCGGATGATGGCCTCGATGGGAAGAAGCAGCAGCTCACAGAGCAGCTCGAATGGGCGCTGGGGCTGGCGGAGAAGGACGTGAAGATCACGACGGAGGAAAAGGCGGCGATCGTGAAGGACGCGGAGCCTTTGATCGAGGCGGCGATCAAGACGTGGCGGCCGCGCTACATCGAATCGCTGCGGTTTTACCTCGTGAGCTACACGGATGATGCCTCCGCGGCGCGTCGCATCGCGCAGTGGAAGATGGATCAGGCGGAAAAACGCCTCACGGTCGAAGGCTGGACCTTGCCGGACCTCTCGCCGGAGTGGGAAGCGTTGGTGAAGAAGCACCTCGGCGATGAACGCGGTGCCCAGGCCATCGCCATCCGGGCGAAGCAGCGGGCGGAGGTGAAGAAGGAGATGGAGTCCTTCCTCGAACGCTGGGCCAGCACGGGTCGCGTGCCGATGGATGAGGAGCTGCGATTGCTGATCGAGAGCCTGCGGAAGGAGTTGAAGCTCGCGCAGCCGAAGGTGGACGAGCTTTTCACCGCGGCGAAGAAGCTGGTGGATGAGCATGTGGCCTCCGAGCGGGCTGCGGGCCTCGATTTGCTCTCGTCGCTGCCCGAGGAGCAGCGCCTCGTGGCGATGGGCCAGGGCAACAGCTTTGCCACGCGCTTCGTGCGGCCGAAGAGTGCCGAGCTGGAAAAGAAGTGGGCGGAGGTTGTGACGGGCCTGCTCGGCGCGGAACCGGTGAAGCAATGGCAGTCGGTCGTGGCCGAGCAAAAGACGAAGGAGGAGGCGGAACTCGTCGATTCGCTCAAACCGAGCGAGCAGCAGGCCCAGGCGCAGATGGAGGAGCTCATTGGCCGCGAAGTGGACAGCCTCGTGAGCGGTTTGAACCTCGATGACGAACGCAAGAAGCAGCTCGAGGCACTCGGCAAGCAGGCGGTGGTCGCGACGATTGAGGCATCGAAGAAGCAGTGGATCAAAACCATCCAAGGCTGGTCCATCGCCGACCGCAAGATGCGGCGGAACTACTACTTCGGCGTGAATGATGACGACCACCCGCCGAAGCAAAATGTGTGGGCCGAAGGCTTGAAGAAGCTTTTCAGCTCCGACGAGCTCCAACGCGTGCAAGACGGCGCCGTGCAGCGAAAGGCCCGCATGACCGGCGCTCTCGCCGCAGCCGCTTTGGCGGAGATGGACAAGACGCTCGCCTTCAGCGTGAAACAACGCACCGAGCTGGAGCCGCTTCTGCGCCCGCTGATGGAGCCCATGCTACGGGACGACAACCAGGAGTACTGGAGCTACCAGGCCTACCAACTCTTCAATTCGGCATCGAAAGTCGATGAGAAGAAGCTCGCCACGATCCTCGACGAGGCGCAGTTGAAGCAATGGAAGGGTTTGGTAAGCACGTCGCCAAACTACAGCCGCAGCGGCGGAGTCACGGTGACCTCTGGTGAGATTGATCCCGAGCAGGAGAAGCCAGACATCGAGGTGGAAATCTCGCGTCACCTTTACCAGCTCGGCGTGAATGAACGAAAGCGCCTGCTGGAGCTGATGCTGGCCCAGGTGGGAGATGCAAAACGTGTGCTGGGCCTGCCGGAGGAGAAAGTAAAACGCCTCACCACCGCCGCGAAGGGTTCCGTCGAGGCCGCGATGGAGGAATGGCGCACGCAGGTCGAGAGCTGGGTGCGGAACTCCGTCGAGCGTGCCACGCCCGGCACCGTGAAGGCCACGCTCGCGAATCTGGCCCGCTCCAGTTACAACGTGCAGGGCAAGGGCCCGCAGACGCAGGCCATCTGGCGCGACACCGTCACCGCGCTGCTTTCCGAGAGCGAGCAGGCCGCGTGGAAAAAGGTCCTCGATGCCCGCAAAGACTACCGCACGTCCGCCATGGCCACGATGAGCGTGAACGAACTCGACCGTCGCCGCCGTCTCACGCCGGAGCAGGTCAAAAAGGTGCATCAACTCATCGCCGCCGTGCTCGACGACTACCTGCCGGACATCGAGCGCTACATGAACCACACCTGGCACCTCCAATACTACTACGCCCTGCTGCCACTCGCCGGTGTGAAGGAGGCCGATTTGAAATCCGCCCTCACCGAACGCCAATGGAAGCTCGTGCAGGAACGCGATCTCTCCGACGCCATGCAATACTGGGAAGGCATCGAGAGCTATCACAAGCAGCGTTTGGAACAGGGCAAGGACGCGGAAGGAGGCGCGGTGATTTTTGACGAATGAAGACGGCACGAACCATCGAAAGCGGCATCCGCGAAGGGAGATTGAGTGCTCAGTGCTCAGTGCTCAGTCGAATGATGCCCAAACTGAGCACTGAGCACTGGGCACTAAGCACTTGGCTCATTTGCCTCTTGATTCTTTCTTCACCCACCCGTGACCTTCGCGGTGCCGACCTTCGTTTCGGCGGCGCGATCCCGCATGAGGTCGAGACGATTTATGAGCGCGGGCTCACATGGCTGGCGGCGAGGCAGAATGACGAGGGGAGCTGGCAGGGCGGGAATGACGGACCGGGCGTGAATGGCATCTGCGTGATGGCTTTTCTGGCCAGCGGCGAGGACCCGAACTTCGGGAAGTATGCGCGGAACGTGCGCCGCGGCGTGCGGGCCATTTTGAAGTCGCAGCAGGAGTCCGGTTACTTCCCGCACAGCATGTACCACCATGGTTTTGCCATGCTGGCGCTGTCGGAGGCTTACGGCGCGGTGGATGAGGCGCTGCTTTGGGAAGGTGAAAAGCCCGTGCGCAGCATCTCGCAAGCGCTCGACCTCGCGATCCGGCTCAGCGGCACTTCGCAGAAGAACAATCGCTGGGGCGGCTGGCGCTATTCGCCGGAGGCTCGCGATGCGGATACCTCCGTCACCGGCGCGATGCTCATGGGCCTGCTCGCTGCGCGAAATGCCGGCATGGAAGTGAGTGACGAGGTGCTGGAGGCTGCGCTCGAATACATGCGCCGCAGCACGAGCAAAGACGGCAGCGTGGCCTACAGCGGCGGCTTCGGTGGCATGGGCGAGTCGATGAACCGCAGCGCCATCGCCACGCTCGTGGCCGCCGTTGGGAAAAAGAAGGAGACGCCGGAGTACAAGGCCACGCTCGAGCACATCAACACGCGTCTGGAGCACCAAGAGGGTCATTATAAAGAGTATTTCCGCTACTACATGGCCCAGGCGCTCTTCCAGGGAGACTACGAGTCCTGGCAAAAGTGGAACACCGCCACCGTCCGCAGCCTCAGCGAGACCCAAGGCGAAGACGGCAGCTTTGGTGATGCTTACCAGACGGGCATGTCACTGCTGGCGGTGGCTTTGAATTATCGCTTTTTGCCGATTTACGAACGCTAACCTTTTTCCAATGAAACGCCGACTTCGCCTTCTCACTGTTGTTTTGCCACTTCTGCTGCTCGTGGGGGTGATTGGATGGGAGGTGTCTCGGGAGGGAAAAGGGACGGGAGTGACCGGAGTGACCGAATTGACCCAAGGGACGGCTTTGCGCGAAAAACAGGCTCCGGCGGTGGTGGATGATGTGAAGGCTGAGGAGGCGTTTCGGGCTTGGTGGGGGCGTTTTCAGGCGGTGGAGGCGGAGAAGCGTGCGGTGATGCTGCCGGAAGGTCGTGCGGTGCTGGCGCAGCGTCGCGTGCGGATGGCGCGGTTGATTCGGGAGGACCCGGAGCAGGCGTTGAAGGAAGCGCTGAAGCTGCACGAGTATGAAGCGATGCCAGCGGAGCTTCGCGGGCTGGTGGAGAAGCCCTTCAGCGCGGCGGCGGCGTATGATTACTATCCGGTGTGCGGTGCTCCGGCAGGTGTGCCGGATCATGTGGCGGCGCTGAGCCTGGAGGACGGCCGGTTTGATGCGTTCACCTTTGGGCGTCGCGCCGGGGTGATGAGCAAGAAGTCACTTCCTGTGCAAGGCATCACGCTGGATGGCGCGGCGGCGATGCATGACATGGCTTTGAGAAGGCTGGACGCGGCCGAGGTGGCCACGGCGCAGCGGCTTTTTCCGATGGGGCAAAAGGATGCCGCGAAGAGTTTTCTCACGGGTGAAGCCATCGCAGTGGCTCCGGTGGTGGCGTTGGGGGGCGGTCGCCTGTATCACTTCGCGAATGAGGCGGAGCTCACGCAGCTCAATGAAGCTCTCGCGAAGCTCGACGATCTTCCAGGGCCGAATGCGGGCTCCGATGTGCTGTATCAAGCAATGGCCGCCGATGGCAGCAGCGGCGGTTTTGACCTTTCGGGTGCTCAAGCTGCCGAGCAGATGCAGGCGGATGCGTGGACGGAGAATCCGAAAAATGTCTTTTTGATCCGGGCGGACTTCAGCGACCTCACAGGCCTCTCTTATTCGCCGGCCACGACAGCGGCGGTGATGAACGGCGCGGTGTCCGATCAGATCCGCGCCATGTCCTACGGCAAGACCTGGATCATCGCAGGCGTGAGCGAGAACCTCTACCGCATGCCGCAGACCTCCGCCTACTATGTGAATGGCGGCGCCAGCCGGAACAGCGAACTGCTGCGTGATGCGCGAAACACCTTCCGCAACCTCCGCAGCGGCGCTGACGCGGCCATCGACATCGGCCCGGTGAGCAACAACACGAACGGCGATGGCAGCGGCCTCGGCACCTACGACATCGTAGGCGTGCTGTTTGGCAGCATGGGCATGATCAGCGGTGGCGTGACTTATGCGGGCCTCGCGGGCGGTGGCAACCTGTGGATGCAGGGCAGCATCAGCGACGGTGTTTTCACCCACGAATTCGGGCACAACTACGGCATCGGCCACTCCAGCTTCTGGCAGACGAGCGATGGCAGCGTCTTCGGCACCGGGACGAACGTCGAGTATGGCGATGACTACGATATCATGGGCGATGGCGACCTGCCGAAAGGCCACTTTCATGCGCAGGCAAAGGCGAAGCTGAACTGGCTGACCTCCAGCGAGTGGAGCGATGCGACCGCCGGTGGCTCGGCGACGTATCGCGTGCATCGCATCGACAGCCAGTTCACCACCGGCACGCCGCGCGGCGTGCGCATCACCCGCAGCGCCGTCTCCGGGAATGAGGAGTATCTTTGGCTGAACTATCGCCCGCTCTATGTGGGCATCCCGTTCTTCGAAAAAGGCGCTTACATGGTGTGGCAGCGGCCCGGTCAGACACGGAGCTGGCTCGTCGATACCACACCGGCGACGAGCGGCGTGAAATCCGACGCGCCCATCCCGCTCGGCAGCACCTTTGCGGAGGCTTCCTCGAATGCCTTCATCACGCCGCTGGCCCTCGGCGGCAGCGGTGACAATGCTTACCTCGATGTTCGGGTGAACTTTGGACCCTTCCCCGGCAATGCCGCGCCTACCGCTGGAGCCATCAGCGGCCTCGCCACCGTGCCTGCCCGCACGAGCAATCTGTATTCCGTCTCCGCCAGCGATGCGAATGGCGATACTCTCGCTTATTCATGGAATACCGGCGATGGCAGCGTGCCCGGCAACTCCTCCGGCATCGCTCAAACCTGGACCGTGGGCGGCAGCTACACGCTGAATCTCACCGTGAGCGATATGAAGGGCGGCACGCTGCCGCTTTCCAAATCGGTGACCGTGACCGATCCG
>CALMTT010000038.1 GCA_937872615.1 uncultured Verrucomicrobiaceae bacterium | reverse complement strand
CAGCGTTTGCGGCCTCCGATGACAAGGTTGACGACGCTTGGAAGAGTCCCACCGACTCAGGTTTGCCAGTCAGCGAGGGCGATGATCATCCCGTTGTTGCTGTTAGCTCCTTCGACGCGGAGGCTTTCTGCCAATGGTTGAGCAAGAAGGAAGGACGCACCTACCGTCTGCCACGTTGGATGGAGTGGAGCTGGGCTGTCGGAACGGGTCCCCTCGAGCCAGAGGGTGCCACTCAGGAGCAACTGAAAGCCAATCTGGCTGGCGTGTATCCATGGGGCAGAGAGTGGCCACCGCCCAACGGCGCTGGCAACATCGCTGACGAAACCTTGAAGGCTAGAAATCCGAAGGCCGACATCGTTGCAGACTACAACGATGGCTTTGCTACCACAGCTCCGGCGATGAGTTTTCCGCCCAACGAACTCGGAATCTACGACCTTTGCGGCAACGTCGGCGAATGGGTGCTCGAGTTCACTACCAAAGGCGATCACCGCATTCTTCGCGGCCCGTCTTTCGTGTCTCCCAAAGCCTGGGATCAGTTGCTCGCGTCCGTCCCAGGTAACGGCGGACAGCCATCAGGGCTTCGCATTGGAACCATCGGCTTCCGGTGTGTCATCGAAACCAACGAAAGCACTGCCAGCGTTACCATGGCACCTGCCAAGGCATCGCCACCTCCAAGCATTCCGGTGAAAGAAACGAGCGACGCGACCACTGAGCGATTGAATCAAATCGAGTCCCTGTTCCGCGCCGCATTTGATCGGGAGGCTGAGAAGATGGTGAATGCCGACTTCGCTGCGCTGGACAAGAGCCTTGCGGCAAATGGCTTTCCTCAGGCGATTGCGGATGCTCAGCGGCGAAACGCTTCCGCCGACGCGGCTGCGCTGATCAGAGAACGTGATCGCTTCCTGGCCACGCGGGTAATGCCTGCCGAGGACACGCCTGACGTGCATCCCGCCGTGGCAAAACTGCGCACGAAGTATCGCGATGCCCGCAAGGCGATCGAAGCTGGGCGCAAGGGCAAGCCGGTTCCGCCAGCGCTCTATGAGGGCTATCTGCGCGAGCTGACGAAGAGTTCACGAGACAGCTCCCGCCTGGATGTGGCCAAGATCAAAACGCGCTACCAGGAGATCGCGAAGGCAGCGGGCTTCGAAACGGTGCCACTGCCCGCCAATGCCACTGTGGAATGGCAATCTCGGTGCGGCTCCGCGCGTCGGGAAAAACTGGTAGCCTACGGAGCTAAGCCTGGAGCTGACGCGGTCACGGGTCGTGCGCTGGAGTTTTTGGCTACCCACCAGAACCCCGATGGGTCGTGGGGCAGTGAAAACCGCTGCGGTGTCACGGGCCTGAGCTTGCTGGCGTTCCTGGGCCGCTGCGAGACTACCGAATCCATGGCCTATAGTGATGTCGTTCTGAAGGCCGCGATGTTCTTGATCGAAGCGGGCAGGAAGAACCGGGACGGGCTGCTCTCGGAATCTCCCGCCAGCCCGTCTGCCGCCAAGGAACACCCAATCGCGACCACTGCTCTGGGCGAGCTTTATCAAACCGGACGCTCTGGGCTCAAGACCCTGCCGGGACTACGTGAGGTTTATGAGAGGGCCGTTGGCCTTATTCTTCGTAATCGCCTCCATAACCACACCTGGGCCGGGAAGAATGGTGGCAATGGTTACTGGGAGAGATCCGAACCCGAGCAGCCCACCAAGGATTTCTTCACCACGGCCTTGAACCTTCAGGCGCTCAAGATCGCCCTAGAGTCTGAGATCAAGGACAAGGAGATCACAGGAGTCTTTGAGTCATCTGGTGTGCTTTGGAACGATTTCAGAAACACCACTCCCCAGTCAGACGGCACCAATCCTGATGCGCGAATGGCCGCCACTATCTTCGGCCTCCTCTATGTGACAGAAAACCTGAGGGTAAGTATCGGCCAGGGAACTAACGCCATCGCCGAGAGCGTCTATGAAACCAAACCCCAGTGGGCAGACGCCGACCTTTCTGCTTGGTATTTCACCACTCTGGCGATGACGCTCGAAGGCAGCCGAAAATGGAAAGTCTGGAACGAGACCGCCATGCCTGTCTTGATCGCCAGCCAGTCCTCCACGGGAAGCTGGCAGCGCCCGAGAGCTGTGTTCTCCGCCAGCGAAGTGGAGTGCACCGCGCTCGGCGCACTCATGCTGGAGAGCTGTTTCCGCATACCACCGAGGAAGAAGTGATCTGTGCGGCAGACTTCACGATCATTTCATAGGACTGCACCACACTCTCACTCACTTCTTCTTCCCGCTGCTGATGAACTCATCGCGGCTAACGAAGCCATCTTTGTCGGCATCGAGTTTGACGAAGCGGGCCTTGGATTCGGCTTGGTCGCCGCCTTGGCCGGCGAGGTATTCGGCCTCGGTGAGCTTGGGCTTGCCGGGGTAGAGGCGGTCGTAGCGTTTGTCGCGGGGCTCGTTGGGGTCGTAGCCTTTGCTTTTGCTGCCGCCGACGGCTTTGGCGACCTTGCCGCTCTTCTTCGGTGCGAAATCGCTGCCCACAGGTGGGAGGTGTTTTTGCAGTGAGGCGATCACTTCGGCGTGCTCGGGCTTGGTGGCGAGGTTCACGGTCTCGTTCGGGTCGTTTTGATGGTCGTAGAGCTCGATGAAGCCGATGTCGGCGGCGTTGCGCTTGCGCCAGAAGGTGCCGCGCCAGCGTTCGCTGCGCACGCTGTAGCCCATGAGGGCACCGCCGTGCTCTTTCGAGGATTTGGGATACACGCTGATGGCGGGCTTCTGCATCGGCGTGTCGGGATTTTCGAGGTAGGGCTTCAAACTCATGCCAGCGAGGCCTTGCGGCACTTTCAGGCCGCACACGTCGGCGAGCGTGGGATAGACATCGACGAACTCGACGGGCGCGGCGCAGTGTTTCCCCGCAGTGGCGCTTTTTGGCAAAGCGATGAGCAATGGCGCACGTGCGGCGATCTCGAAGTTCGTATGCTTGTGCCACAGGCCGTGCTCGCCGAGCTGCCAGCCGTGATCGCCCCACAAAACGATGACGGTGCTGTCGGCGAGACCTTCTTTATCGAGCGCATCGAGCACCTTGCCGATCTGCGCATCGGTGTAGCTGATGCAGGCGTTGTAACCATGGCGCAGGGTTTTGGCGAAGGCGTCGGGGATGGGATTTTCCGTTGGCGTGCCGGGATAGGCATGCAGCTCGCCATTCGTGTGACCGACGAAATCTGGCGTGCCTTCCGGGTAGGTGACAAACGTGGGGCCGGGGATCGTCTCGGCATCGTGCATGTCCCAATACTTCTTCGGCGCGACGAAGGGCAGATGCGGCTTCACAAAGCCAACGCCGAAGAAAAACGGCTTCCCGGCGGCTTTGAGTGCTGCGAGGCGTTTCACGGCCTCCACGGCCACTGCGCCATCGGGGAGCTGCTCATCGCTTTTCGGGCTCACTTCATACGCGGGGCCTTTTTTGGCCGATTTGCCGCCTTTGCGCTTCTCGCCGCCCTCGATCGGATTCGCGAACTCGCTCGGCACGCCTTCAAAGCGGGTGATCGTGTGCTTCGTCCAGTCCTGCTCGTCCACTTTGACCATCTCGCCGCTCGGGAACCAGCGCGGCTCGGTCCACGACGGGCCGTCTTCAAAGCCGTGATGCTCGATCTTGCCGAGTGCGGAGGTGTGGTAGCCGTTTTGGCGGAAATGCTGCGGCAAGGTCACGCAGTTCGGCTGCGCATCTCTGAAGTGCGTGTCGAGGTCCCACACCTTCGTCGTGTCCGGCCGCAAACCGGTGAGGATGGCGGTGCGTGATGGGCTGCACACCGCCTGGGCGCAGTAGGCTTTGTCGAAAACGATGCCGCGAGCCGCGAGTCGGTCGATGTTCGGCGTCTTCGCATGCTTCACGCCATAGCAGCCGATATCAGGACGCAGGTCATCGACGGCGATGAAGAGCACATTGAGCGGCTGCGCCGCAAATGACGAATGCGGAATGACGAATGCCGAAACAGCGACGATGAGCGTGAGGAAGGTGCGGTGCATGGTGGTGTGCATGAAAACTGCCGGAACGGACGAAGTTTGCCGAAAAAAATCAGCGTCATCCTCCGCGAGCCTCGCGGAACTGCCTGCTTTTCACGATTTGCTCCACCAGCGTGCCAAAACGCAGATCACTTTTCATCATCGCTTCGATGAGTGGCTTGTCGGAGAGCTGCACGCTGCGTCCCAGCGCATAACCAAGCAGTTTGCGGCAAAACTGATGCGTGAAATCATCGCGACGCTTCGTGAGCAGGTAGTCACGCAGGCTCGCGAGGCCGTCCACGGCGGTTCCATCGGGCAAAACGGTCCTTGTGTCGGCTTTACGAGCACGCCCAATGGCGTCGAAGCCTTCCAAAGCGAAGCCGTAAGGATCGATGCGCTTGTGGCAGCCCATGCAGTTTTCATCGCGGCTGTGTCTCTCGATGAGCTGGCGCTCGGTGAGATCGGCAGGGGCTTCTTCCGGCAAAACGGGCACGCCTTTCGGCGGAATAGGCAGTCTCTCGCCGAGCACAACTTCGGTCAGCCAAGTGCCACGCAAGATGGCGCTGTTGCGCGAAGCTCCGGCTTGCTTGGCAAGTGTGGCTGCGAAACCGAGGATGCCGCCGCGGCCCTGGGCGTGGAGACCGTCGATGCGGCCGTAGCTCGAATCTCCAGATTCGAGTTTTGAGGGAACGACTTTGGAAAGTCGTTCTACATCCAAGCCATAATGCTTCGCCAGCTCGGCATTCACAAATGTGTGATCAGCATCCAACAAGCTCAAAATGCTGCGGTTGTTTTGGATGAGGTCGATGAAGAAGCGAGTGACCTCCTCCTGCATGTCGTCGCGGAGATCAAGGAAGGTGGGGAAGTGGCGTTCGCTCTTTTCGTCGAGGGTGGCGACGTCGCGGACGTGGAGGTATTGGCAGCCGAACTCCAGAGCGAGGCGGCGCACTTTGTCGCTCTTCAACATTCGGCGAGTCTGGTCACTAAGCTCACTCAGGTCGCTGGATCGCAGTTCTTCGTCCGGCGCTGAAGACCACAAAAAGTAGCTGAGCCGCGTCGCAATCTCCTGCGGGCTCACCGGCCCTGTTTTCGCCAGTGCTTTCTCTCCGCGATACAAGAACGCGGGCGAGGTGAGAATGCGAACGAGCATGAGGCGCGGATCGAAGGCTTTCAGGCCCGTGATCTCTTTTTCAGAGAGCGGCCGACGCCAGGCTTTTTCGGCGAAAGCCAGCACTGCGGCCTTTTGCGGCTCGATGGCGGCTTTTTGCAGCTCTTTGAACCTGGCTGCGGCTTGCAGGATGGGCTCGCGCATCGGCTCGAAGGCGCTGGGTTTGGCGTCTTGCGTGGCGAACTGGAAAAGCTGCTCAAAGACATCCACCTGCTTCAGCGGGGCCTCGCTGACGAAAAGAAGCTCGTCCCAGGCCTGGTCGAGTTCGCGTGTTTCTGCTTCGGCGAGCATCAAACGGCGCAATGCCTCATCCTCGCGATAAAACAGCGTCAGCGTGACGACCTCGTCCACCGGCACGATGCGCGTGTAGCACAGTGCGATGGGGAAAAGAGCGCGAAACTCTTCAAATGCTGCCTCAAAACGTCCGCGGGACTCGCTGGCGTCATTCACGATGATGGGAGCACTGTGCTGCGTGACGAGGTTGTTGTCACTCCACTGGCCGCTTTTGACAGCGGACTCCGATTTCCCGGCCACGAGGCTTTTGGAGGCATCTGGCTTCTCCGTGAGCACCTGCATCTGCACGCTGCCAGAAGTTTTGGAGGTCAGTTTGCCAGTAACGACGAACTCAGTGCCGTTGGCGAGAGCTGCGGGGATTTGGACTTCGAGGATGGAAGGGGATTGGGCCGTTAGGTTTGACGGGATTGACGTGGCTGACCCGATCGACAGGAATGGGCGAAGCAGCGGTGAAGTGAGCGGAAAATCCTTCTCCAAAAACTGCCGCACCTTCACGGCAAACTCTGGAGAGGGTTTCTTCCGCCATTCGGCGATCACCGCGGGCAGATCGGGCGCGGCTTCGAGGGTCGCGGGCTGGCTGAGGAAGTGCCAGGGGCCGTTGGGATTGCCTGCGAGGATGTTTGGCGAGACATCTTTGGCGAGGTCCCAAGTCTTTTGGCCATCATTGAGCGTCACATTCACCGCGGTAAGATCACAGACGTGGTTTCCATCGCGCGGACCGATGACGAGCGCGACGACTTGTCCGGCCTCAACACGCACGTTTTCAAATGGACCGACCGTTTGGACCTGCGCCCCCTTCGTTTCGCCTTTCGCCAGCACCTCGCTGCTGTGACCACGGCGCACTTCGAGCTGCCAAGTGACGCCATTGCCGCATTCGGGATGGACGTCGGCGACATCGCCTTGAATGCGGAGCGTGGCGGCTTTTTCAGCCTTCCAAGCGATGACTGATGCCCGTGTGGGCGAGGGATGCGTGGCGATGCTGTGCGCCTTCATCACGCCGGGCGTGCGCACGGTGGCAGCGGATGAGTTGGCGAGGACACTGAGCGCCTGCTCGCCCTGCCAGCCTTTGATGAAGTTGTAGTCGGGTGTGCTCTCAAGCTTCTTCGTGAGCAGCGGTTCGAGCTTCGTGGTGCCAAAGCCGAGGTATTCGCGCCACGCGGCCATCAAAGTGGGATCAGCATCGTCCTTGCCACTCGCAATGGCGTTCAGGCACTTCTCGGTGTTCGCGATGATCTTTTCGCGTTGAGCTTCGAGATGCTTCACGAGCGCGGGAAGGCCGCTGATGGGCAGATCGGGCCTGCCGGGAGCGACGAGACGCGGATTCTCCCAGATCACGTTATCATCGGCGCTGCCATCGCCCGCGTCGGTGGTGGTCAAATAGAGCGTCACATCGCTCGTGGAGGCCAGTTTGACGCGCATCTCGTGTTTCGGCACGAGCGGCGTGACTGGTTCCTGCCAGGCCTTCGGGCCGTTTTGCTTGCCAATGTGGCCGACGTTGGCGAATCGCCACAAAACCTGCTGCCAGGGCTCGATGTCGGCCGCGGTGAGCTTTTTCTCGCGGAACTTCGCCCGCAGTGGATCGAGCAAAACAGACTTCTTGGTGCTCGTGAGTGCCTCGCGGAGGATTTGCAGGTATTTCGGACTCAAGCCGTCTGCGCTGCCTCGGCCTTGCAGCGCATCGAGATACTTCGCGAGCGGCAAACGCCCGCTGCCGGTGCCGGTGTCGAGCTTGATGCCTTGCGCGACCGTTTGCGATGCCTCGCCGGAAGTCGTGTGTTTGGCGTAAATGCCACGAATGCGTGCGAGAGCCTCATCTGTCCAATCTTGCGATGATGTGCTCGCTGACCACCTCATGCCATGTGGTGTGAAGACGGCATGTGCGGCTACTTCCTTCGCTGCATCGAGATACTTCGTGAGCAACGCGGGCGACATCACCAGTGCCGCACCTGCGTTGGTGAATCCCTCACCTGCCGCGCCATCGACGGGAAACTCACGCGCGGGATCGAGCGACTCCACGCCGGTCAAATCACGCAGCGTGTAGGTGTATTCCATGTTCGAGAGCCGACGCAGCACGACAGGGCCGGGATCACCCGCGTTCGCGAGAGCGATTTGATCCAGCGTGCCACGCACCCAGTCGGTGAGTTGTTTTTTCTCCGCTGCGGAGAGCTGCTTTTCCTTCTTTGGCGGCATCTCGCCGAGCTGCATCTGGTCGAGCACGTTTTCCCAAACGTGCGGTTCTTTTTGGATGTCCGAGCCTTCGAGATCGAGATCGCCCTTCTGCTCTTTCGTCGAGTGGCAGTTGAGGCAGTAGGTTTGAAGGATGGCGCGAGTCTCGATGGCGTCAGCCGAGGCCGCAAGAAGCAGGGGAAGCAGAAAACGCATCACACTTCCTCCAGCATGAGTTTGGCATCGCCGAAGGTCTTCGGGCGCACATCCATCTTATCCATCATCGTCATGAAGAGACGGCAGAGCTGCCGCTCGGGCTTGTCTTTGTAGTCGAGCACGCGACCGCCCTTCAAACGACCGCCCGCGCCGCCGAGCACGATGACGGGCAGCTCGTCGTTGTTGTGCTTCGCGCCGACCATCATGCTGGAACAGTGCATGAGCATAGTGTTGTCGAGCAGCGTGCGCTCGCCCTCGCGGATGCCATCCATCTTTCGTGCGAGGTAGGCGAGCTGCTCCATGAAGAGCTGGTTCACTTTGAGATAGTCCTCGCCGTCGCTGTGACTGAGGAGGTGGTGGATCATGTAGTCGATGCCGTGGCCGGGCTGCTGCACGCTGGGGAGATTCGGGAAGCGGAGGGCGCTGTGGTCGTTGTTGAGCTTCAGCGTGGTGATGCGCGTCGTGTCGGTCTGGAAGCCGAGCACGAGGATGTCGCACATGAGCGTCATGTGCTCCGCAATGTCCTGCGGAATGCCGTCGGCGGGGCGCTGCATGTTCGGCTTGTCCAAAGTGGGTCGCCAGCCTTGCAGTTCGCCGCGTTTGCCGGCGTTTTCGATGCGCTTCTCCACCTCGCGCACGCTATCGAGATACTCGTCGAGCTTCCGTTGGTCGCTGGCGCTGATGTCACGGCGGAGGTCCCGCGCATCGGCTAGCACGGCGTCCAGCACGCTCTTGTCCGCAGGCGAGGACTCGTCTTTGAAGAGCCGATCAAACGCGAGCGCGGGGTAAAGCTCCAACGGCGTCGGCGTGGTGGGCGAAGACCACGAGATATGCGAGCTGTAGAGCATCGAGTAGTTCTTGTGCACGCTCGGGTTCGATTTCTCGCAGGCGAGCACGAGGCTCGGTACCTTCGTGGAGCGGCCGTAGGTCTGCGCGAGCATTTGATCGAAGCTCGTGCCGCTGCGGATCTCACCGCCGCTCGCGATGGGTGCTCCGGAGAGCATGTTGCCGGTCTGCGAGGAGTGGATGTTGCCCTTGCGAGCCTCCTCATGATACAGGCCGCGCACAAAGAGCAGCCTCTCGCGGAAGTCCTTCAGCGGCTCCAGCACGCGACCGAGTTCCATCGCCTTGCCCTCGCCCTTCGCCCACCATTCCTTGGATTGGAAGCCGTTGCCGGAAAACGTCACGCACAAGCGCACCGGGGCCTCGCTGGCTGGTTTGTTTTTCTTCGGCTCATCGCCCCAGACATTGACAGACTCCATCCACGGCAGCGCCATGGTGACGCCTGCGCCACGCAGGAAGGCTCGACGGTTGAAACGGTGGGTGGTCATGGTTGTTCTTGTTTCCTGGTTCAGTCGTTCTCCGGCAGCACGGGAAGCCATTCGCGCCAGCCCTGGATGTGCTGGCGCATGAGGCGCTCGCATTCGGCCGGTGTTTGCGTGCGGAAAGCCTTCACGATCGTCTCGTGCGCGGTGATGGTTTCGCGCTGGGTGTCGCTGGTTTGAAATTGATGATGGCGGTGGAGGCGTCCGAGCCACAATTCGAGCTCCGCACGCAGGGAAGACCAAAGCTTCAGCAGTCGCGCGTTGCCAGAGGCGGCGAGGATGATCTCGTGGAAATCCAGGTCGAGCCGCGTTACCTGCTGGACGGTCCTGGCACGTCGTGTGGCTGCGATGTTTCGCTCCAAGGCTTCCGCCGTTGCACGGATTTGAGGAGTGGCCAGACGCGAAGCCAGCGGCTCCAAGGCCAGGCGCAGGATAAAAAGCTCCTCGAAGTCCTGCGGGGCCAAATGCTTCACATAAGCCCGACCGGTCTCGCTGAACTCGACAAGTCCGTCCCGTTCCAAGGTAAACAATGCCTCCCGCACCGGCACGCGACTTACTCCGAGTCTCCTAGCCACTGCCGACTCTGCCAGAAGATCGCCCGGAGCCGCCCGTCCATCGAGGATCTCCCTTCGAAGCATGTCGGAGGCGGAATCAGTGCGAGAAGATGGCGCGAGGGGCGATGAACTCATTACAGTATACTGATTGGTGACATGCAAACGGTATACCAAAAGGCATTTTATCGGCATCCTGCGAAAAAGTGCCTCAAGTGCCAGCACTGTGTCCAGTGTCCACTTCATCGAGTTCTCATTCCTGTCACCGCGAACGAGATGGCTCTGTGTGAACAGCCATCAACAAAGGCTCTTCATGCCATGATGCCTTTCACCACCTTGCCCCCTTGCAATCCAGTGAGGCGGATACGGCGACCGCCGCTGGCGACGGCGAGTTTTTCGTGATCGAGGCCGAGCAGATGAAGGATCGTGGCGTGCAGATCGCGGAAATGCACCGCGCCATCGACTACGGTGCTGCCATCGTGGCTCGTTTCGCCATGCGCATGGCCGGCCTTCACGCCGCCACCGGCCATCCAGAAGGTGAAGGCGCGATGCTGGTGCCCGGTTTGATCCTTGTCAGCACCCGGTGTGAGGCCCGGACGGCCAAACTCACCGCCCCAGATGACGAGCGTGTCTTCCAAAAGCCCGCGCTCATCCAGATCATCGAGCAACGCCGCGATCGGCGCATCGGTGGTGGCGCAGTTCGCGGTCAAATCACGACGATGATCCGTGTGCTGGTCCCAACTGCCATGCGTGATCTCGATGAAGCGCACGCCCGCCTCGCAGAACCGCCGCGCGAGCAGGCACTGGCGGCCAAAGTCGCTGCCTTTGCAGGTGCCGACAGAGTAGTTTTTGCCGACGGCGTAGCGTTCGAGGGTCGCTTTCGACTCTTGGCTGATGTCGAGCAACTCCGGGGCCTGCGCCTGCATGCGAAAGCCGAGTTCCATCGTCTGGATGACGCCTTCGAGCTGCGCATCATCACCACGCAGGCCTGCGTGGTCACGATTCATCGCCTGGATGAGATCGAGCTGCCGGCGCTTCACATTCATGGGCAGATGATCGCCCGTGATGTTGCTGATCGTCGCCTTGCTCATGTCCTCGCCATTCACGCCGATGGGCGTGCCACCAAAAACCGCCGGGAGCTGCATGGCCGCGTATTCGGAGGGCTTTGCGGTGTTGAAGCTGATAAACCCTGGCAGGTTTTGATTCTCGGTGCCGAGGCCATATGCCACCCATGCTCCCATGCTCGGACAGGGCCGCAGACGGTCGCCGGTGTGCAGTTGCAGCATCGACTGCGCATGAATGCTCGTGTCCGCAGTCATCGATTTGATGACGCAGAGCTTGTCCGCATGCCGCGCGAGGTTTGGCAGCAAATCCGACACCCACAGCCCGCTGCTGCCGCGCTGCTTGAAATTCGCAATTGAGCCCGCGTGCGGCTTCTGGCCGGTTTGCGGCTTGTAATCAAAGGTGTCGAGCTGCGCCGGCGCTCCGGCCATGTTCAGGAAGATCACGCGTTGTGCCCTCGCGCGCAGTTTGGGCGGTCTCGCTGTCAAACTAGCCCCCGCGATCCCAGACATCGCCAAATAGCCAAAACCACACGAGGCGGTTTGGAGCATCTGGCGACGGGAGATGGAAACGGGCTGAATCACTTCTGCCCATACGCACGCATTTTCACCGCGCTTTCTGCCACTGCTCAAAGACCTCGTTCATTTCAGCGACGCGTTCAGGATGGGCGGACGATAAATCGCGGGTTTCAGCGCGATCCTTGCTCAAATCATAGAGCTGCCATTTGCCCTTCGGCGCGGCGACGAGCTTCCAATTCGCGATGCGGACGGCTTTGTGGCCGCTCGTGGCCCAGCAGAGGCTTTCGTGGCCGTTTCGCGGTTTTCCTTTCAAAACGGGGCACAGCGATTTTCCGTCCATCGGAGCAACGGTGCGGTTGTCGAAGGCTTCGGGGTAGTTTTGACCGGAAACATCGAAAACGGTCGCGGTGATGTCGGTGATGTGGCTGAGCTCGGCGCTGATTTGGCCGGCTTTCACGACTCCAGGCCACCAGGCGATCAGCGGCGCGGAGATGCCGCCTTCGTAGTTCGTTTGCTTGTGAGAGCGAAAGGGCGTGTTCGACAAAGTGGCCCAGGCAGGCCCAGCGGTGACGAAGGTGTCGCCGGGGCCGGGCATGATGTCGGGCTTGTTGCCCACGCGGGTGCGTTTGCCGTCGCTGCGCGCACGAGTTCCGTTCCCCACTGCTGTATTGCCGTCTGTTTCGTGGCAATCGCCGCAACCTGCGCGGCGCCGGCTTTGGCCTGATCGGCACGCCACGTCGCCTCGGCGGCCTGCAGCGTGCCCTCGCAGCCCAGGCGCCGAGCGATGGCGAGCCGCCGCTCACCGTACTGCTCACCCCCGGCCCCTTCAACGAGACCTACTTCGAGCACGTCTACCTGGCCCGCTACCTCGGCATCGCGCTG
>CALMTT010000037.1 GCA_937872615.1 uncultured Verrucomicrobiaceae bacterium | reverse complement strand
GGTCTCAATCGCGGTGCCGATGACTACCTCGTGAAGCCCTTCGAGCCCGACGAGCTCATCGCCCGCGTCAGCGCCCTGCTGCGCCGCGTTCACAAGGAACAGCTCACGCCCGTCATGCGCATCGAATTCGGCCGCGTGACCGCCGACTTCACGAAAAACGATTTCACACGCTCGGGTGTCGCCTTCACGCTCACCACCAAAGAGGCCGACCTGCTGCGCTTCCTCGTCAACCACCGCGGACAGACCGTCTCCCGCGACCGCATTCTCGCCCATGTCTGGAAAGAGCAGCCCCACATCACCCCGCGCACCGTGGACACCCACATCGCCTGGCTCCGTGGCAAGATCGAGGACCAGCCCGACACGCCGAAACACATCCTCACCGTCCGCGGCGAGGGCTACCGCTTTGAGCGTGGGTAGGGCAGGGGACGACGAAGTCGCATTTCAGTAGTGCAAAGCGGCGGCAGCCTTCGTATAAATAGAGCTCCCAACGCATGTCCAAAAATCTCAGCGCCCTCTCCTTCCGCAAAGGCATCGAAAAAAACGTCTTCGAACGCATGGTCGAAGCTGCCGAAAAAAACGGCACCGCCGAAAAGCATGACCTCGTGCACCAGATGGGCCAGGATCATCTGTTTGGCGATGCCATCACGCTCGGAGCGGTGAGCTTCTACGACTTCCTCAAAAAGGAAAATGAGGGGAAGAAGGTCTTCGTATGCAATGGCAGCGCCTGCTTGTGCGCCGGAACGCAGGACAAGCTGCATCACACGCTGGAAACCCACTTCAAGAAGGAGGAGATCGGTCACATCTGCTGCCTTGGTCGCTGCCATGAAGGCGGCGCGTTGCAATTCGGCGGCAAAAACTACTCTGGGCAGTCCGATGCGGCGCTTGGCGATCTCTTCAAAACCGGCCAGGGCGATAGCGAAGACCGCTATGCCGTCGTTTCGCACCTTCAGCCCGCGATTCTCACTGCGGAGTTCCAAGGCATCGAGGACTACTACGCGCCCTTCAAGAAGCTCATCACCGAAGGCACTCGCGATGCCCTCGGCGTGGAATTGAAGGACAGCGGCCTGCGTGGTCGTGGTGGTGCTGGTTTCCCGCTTTCGATCAAGTGGGCGGGTTGTCGTGCCGCTGAAGGCAAAGTGAAATACGTCGTCTGCAATGCCGACGAGGGCGATCCGGGTGCCTACATCGACAAATACCTCATGGAAAAGCAGCCGCACAGCGTGTTGCTGGGCATGATGGTCGCCGGTTGGTATGCCGGAGCGGAAACGGGCGTGCTCTACATCCGTGCCGAGTATCCCGACAGCGTCACCATTGTGAATCAAGCCATCGCCGACCTGCATGCGGCCGGTTTGCTCGGTCAAAACATCCTCGGCACCGGCTTCAACTTCGCTTTGAAGACCATCAAAGGAGCGGGTGCCTACATCTGCGGCGAAGAAACCGCCCTGCTCGCCAGCATCGAAGGCCTGCGACCCGAAGTGCGCACTCGTCCGCCTTTCCCCGTGAACGAGGGCCTCTACCGCAAGCCGACCATCGTCAACAACGTCGAAACCTTCGCCAACCTCCGCGCTATTCTCACGCTCGGTGGTAAAGGTTACGCGCAGATCGGCACGCCGCAGTCCAGCGGCCCGAAGCTCCTATCGCTCGACAGCCATTTCGTGAAGCCCGGCATCTACGAGGTCGCCATGGGCACGCCGCTGCAAACGGTGATCGACCTCGCAGGTGGCTTCAAATCGAAGATCAAAGCCATTCAAATCGGCGGCCCGCTCGGCGGCATCGTGCCGATGAGCCACGTCAGCCAGCTCACCGTCGATTTCGAGAGCTTCAAGAAGGCCGGTTTCCTCCTCGGCCACGCAGGCGTCGTCAGCATCCCCGAGTCGATGCCGATGATCGAATACATCCAGCACCTCTTCCAATTCACCGCCGACGAAAGCTGCGGCAAATGCTTCCCCTGCCGCCTCGGCAGCACCCGCGGTAAAGAACTCATCGCCAAAGCCCGCGGCGACACCACCTTCAAGATCGACCGTGAACTCCTCACCGATCTGCTCGACACGATGGAGCAGACTTCGTTGTGTGCGCTAGGCGGTGGTGTGCCGCTGCCGATCAAGAATGCCATTCAGCACTTCGAGTCGGAGCTGAAGCCGTATTTTCAGAGCTGATCGCGGTCTACTGCCGGTAAATCAGCGCGACGTGAGTAGCGGGGCTGGTTTGGTAGAAGTCGTTGCCGAGTCCTAGGGTTTGGATGCGGGCGCCTTCGACGCCGAACTCGACAAACTCATTCCCCTGAAAACCGGTCGCAAGGGCAAGGGCCGCAAGGAAATCAACTTCGTCGTCTTCAGAGAGAACACCGAAGGGCAGTACAACT
>CALMTT010000036.1 GCA_937872615.1 uncultured Verrucomicrobiaceae bacterium | reverse complement strand
AGCAGGCGGTGCGCACGAACATGCTGGCGACGAGGGCGAGCGTGCCATAGCTGCCATTTGGCTCAATGCGGGCGCTGAAGCGTGTGTCGCCCGCCGCGTGCTTGCCCGCGCTGCCTTGCGGCCAGTTCGTGGGCGGATTGTAGCCGCCTAGGCCGCTGAAATGATGCAGGTAAGGCGCGTCCTCGGCGAACTTCACATAGAAGCGCGAGAAGACGCGAGTCTGAATCGGATCGAGTGGCTTGAACAAATGCCCGCCCGTGTTCTCGCCGAGCGTGGCGGTGACCCGGAGGCATTTCGAGCCCGAACTGGCCGCAGGATGCTCGTTCACGATTTCGAGCACCTTGCCATCCTTGTTCTCGATTTCATTCCAACGCGGCTTCAAGGCCTCCAACATGCCTTCCTCGAAGTTTTCGACGAGAAGCACCGCAGGATGTTTTTCGATGCCGGAGTCGCCGGGATGGGTTTTAGAGATGCCGGGGCCTTCGGGCAAAGGTTCGATCGCGAGAGCCGAGGACGTGAGGAGTAGCAGGAGGCGCATGGTTATTCGTGGATGAAGAATCACGGATGCGCGATCTCGACCCAGCGGGTCTTCACCGCGGTGCGGGTGGGGATTTGCCAGCTCTCCCGATGGTCGAGGAGTTTGGTTTGCTGCTGCTCGCCGGTGCTGTCGGTCCAGGCGAAGGTGACTTTTGAGGTGGTGCCGACGACGGGATAGAGCAGATGGCCTTCGGCGCGGAGGTAGCGCTTGCCGCCGGTGTTGTGAAAGCGCACGCGGACGGTGCTGGCGGTGTTTTCAGGGGTGTCGAGCGCGGCGCTCCACATGGACTGCGACCAGAAGTCCTTCGGCTCGGTTCCGCGACGATGGATGCGGCCGTCTTTGAGCAGCGGGGACCATTTTTGGCCGCCATCGAGTGAGTAGTCGATGTGATAGGCGATGTTCGGGCTGGGTGGATTGCTGGAGGCGACCTGCGCGGCGGCGTGGATGGCGTGGATGCTTTCTCCACGCGGTGTTTTGAATTCGAGCGTGACTTTGGGCGAATCAAAAGCGCCTTCGATGATGCGTGGGGCGGCTTGCTGCTTGTTCGGGCCGTAGCTGACGATGCCGCGTCCGCTGGCCTCATGCACGATGAGCGCGCCGTTGTCTTTGAGACGCGGGAAGGTGGCCGGATTGGCCTGGCAGATGGTGGTGAGCGTGATGGCGGCTTTTTGGAGTTCGGAGGCCGAGGCGTGGAGGCGCAGATGATACTGGCGATGGCCTTTGACGTGGTCGGTGAGGTCGAGGCCGTCTTTGAAGGTGCCCGCCTCATGCCAAGACGTGCCGCCATCGGTGGAGATGGAGACGGCGCAGGTGGCGCTGCCGCGCAAAACGAGGCCATTTTTGCCGCCGGGCTTGTAGATGCCCCACTCGCTGTCATCGGGCGGTGTGGCGCCGATGATGTAGGGCGTGACGAATTCGAGCGTGACGTGTTTTTCATCACTGCTGACGACGCCTTCGACGAAATCGGGCTGCCAGTGATACACGGCGTTGCCGTAGCGAGCCTGGCCGTCGATGTGCGGCGTGCCGTTTTTCGAGCCGTGCATCTTTTCGGGCTGATTCACCCAGGTGCGGGAGCGCTCGGGGCCGGGGATGCCTTTGGTCATGGGATTGCGGCCCCAGAAGACGAAGGTCTTGCCATCCGCGAGTCCGGGCTCGAACCAGCGACGGAGGCTCTCGCCTTTGCGAAGCTGCACGATGGGCGGAGGCCCCGCGTAACCGGCGCGATACTCGGCGCTGTTGAAGGTGGCATAGGAGGCACCGTCGTCTTTGTGCAAGCCGCAGATGAGCCAGCCTTTTTGGCGCTCAGGATGGTAATTGCGTCGTGCGAAGCGCTCATGGTGCTGCGCGATGGCATTCAGCCCGAGCAGCGAGGTGCCCATGGCATCATAAATGACGGTGGAGAGATCGTGATCGAGCATGGCCCAGCGGCCGTCGCCATACACACCGCCTTTGAGAAAGACCTCGAAGCTGTTGTGGCCGTGCGTGCCGGTGACGCGGCTGCGACAGGGACCGAGCAGCGCATCCATCTCAGCGGTCCATTGCGCATGCGTGGTGCCGCAAAGGCCGAAGCCATGCGCGAAGAGGCCGGTCCAGTATTCGCGTGTGGCGTGCTGCGAATCATTGGCGAAGCCTTTGCCCCACAGGTTTTCTTTTCCCTCCTCGCCGTGGGCGTAGTGGGTATTGCGGAAGAACCACGCGGCGAGCGCCTTGTGATGATCGCTGTCTTTGTCCTCGCCCGTGGTCCTCACATACTGCGACCACTGCGTGGCCGCGAGGCGGTCAAACGAGGACATCGCGAGCTCGCCCGGATACCACGGATGATCGGTGGCGAGCTGCGGATCACCGACGGCGGCGTGGAGCGATGAGACGAGGAGCAAAGTCAGAATCGGGGACGGGCGCATGCGGCGGGAGGTAGGCGAGGAAGGTGAGAAAAG
>CALMTT010000035.1 GCA_937872615.1 uncultured Verrucomicrobiaceae bacterium | reverse complement strand
GCGTGAGCGGCTCGTCGAGCAGTTCCAAAAACTGCGGCAGCTCGCGGCGCATGCCGGTCAACTCGCGCCGCACCGCCTCGCGCACCACTTCGGACTCGTCGTCGAGCAGTTTGCGGAGGTGGTTGAGCTGGAGGACGCCGGGCATGGTGGCGTGATAGCATTTGGTGAAGGCAGCAGGCAACAGGGAAGTGCGTCCCGCCTTGACCCTCGCTTGACCTTTACCCTCTTCACTGCTCTCGCTAAGTGCACACCACATGACCGCCCGCGACCTCCTCACCCTCACGAAATTCCGCCTCAGTGCGCTCGTGATCGTGACGACCTTTGTCGGCTTCTGGCTGCGGGCACCGCGCCCGCTCGATCTGTGGCTGCTGGTGCACACGATCCTCGGCAGCACGCTCGCGGCCTTCGGCGCGGCGGTCTTCAACCAGCTCATGGAAATCGAGCCGGACAGCCGCATGCAGCGCACAGCGGACCGCCCGCTGCCCTCCGGTCGCGTGAGTCCTTCCGCGGCCTTCGGTTTGGGCTGGTTTCTCAGCGCCGTGGCGCTCATCCACCTCGCCAATCGCGTGAATGTGGAGGCGGCGGCCCTCACGGCGGCCACGCTCGCTGTGTATCTCTTTATATATACCCCGCTGAAGCGTCAAAACGCCATCAACACGCTCGTCGGAGCTGTCTCAGGTGCTTTGCCCCCGCTCATCGGCTGGGCCGGTGCCGCTGGACCGGCCACCAGCATCACGCCCTACTTCCGCTGGCAGCTCATGCTGGAGCCGGGAGCCATCTATCTCTTCATGCTGCTCTTCCTCTGGCAGCTCCCGCACTTCCTGGCGATCAACTGGATGTATCGGGACGAGTATCGTAAAGGCGGCTTTGTCATGCTGGCGAACGAGGATGAGCATGGCGCGAAGACCTCGCGGCATGCGCTTGCCTATGCCATCGCCACCCTGCTGCTGATGCTGTATCCGGCCTACACCGCCACAGTGAGCCTCACGTGGTTTTTGCCGCCCGCCCTGCTGCTCAGCGGCTGGCTGGGCTGGCTGGCACTGCGTTTCAACCGCCAGCCGGAGCGTGCGAATGCGCGAAAGCTCTTCTTTTGCACGCTCGCCTATCTGCCGCTCATTTTGATCGTCACCGTGCTGGCTTGGAAACGCTGATCCAAAGACCGTTTTCCCTCGTAAATCTCCCGCCTCATGTCCGAAGCCTCCTCTCCGCCCGCCAAACGCCCGCTGAACCCGTGGTCCATCTGGATCCCGATCATCATGGTGATGCTGGGCATCGTCGTTTTCTACAATTGGCTCATCTTCCGCCAGCGTCAGGAGATGGATCGGGTAAAAGCGGAGGCCGCAGGCGCACCCTCACGCCCGCCGATCATGAGCCGGCTCTCGAGCGATCTGGAGCTCACCGAGCGCAGCGGAAAAAAAGTGCACCTCGCCGAACTCAAAGGGAAGATCCTCGTTACCTCATGGGTCTTCACCCGCTGCACGCGGGGCTGCTCGGCGGTCACATCGCTGATGAAGAAGCTCTACGACGAGTTCGCCGATCATCCTGAGATTCACTTCTTGTCCTTCTCACTCGATACTGACGACACGCCCGAGATGCTGGCGAAGTTTGCCAACAACTTCAACATCCCCGCTGATGCCCGCTGGTGGTTCCTCAGCGGCGAGAAGAAGGCCGTGCGCGATTACATGACACGTCAGTTTGGCTTCCGCGCCGTGGAGGACATGCCGGAGAAAGATCGCCTCGGCCCCGATGACAAATACATTCACGACCTGCGCATCGCCGTCGTCGATCACCAAGGCCACGTCCGCCGCCTCGAGGATGTGATGAATGCCGATCCCACCACCGCCCAATATTGGAACGACCAGATCCGCCGCGACCTCCGCTGGCTCATCGACTACCGCGATGGCAAAGTGAACTGACCCAGCATCGGAGTCATGGTTTGGCACCATCTCCATTACTCCAGAACTCCACCACTCCATCTCCCCGCCCCCATGACCGTTCTCGAACTCCCCAAGGTTTACACCCTCTTCAATGCCTGCGCCCTGCTGCATATCATTCTGGGCCTCGTCATGATCAAAATGGGCCAGCGGAAGGCCCACATCGCCAGCATGATCATCGCGCTGCTGTTCTCGACGGCGTTTCTAGGCTGCTACCTCTATTATCATTACCACGCCGGGCATGTGAAGTTCGCCGGCACCGGTCTCACGCGGCCGATTTACTTCACCATCCTCTTCTCGCACATCCCGCTGGCCATTCTGAACCTGCCGATGATCATCATGACCGTCGTCCCAGCGCTGCGGAACCGCTTCGACAAGCACAAGCGCATGGCGAAATGGACCGTCCCGGTCTGGCTCTACGTCTCCGTCACCGGCATCATCGTCTATTTGATGTGCTACGTCTGGTATGGGCCGCCGATCCGCCCGTGAGGAAGTTCAGGCACCAAACTGCCGCCAGAACATCACCGCGGAGATCACCAACCCGATCAGCGTGATCAGGTGCCGCACGCGACGCGGCTCGATGCGCTGCGAAAAGTGCGCTCCGAAGTAGTAGCCGATCAATGCGCCTGCCGTCAGTGCCAGCGCCTGCGGCCACAGCACCATGCCGGCGGCGATGAACCACACCGCGGCGACCACGTTGATGAGGCTGCCGAGCAGGTTTTTCAGCGCGTTCATCTCATGGATGTGCGTCATGCCCATGAAGCCAAACGACGCCAGCATCAGGATGCCGATTCCTGCGCCGAAAAACGCCCCGTAGATGGCCACGGGCAGTTGCAGCGCCAGCGAGAACCAGATCGTGCGCGACTTCGAGGCCTTGCCACCTTTGCGCAGAAAGCCCTGCAAAAAGAACAGCACCGTGGCGAACAGCACGAGGAAGGGCACGAGCTTGGAAAACTGGTCATCGCTCGTCTGCGTGAGCAGCCAGCTTCCCAGCGCAGCGCCTGCTGTCCCTACTGGGATGAACCACGGCAGCCATTCCCTCACTGCCTTCAAATGATGGCGAAAGCTCACGATGCTGCTCGACGTGCCGATCACGAGGCCCACGGTGCTCGTGGCATTCGCCGCCACGGGCGGCACACCGCACATCAGCAGCACCGGAAAGGTCAGCATCGTCCCGCCGCCCGCCACGGCGTTCACCGCTCCCGCCGCGCATCCGGCGGCACTGAGGGCGAGGGCATCGAAAAAAGTCATTGCGATGCTTTTTGACGCTTTCGGGTCTTTTCGCCAGCGGAAGCTCGTTTTAACCTCCCTCATGGACCTCGCCGATGTCATCGACCTCTGCCTCAGCCTCCCCGGCGCTGAGGAAACGCAGCCTTTTGGACCCGAGGCGCTCGTTTATAAAGTCGGCGGCAAGCTCTTCGCCATCACCGTTCCCGAGGACCATCCTGCCCGCATCAACTTGAAGTGTGATCCCGAGCGCTCTCTGGAGCTTCGTGACCAATATCAAGCCATCAAACCCGGCTGGCACATGAACAAGAAGCACTGGAACACCCTCGTCCTCGACAGTTCCGTGCCCCCGAAACTCATCCGCGAACTCGTCCAGCACAGCTACGACCTCGTCGTCGCCTCCCTGCCTGCCAAAGCGAGGCCTAAGCCGCGGCCATCACTTCCATGATCTTCGCGGGCGGCTGCTGGTTCATGGCGAGCCAGGCCATGCCGCGGAGGCCGGGATTGGCGTGGGTAAAGAAGCGCTTGTAGGCGGCGCAGAGGTAGTTGAGGCCGGGTTCACCATCGGGAGTGCGGAGGAAGCGGTTCTTTGGGCACTCGCCGTGGCAGGCGAAGCGCACGTCGCATCGCTGGCAGTGGCCGGGAAGCATCGAAGCTTTGTTTTGGCCGAACTCGCGCTGCTGCGGGCCGCGAACGAGATCGCCGAGGCTTTGATCGAGCAGATTGCCGAGGCGATGACGCGGCGTGACGAAGTGATCGCAGGAATAGACATCGCCATTGTGCTCCAGCGCCACCGCATCGCCACAGGTCTCGCGGAAGAGGCACAGGCCAGAAGGCTGGCCCATCCACACGCCGAGCATCACATCAAAGAGCTGCACAAAGACGCGGCCGACATCCTGCCGCAGCCAGTGATCCCAGATCGTGGTCAAAAAGGTGCCGTAATCCTCCGCGAGCACGCTTGCCTCGCTCACCGCCTCACCTTCGCCGATGCGATCGACCAGAGGGATGAACTGCATGTGCGTGGAGCCGATGCTTTTGAGAAATTCATAGACCTCCAATGGCCGGCGAGCGCTCTCGCGGTGCACGACGGTGAGCGTGTTGAAGGTCACGCCGTGCTTTTGCAGCACGCCGAGGCCACGCATGACCTTGTCAAAGGTGGGCTTGCCGCCTTTGTCCACGCGATAGAGGTCATGCAGCTCACGCGGTCCGTCGATGCTGAGCCCAACGAGGAAATTCTCGCGCTTCAAGAAGGCACCCCATGCATCATCGAGCAGCACACCATTCGTCTGAAAGGCATTCGCGATGCGGCGACCACCAGCATGCTGCTTTTGCCATGCCACCGCCTTCTCGTAAAACTCAACGCCCATCAGGGTCGGTTCGCCGCCCTGCCACGCGAAGAGCACCTCAGCGCCATCGGGTTGAGCAGCGATCTGGCTGATGACAAAGCGCTCCAACGCCTCGTCGGTCATGCGATGGCTGCCTTTCGGATACAGGCCTTCCTTTTCGAGGTAGAAGCAGTACTTGCAGTCGAGGTTGCACTTCGACCCCGACGGCTTCGCCATCACATGAAAGGGTTCTTGGCTCATGACGCCTGAGTCCATTGCACGCGATAAAATGCTTTTTGACCTCCAAGCGTGTCACTCATCAAAACAGGCCCGTTGTTTCCCGCGAGCGTCGTGCCGATGTTGGACCATGAAACGAGATCGGTGGACTTTTGGAGCTGGTAAGTCGTGTTGATGCGCGAGTTGAAGGTGAGCTGAACCTTCGCCTGCGGGCCATTGGTTGGATCCGTCCATCGCTTGATCTCGAATTTCATCTTCTCCGGTGCCACAGACGATGTGTAGGCCCGTGTGGCGAGACGGGTGCCTTCCAGCGTGGCGAGCTGGTTCATGAGCAGCGTGCGGGCAGCTTGCTGCGTGGGGGTGGCGAGCGTGGGCTCGCTGTTCAGCGTGCGCAGTGCCTCCGCCCAGATGGAGATGTTTTTCTCCTCCAAAGGCAGTCCGTAAAGAGCGCTGAAATCGCCTCCCAAAGGCCGCAGATCATAAAACTCCTGCTGATCGGCCGCCACGCCATCGGCATCGAAGTAGCGGGCGTATTTGAAATCGCTCGTGCGGATCATGCGGATGCGGTTTGGCGGCGAGACGGGACCCGTGGGAAAGGTGGCGGCGTTCGACGCGGCGTAGATGTCGTCGAAGGTGAACAAGATGTAGTCCTGCACCGACGCCGCGGCGGGATTCAGCACGATGCTGCTGTAATCGACGCCTGCGAAGCCCTTCGACTGCCAGCCCGGCACGCCGGTGAGAGCACAAAGCGTGGGCAGCAGATCGACATGCGAGACGAGTGCGTCGGTCGTCTGCGCGGTAGGATAGAGCACGGGATTCGACCAGATCATCGGCACGCGGATCGTCTCCTCGTAGGCGTTGAACATCTTCTGCCGCAGGCCGCCGTGCGACAGCCCCATCTCCCCGTGGTCGGAGAACCGCGTCACGACCGTGCGCGCGCGCAGCGAGCGCGGGTCGTCCGGGTCGCCCAGCGCCGCCAGCAGCCGGCCGATCTTCGCGTCGACGAGCGTGTGCAGGTGGGCGTAGAAGCGCACGTAGTCCAGCTGCTCGGCCCGCGTGCGCAATGCCCCGAGGTACGAGGTCTGGCCGAGCTTGAGCATCGCGTGCGCCGTCGGCTTGTCCCGCAGGTTCTCGTCGATCGTTGCGGGCAGGCCGACCGGCAAGCCGGCGAACTCCTCGCGCCGGTAGCCGCCGGCCGCGTAGGACGAGGGGTAGCCGAGCACGTCGTGCGGGTTGACGAGCGACACGATCAGGCAGAACGGCTCGGGCAGGTCGGCGGCAGCCAGGAAGCGCTCGGCCTGGCGGGTGTAGTCCTCGTCGAAGCCCTCCTTCGAACTCCCGGCGGTGCCGCCCCCGAACCCGTCGGGATCGGTGTTCTCGCCCGCGTCGGGCGGCTCCCAGCCGTGGATGCCGAAGTCGCGCGCCATCGCGTCGGAGTCCGGCTGCGCCCATTCGCCGGCGATCGGCTTGGTGAGGTGCCACTTGCCCTTGAGGTACGTGGTGTAGCCGGCGCGCTCGAGGATGCGGGCGAGGTTCGGCGTGGCGGGGTCCAGGAGCCGCTCCTCGTTGCCGTCCGCGGGTGAGCGGGTCGTGGTGGAGAGGAAGGCCTCGAGCAGCGTCTGGCGGGGGACCGGGGCCCGGGC
>CALMTT010000034.1 GCA_937872615.1 uncultured Verrucomicrobiaceae bacterium | reverse complement strand
CTTCACCCTGCGCGGCGTGATGGCGCACCTGCTCGCGCATCAGCGGCCGGAGTTCGCGCCGATCTTTGCCTTCACGCCGAAGCTGCACGTCTCCCGCACGCTCGTCACCGCCCGCGGCGTGCATCCTTTCGTCCTCGAATTCACCGAAGGCCAGCCGGAGAACAGCATCCGCCATGCGCTGGAGCTGCTGCGCCGTGAAAAACTCATCAAGCCCGGCGATCCGCTGGTCATCCTCAGCGATGCGCTCTATGATGGCATCAATGTCGATGCCATCCTGCTGCGCGAAGCTTGATCGATGACCGCCTTTCTCACGCCCACCTTCTGGAACAACGTCTCGGCCCATGTGGCCCTGCCGCCCGGCGTGAATGCGGAAGGCTTGCAGGCCTTTGTGGAGGCTCGTTTCCCCAACGAGGGCACTTGTTTGTTTCAAACGAGCGGCACCGAGGGCGCTCCGAAGTGGGTCGTGCTCACGAAAGACGGCGTGCAAAGGTCCGCGAAGGCAGTGAACGCCCACTTTGGCATCACCGCAGATGATCGTTGGCTGCTCGCACTGCCGCTGTGGCATGTCGGAGGCTTTGGCATCCTCGCACGGGCTTACGCGGCGGGTTGTGAAGTGACGACGCTCGAGGGCAAATGGGATGCGCAAGCCTTCGCAGAGCTCGCAACCGGATCGAAGAGCACGCTCACCTCGCTGGTGCCGACACAGGTGTTTGACCTCGTCACAGCCCGTTTGAAGGCCCCGGCATCCATGCGCGTCGTTTTGGTAGGTGGTGCCGCTTTGAGTGCTGACCTCGAAAAGGCCGCTCTCGACCTCGGATGGCCGATTCGGCGCACTTATGGCATGACCGAGACGGCATCGCAGGTTGCCTCGCAAAGCGTCGCAGGTGGCGATTTGGAGGTTTTGAGCCTTTGGGACCTTCAAACCGACTCCGATGGCATCCTCACCATTCGAGGTCCGGCTCTCGCGAAAGGTTACATTCATCGAGACGAGTCAAAAAGCTGGTCGTGGGCGGAAATTTCCGCCACCGAAGGCCTGCGCACGCGAGATCGCGTGAGCTTGAGTGAGGTCGGTGGCAAGCTTGTGCTGCGCTTCACCGGCCGCGAGGCAGGCACGATCAAAATCCTCGGCGAATTCGTCTCGCTCAGCCACATCCAGGAAAGACTCGAAGGCCTCCGACTGGCTCTCGGCATTTCACATGGCGACGCAGCCGTGTGCGATATGCCCGATGAACGTGCAGGCGCGAGGCTGGTGCTCGCTTTTTCCAACCTCCCGCCAGCCGATGCCGAAAGGCTCATGAATGCCCTCAACGACGGCTTGCGAGCCTTTGAGAAGATCCATCAAGCGCGTGAAGTGCCTTCCATTCCTCGCGGGGAACTCGGCAAGCTCCGACTGGAGCCGTTGCGTGCTCTTTTAAATGCCTGAGCGAGCGATTACTTCGCCGCGCCGTCCTTCTTCGCGCCTTCGGTGCCGGGCAGTGGAGTGATGACTGGGCGATCCTTCATTTCAGGAGCGATCAGCCATGCCTTGGCGTTCTTCGGATTCGGGACGAACGAGATGAGGAAAAGCTCTTCGATCTTGTCCGTGAGCGTTTCCTGCGAGGTGCGCACCACAACGTGGACATACTTCTTCTCGGGCTCGGAGGCGACGGAGAGGATGTTGATTTTCAGCGTCTCCTTTTTGCGCTTCATCGTCTCGGGAGCGATCTTGAGCTTTTGATGCCAGGCATTGCGGTCCACGACATAGAACTCCTGCGGCGTCATCTTTTCGAGCTCCTTGTAGTCCTTGGCGTTGTAGCCTTCGAGCATCGCGGCCTCGTCTGTCATGGTCGGGGCGGACTTAATGATGCCGACAGTCTCACGCTGACGACGCTCCAGCGATTCGCTGATGATCATGTCAGCCGCTGTTTTCCAATCCTGCTCCACCACGGCAGTGAGGTATTTCTTCACCAAGCCTGCGCATTCATGATCGAGAGGGAGGGGTTCCGCGCGGAGGGCAGGAATGACCAGAAGACAGGCAAGGAGAACGGTAGGCAGGCGCATGGGGGAAATGGTGGCGGTCTGTAACGCGGTGGCAAAGGGGCGTCAAATGACGAATGCGGGCGGAAGCCTTACGTGCACACCGCGGTAATTTTCGCTTTTCTCGTGAACACGAACGCCCTAGCCTGCGACAAAGAGGGCGCTGGAATTCCGGCACCCCCTAAACACAACAAACACACACGAACATGAAAAAAGCCATTCTACTTGTTCTCTCCTCCGCCACGCTCATGTCCTGCGCGGGCGGCCCCGGTGCCCAGCAGGGCGCTGTGATCGGTGGGCTCATCGGCGCTGGTGCCGGTGGCATCATCGGCAACCAGAGCGGTCGCGGCCTGGAAGGCGCGGCCATCGGCGCGGCAGCCGGTGCTCTCGGCGGTGCTGCCATCGGCAACGCCAAAGACCAGCGCAATGCCCAGGGCGGCTACTACGACCGCAGCGGTCGCTGGGTGCCTGCCCAACCGCAAAATGCCGGTTACTACGACCGCAGCGGCCGCTGGCACTACTATTGATAGCTCTTTGCCGCAACAACGGCTCCAAGACCTGTCCGACGAACTCTTCGTTGGACAGGTTTTTTGTTATGCGGGTTATTAGCGGCCAATGATGCAGCAACTCGCCGGCGCCCGCCGCTTCTTCTCTGAAAACGACTGGTCCACGATCCTGGCCCGGATTCATGCCCGCGACACGCATCCGATGATCCAGTTCATCAAATACGGCATTTGCGGCGTCGGGGCGCTCATCGTACATCAGACCATCTGGGCGTTGTGTTCCGCGTGGTATTTCCCGGCCATCGACTCATCACTCCCATCAGATGTCCGGGCACTGCACTCGCTCTACAACAACGGCATCGCCTCGATCTTCAGCAATGTGTTTGCCTACCTCACCAACGTGCTGTGGGTCTTCCAACGCGGTCGCCATCACTGGGTGAAGGAGTTTTTCTACTTCAGCGTGGTCGCCTACATCAGCCTGGGAATGGGACTCGCGGCCGGGCCGTTGCTCATTCACAAATACGGCATCAACACCATCCTCGCTCAGGCCATTCTGGTGTTCGTGAGCGTGATGGTGAACTTCGTCTGCCGGAAGCTGTTCGTCTTCAAGGCCTGATCCATGCTGCACGTCGTGCTCTTCCAGCCGGAGATCCCGCACAACACGGGTGCCATCGGCCGGCTGTGCCTTGCCACGGGTGCGCGGCTGCATTTGATCCGTCCGCTGGGCTTCAGCCTCGAGGACAAATACCTCCGCCGCAGCGGACTGGACTACTGGGAGCATGTCGATGTGCATCAATGGGACTCGTGGGAGGCTCTTCGCGGCTCCGCGACGGCCGGGAGCACGTTTTACTTCATCGAATGCGAGGGCGGCACGACTTATTGGGAGGCGAAAATGACCGGCGATGAGGTTTATCTCGTCTTTGGACCGGAGACACGCTCGATACCGCCTTCCATCATTGATACCGAGCACTGCCTGCGCATCCCCATGCTCGAGGGCGGCACCCGCAGCCTCAATCTGGCCACGGCGACGGCCATCGTGCTGTATGAGGCTGTGCGGCAGCGGGCGGTGTTGTAGGCAATTCGCCGGAAAAAAGCCCGAAAACGATCAAGAACCCCGCCCGACCTCGCGACAGCATCATTTTTCGCTTTTCCGCCGCCCCTGTTTCACGTTTCACTCTTGCCACATGCGCTACCAACCCCTCCCCGCCGACCTCTTCATTGCCAACCGCCAGCGACTTTACGCCAAGCTGCCGACCAACTCCCTCGTCATCGTGCACGCGAACGATGTGCTGCCCACGAACGCGGACGGTTCCCTGCCCTTCATCCAAAACAGCGACCAGTTTTACCTCAGCGGCATCGATCAGGAGGAGACCATCCTCGTGCTTTTCCCGGACGCCGCCGATCCGAAGCAGCGTGAGATGCTCTTCGTCCGCGAGACGAACGAAACCATCGCCGTGTGGGAAGGTGAAAAGCTCACGAAAGCACAGGCCACCGAGCGCAGCGGCATCCAGCGGGTGCATTGGCTGACGGATTTCGAGACGCAATTCCGCTCGGTCATGTGCCAGGCCGATCAGGTGTATCTCAATTCCAACGAGCACATCCGCGCCACCATCCCCACGGAGACCCGCGAGACGCGTTTCATCCATCGCTGCAAGCTGGAGTATCCGCTGCACGACTACCGCCGCCTCGCTCCGCTGATGCACGAGCTGCGTGTCATCAAAAGCGAGCATGAAATCACCGCGCTCAACGAGGCCGTCCGCATCACCGGCGATGGCTTTGACCGCCTGCTGAAGTTTGTGAAGCCCGGCGTGCATGAATTCGAGATCGAGGCCGAGCTCGCGCATGAGTTCATCCGTCAACGCGGACGCGGCTTTGCCTACACGCCGATCATCGCCACCGGCGGCAATGCCTGCGTGCTGCATTACATCACGAATCACTGCCAGTGCCAGGATGGCGAACTCCTGCTGCTCGATGTGGCCGCGAACTACGGCAACTACAACGCCGACCTCACGCGCACGATTCCGGTGAATGGCAAATTCACCCCACGCCAGCGCCAGGTGTATGACGCGGTGCTTCGCGTCTTCAAAAAGTGCTGCCAGATGCTGAAGCCGGGCGTCATCATCCGCGAGTATCAGGAGCAGGTGGGCCTGCTCATGCAGGAGGAATTGCTCGGCCTCGGCCTCATCACACCAGAGGACATCGCGAAGCAGGACCCGGACAAGCCGGCCTACAAAAAATATTTCCCGCACGGCACCAGCCACCCGCTCGGCATTGACGTGCATGACGTCGGCCACATGTGGAAGCCCATCCAGCCCGGCATGGTCTTCACCGTCGAGCCCGGCATCTACATCCGCGAGGAAAAGCTCGGCGTGCGTCTGGAAAACGACATCGTCATCGGCGAAAACGGCAACATCGACCTCATGGCGCACATCCCCATCGAGGCGGATGACATCGAGGCCGCCATGGCCGCCCGCTGATGCATTTTCATCTGCATGGGAGACACCGGTTGGGACGTTTCAGCTTTCTCATGAGATTGCTGTTCCTCCTCGCCTTCCCTGCCCTGCTGCTCGCCCAAACGTCCTCCAATCCACCGCAAGGAGAGCCCACGAATGCCGCCGAGGCCGCAGCGCAGAAGGCGAAGGCTGAAGCCGCGATCGATGAGAAGTATCAGGCTCTCGTCGCCAAGCTGCCGCCCGATCAGCAGGCATGGGAACGTGTGCTGCAAGACCAACTCGGAGGCTTTTACCTGCCGATTCACAAGAGGGAAAAGATCGCCGGACGCTCCAGCGCCTGGGATTTTGTGCAGGATGATCCCAAGCTGCCCCGCGTGCTGCTGATCGGCGATTCGGTCTCGCGTGGTTACACGCAGGCCGTGCGCAAGGCGCTCGCGGGCAAAGTGAACGTGCATCGCGCTCCGGCGAACTGCGGCCCCACGGCCACCGGCCTCAAAAACATCGACGTGTGGCTCGGCGACGGAAAATGGGACCTCATCCATTTCAATTTCGGCATCCACGATCGCAACACGCCCATCGCAGACTACCAGCAGCGGCTCGAACAGCTCATCGAGCGCATGAAAAAGACCGGCGCGAAGCTGGTGTGGGCCAGCAGCACGCCATGCCCGGACACGAAGGACGGCAAATACAAGGCCGCGCCCATTCCCGAGCGAAACACCGCCGCCGCTGCAGTGATGAAAAAGCACGGCATCGCCATCGACGACCTCTTCACGGCCATCACACCTCATCTGGCCACGATGCAGAATCCTGACGACGTGCACTTCAACGCCCAAGGATACGACTTCCTGGGCGAAACCGTCGCCAAGGCCATCACCGAAGCTCTGAAATGAAGTCCCCTTTTGCCATGCACCGCCTCCTCCTTGCCCTCCTGATCCTTTCCATTCCTGCTCTGGCCCAAACAGCCGCGAAAAAGAAAAGCGGCATCGGCACCGATGCACCGGCTGGAAAGCCCTACATCTACAAGCACAGCGCCGGAAAGCCGCGCCAGATGGAGATCTGCTTTCCACCGCAGCATGATCCGGCCAAAGCCAAGGTGCCCGGCATGATCCTCTTCCACGGCGGTAGCTGGACGGGAGGCTCGTTGAGCCAGTTTCGCATCGCCTGTGCCTACTTTGCCAGTCGTGGACTCGTTTGCGCCACGTCTGAGTATCAGATGCTGCCAAAAAATGCCAAGCTGCCTGCTGGCGAGACACGCAAACGCGTGTGCGTGACCGATGCGAAAAGCGCCATTCGCTGGTTCAAGCAGCACGCGACCGAGCTCGGCATTGATCCGCAGCGCATCATCACCGGTGGCGGATCGGCTGGCGGGCACATCAGCGCTCTCGCCACCCTGAATCCGGGCCTCAACGACCCCGCTGATCCCAAAGACATCGACACCAGCGTCGTGGCCTACTTGTGGTTCAATCCCGCTTTCGCCGTCGATGACACCCAAGATCCCGAGATCGACATCTTGCGCCATTTGAAGACCGACCTGCCACCTGCGATCGCGTTCTTTGGCGACATGGACACGTGGAAAAAGGGCTGGGACATCGCACACGCGAAGTGGAAGTCCCTCGGCACCAAGACCATCGACCTGCGCCTCGCTCCCGGTCAGGCTCACAGCTTCTTCAACAAAGACCCGTGGCAGACCGTGACACTCATCGCCGCCGACCAATTCCTCGTGAAACAAGGCCTTCTATCCGGCGAACCCACCAAAACGATGCCGACGAGCGGCGAGAAGCTCGTCCCGGCACCATGATGGCGAATGGTTACACCTGCTGCGGCACTTCGTAGCCCTTGCGATACTCGCGGGTGAGCAGCGCAAGAGCCTCAGGTGTGGCGGTGGCACCGGTGAAGGTTTCCTTCTCCGCGTCGATCTCCAGCATGGGGCCGATCTTGATGTCGAGCGTCGAGTCATCCAGCTCGTTGCGCTTCAAATGCTCGTGGAAATCACCGATGACATCGTTCCAAGGCTGGAAGTCCTTCACCGCAGCCTCCGCCTGCTCACGGACGTATTTCTGCCCGAGGCGGTAGGAGATGTTCGCGAGATGGCACCAGGCACTGGAGAAGTGGATGTCCTCCACTTCGGCCTTCAAATCGGTCGGTTTCCGGCTGCGGATGGCATCGATGAAGTTGGCCGCATGGCTCTTGCCACCATCGCCTTTGAAGGTGTGGACCTTTTTGCCCTCGGCATCGAAGACGGAGCCGCCACCGCGGCTGCCGGTGTAGTAACCGTTTTCACATTCGACGATGAGGAAGGCGCCGGTGCGACGGCGAATGTACACATCCGGAGCGTTCACGCCCTTCATGCGCGGCAGATTGTGGAAATCGACGATCACCGGGATGTCGCGCAACGCCTCCAGGCTCTTGATATGCCGGGTGGCCGCCACGCCGTCGATGCCGGGCATGAGAAAGTCCATGAGAATCAAATCGACGGCATGAGGCCCTTCATGCGATTGAGCTTGGTGACTGCCGAGCTGGTCGTAGGCGGAGGTCGCAGAATCCGCGATGAGCAGGTCCTGGTGGCCCGCCTTGTTTAGAATGGTCTTCAGCAGCAGTTGCTGGTCGGGGGAGTCGTCGACAATCAAAATGCTCATGTCATCGCCTTGTCCGGCAAGAGGTGAGGGGCCGGCTTCTCGCTCTCGGGAGCATCAGGAATAGAGGAGGGGCGCGGGGGCCTATCCCTTCGCCGCTGTGTGTCGGATTCAGTATCGGCGAAAACACCGAAGAGGTTAAGTCCGGCAGCGAGGACGATCAGCGTTGAAGAGCGGTTTTGACCAGGTCACTGACGACTTTGCCGTCAACGGATTGCCCGGCCAGACGAGCCATGACGGCTTTCATGACCTGGCCCATGTCTTTCAGCGAGGTGGCGCCGGATTCTGTGATGACCAGCGCGACAATTTTCGCCAGCTCATCGGAGGAGAGGGCGGCGGGAAGATAGCTCTCGATAATACTGATCTCCTGCCGTTCCTTCGCGGCCAAGTCCTGTCGATTGCCCTTCTCGAACTGCTCAGCAGCCTCCTTGCGCTGCTTGATCAGGGTGGTCATGATCCGGCTCATGCCGGCATCGTCGAGATCCTGTTTGAGTTCGACTTCCTTGTATTGCACGGCCGCCTTGATCATGCGAATGACGTCCATGCGCAGTTGATCTCTGGACTTCATGGCCGATTTCAGGTCTTCGGAGAGGCGATCATGCAGCGACATCGGGTTCCTTTCAGCAAAGAAGTGCGTCGTTGCGGAGGATAACGCCTTTACCGGGGCCAGTCAACGTGGCGGCGGCGCGCACGTTTTATATTGAGCGTCCGAAGGTCCTGTCCCATAATGCACTTGGCGGTACCGTGACATGTAACGAGGGAGGCTCGGAATGAGTCAGACAAAGAGCAGTGTCGCTATGCGGGTAGGCGGGTTAGTCGGTGTGATGGTTGCGGCGATGGTGCTTGTGGTGGGGTGTGCCAGTGAGAAACCGAAACCAATGGCCCAACCGTCATCCGAGCAGGTCAAAGGGAGTGCGGATCGTGCGTTCGACCGCTTGAAGCAGGAAGAAGGAGAACGCCGGTCTTCGGGCATGTAATACAGCCAGCGCGTGATGCTTCACTACGGGGCGACGCGTGAGTTTCTCCACGGTATGAGCGCCATGAGGGACTTCATCAAGGGCAGTTCCCAGACCAGATGCCCTTGTGGTGGGGTGGCAATATGCCGGGGCTCGGCAAACGTGCGCAGCAGGCTCACGGCGATCACGAGTCGCAAGACCCCCGAAAGGCAAAACAGAAAGGGCAGGTTCGAGGCCGGTGTCAGGCGCCAGGCGCCGATCGAGAGTTCCGCCGGCATCAGCACCGCCAGCCAACTGCCGGTCAGTGCGCCCAATCCCCATCCCACCGCATTCATGGCATTGGACAGCGCCACTCCTCTGGTGCGCTCTTCCGGCCGTAGTGAATCGAAGACGTAGTTCTGCAACCCGAGCGACAGCCCCGCCCAGATCACGCCACCGAAGAAATTGACGGTCAAGAGAAACAAATAGTGCTCGCTCAGCAGGTAGCCCATCGGCAGGAACGGCACTGCCGAGGCCGTCAGCGCCAGCAGCGCTTTGTTGCCAT
>CALMTT010000033.1 GCA_937872615.1 uncultured Verrucomicrobiaceae bacterium | reverse complement strand
ACCCGGAATTATACTTGGCGGATATTGAAAAATCCAAATCCGGCTTGAAAATCGGAAAACCAGTGAATATCACACGCCGTCCCGGATATGACAATCAACCTTCCTTTACGCCCGACAGCCGCTCAATTCTCTACTCTTCCATGCGAGAGGATTTTCAAACCGATATTTATAAATATGTCATTAAAGATTCGAGCACTGTTCAGGTTACAACCACAGCGGAAAGTGAGTATTCGCCCAGTATTTTTCCTGCCGACGGGCAAAGTATTGTTGTGGTGCGTGTCGAAAAAGAACCCATCGGAGCGCGTCGGGTTTGAGAACAGGCACGCGATCGCCCCCTCGGTGGCCAAAGAGCCCGCCGCGATCTCAAACACGATGTCATCAATGCCTGACGCCTCGTCGGCGATGATTTTCTCAAGTACGATTTCGTGCGCCCATCTGTCGCCGAAATCGTATTCGTAGATCATCTTCGATTTTGGCTTCATAAGCGCGTCATTCAGGCGCGTCTCTTCTTCGCGTTCGATGTCCATTTCTGGAAGGTCGGGGTCGGGCAGTCCGTACTTCCGGCCGGCGGCATTGAATAGGTGAAGATGATAGTCACTCCATCCGAATGCTATTTGGAGCGTGTCGTGAAGAATGTCCAAGGGACAATCTGCCGGCACTACGACTCGTCGCCAGATGGGCGGCTTGATGGTATTGGAGCAGTCGCACCGCAACGAGCGCTTGGTGCAGGGTTACGGCGCCAAGGATGTCGATCAATTTTGCGAGAATCGCGTGGGCGCCGGCTATACCAAGATGGGCGGTGGCGGCAATATTACCCCTGGTGGCTGGCTCTCGCGTGACCCCATCAAGCTACGCGCCCGCCTCGGCAACCGCTGGCTCACTGCCGACTATCGCGCCGGCGATGTGTTGATCTTCACGGTGTTTCTGCCGCCGCTGGTCTTCGAGTTGGTCGGCCGCGTGGGGGGGGTCAGGACCTTCGATCCGGTCCCCTTGCCTCCGGACTGCGGATTTCCGGGATTCTGAGGGTCGAGTTCGGTTTCGCCCGCGACGCCCCCGACGCCCGGCTGCGACGGCGGTTCGATCTCCGTGCCCGGCTCGGGCCCATACCCGCCCTGGGGTTCGAACATCCACTTCATCCATTTGCCGTTCGTGGTCTTGAGTTCCAGCGTCACTTGCCCTTTGCGCGCAGGCCGCGCATCGAGAGTCTGCACGATCTCCACTTTCTCTACGGGCCGCCGCGGCGCGTCACGGGAGGCGCGCGTACATCTTCGCGAGCCCGAGCAGCATCCGCGAGTCACCCCCGCCGAGCTCGCCCACATCCGCAGTGATGGCGATGAAGACAGCACGCGCGTCCCCTGGCTGCCGCTGTTGGGCCACCGCCAGACCTGGGCCTTCGCCATGGGCAAATTCTTCACCGACCCCGTGTGGTGGTTCTACCTCTTTTGGAGCGGGAAATTCTTCGCCGAGCGCTTCGGCGTCAGCATCAAGACCATCGGTGCCCCGCTCATCACCATCTATGTGCTCGCCGATATTGGCAGCGTCGCCGGCGGCTGGTTCTCCTCCGCCCTGCTGAAACGCGGCTGGACCGCCAACGCCGCGCGGAAGCTCACCATGCTCCTCTGCGCCCTCTGCGTGCTCCCCGTCGCCTACGCCCCGGTCACCGACAACCTCTGGACCGCCGTCCTGCTCATCTCCCTCGCCGCCGCCGCGCATCAGGGCTTCTCCGCGAACCTCTTCACCCTCACCTCCGATCTCTTCCCGCGTCGCGCCGTCGGTTCCGTCGTCGGCATCGGCGGCATGGCCGGAGCCCTCGGCGGTATCCTCATGCAGGCCGCCTCCGGCCGCATCAAAGAATCCACCGGCAGCTACCTCACCATGTTCATCATCGCCGGCGCCGTCTATTTCCTCGGCCTCACCGCCATCCACCTCCTCGCCCCGCGCCTGGAGCGAGCCAAGCTTGCCTGAGAGCAGGAGACAGGGAGACCATGAGACGAGGAGAAAGGGAGCGCGAAAAGGAGTTCGGGCTTCAGCCCGCGCCTCGGGTTCTGTCGTCCCGCCTTCAGGCGGCTCAGGCCCGGAGGCCGGGATTGCATTCCCGCCGACAGCCGTGGGCAGAGACATTCGTGGCCATTCGTTTTCATTCCGGTTCCCATTCGCGTTCAAAAAGATAGCCGCCAAAGATCGCAGGGACCGCAAAGAGCAGGAAGGGTAAGAAGATGGGTGGCAGGAAAATGTTCTTACCCATAATCTTCTTACCGTCCGTTTTAGCCTTCATTCGCGGTCATTCGTTTTCATTCCGGATTCCATTCGCGTTGAAAAAGCATTCACCACAGAGACCGCAGAGAGACACAGAGGTCCCATCCACTTCCCAAGCCGAATCGCCGCAAGAGATCGCAGGGACCGCAAAGAAAGTAGCTCGGGCTTCAGCCCGACTCCCGTGGTGGATCAGTGAATGGTTGGATGCCGTGAGGCAGGCACTCCTGCCCGCACATGTCATGCGCACGATCACGGTGCGGAAGGGGTCCTTGCTGTCCTTGAAGCGGTTCGCCACAACGCGGCGCTTCTCCTTGTTGCAACCGAGGAGCCGAGCGGGGCGACCGAGATGGACAACGCGCAGCATTGGGCGCAGCCCGACTGAGCCGGGGACGAAGGAGTCAAGTGTGCGGTTGCCACTCGGGGCCGTCATCGGCGCTGCCGGTCATGATGACCTTCACCACCGTAGAACGAACTTCCGAGTTCGTTCCCCCATCACCGAACTTGGAAGTTCGGTTTACGTTTTCGTCCTCGTCGTCCTTCGCGCTGGCCCAGTCAGGGCGCAGCTTGATGATCGCTTCGTAAAGGTCCACGCAGATGCGGCGGCTCATGCAGACCACCATCGCCTTGCCGTCCATGGCTTCTGTGCGTTTCTCAAAATGCGCCACCAGATCGGCGGCCATGAGGGCGAGGCGTTTCGGATCGCCCACCAGCGCCTCCAGCGCGGCCCACTTGGTTTTGAGCTTTTCCTTCTTCGTCAGTTCCTAGCCTTCGGTGATCTCCTCAAACTCCGCGTCCAGCTTCGGCAGCGCGCTGGCGTTCAGGCCCAGCTTGGCGATGCGGCTCTCGTAATAGATCGGCACCGTGGCCTTGTAGGCGACGGCGCGCTGGATGTCGTAGATGCTGATGTAATCGCCGAAGACCGCCCGTGTGTTCGCGTCCGTCTTCTCGATGGGCGTGCCGGTGAAGCCGATGAAGCTCGCGTTCGGCAAGGCATCGCGCATGTGGCGGGCGAGACGGTCGATGAGATCGTATTGCGAACGGTGCGCTTCGTCCGCGATGACGATGATGTTCCGGCGCGGCGACAGCGCAAGAAACAACAAGGCCACCCCGAAAGGTGGCCTTGCGACGCTAGGAAAGGGTGTGTGTGAGGTAAACCCCACGTGGTTCCATAAGACGGCCGTCCCACGAACCGTATGAATTACCCGCCAAATCATTTCTGATCTGAAGAGCCTCTACTGCTTTCGCAACAGGTCATTCACCAGCGCGACTCAATTGTATCCGCTCAATAGGCTAGAGAAAGCTCTTTTTTCAGGAGGTAGACGCGATTCGAGACTGAACTTCGCCAATCGAAAAACCAGATCTTTGCCGAATACTCATTCACTAAACCGCCGATTTCCGCAGGCAGGGGATTAGGAGTTCCCAAACACTGCATAAACTTCGTCGCCAACCGCGATTTGTTAGCGGGATTAACCCACGGGCAGCTGAGCAGATCAAGCCCAAGACAAAGGAGTTCCGTATTGTCTAAAAAACTCGTCGCATTGATAACCCGCTCGATTCCAGTGTTGAGAATTTCCCTTTGTAACGCGGCGTATTCCGAGAGGTCAGCCGCAAAATATGCGAACGAAACGATGGAAAAGTAATCCAAAGAGGCATTTTGATCGGATGTAAGACCGACCAAAGCTCTAACCAAAGACTCTGGTATCCTTCGATGATTTCGCAGTCCTTTGAGGCAGGTCAAAAAACTCGCCATTTCCAATCGGTTGTCATCTCTCGTTTCCACAACTTGATTCAAGACTGCCACCGATTCCCGTAGGATTGAATCTTCAACTTCATTCGCCACCGCTCCAGGCAAACTTGGGCATGCCTCGGCAAAATCAGAAACAATACGACCGATTAACACTGAGGTGCGGAATCGGATATCCACAGAAAACAAATAAAAGGCGACTTCCATCACACAACGAAGCCATTCGCTCGCGCATGTAGTCGAAGTGTGTCCCGATTTGAACAAGGCAATCTTTCTGCTCACCAAGTTGACGAGTTGCTTCAAAAGCGAAGCGGAAACATCAGAGATTGAGACGTCGAGTTTAGAAAGATTCAGCCGAAACTCGGTGAGAAGCCTAGTGGACCGAAACCGCGGACACTGGCCACGTTCTCCCATCCGCGATTCCCCTCCAACTATGTTTGGATCAAAATCTAAGTAGTTATAAAACAAGGAGTGCGCTTCTCTTTTTGCCGCAGACAACTTGGCGATAAACGGCCGGGAGATGTCGGTAGTCTTTTTCTCATTTAGATACAGCCTGTAGAACTCCAATTCGCATTCGAGCGCACTCTGCACGGCATCAGCAACCTTCGCTTCATTAAAAAAGACGAAGTAGTCGTCAATATATCGCCGAACGGTGAAGTCTCGGCCGTCCTCAAGGCCTCCTGGGCTCGTGCATTGATTTACCCACTTAAGACTTGTGGAATGGAGTCGTTCTCTGGTTCGGACATCGACCTCCTGTAATATGATCTCGGCAAAAATGCGGGATAGCTCTGAGCCGATCAGGATTCCATGAGTTTCGTTGTGGTTCGACGCCTGCATGAGTCCGTCCAATCGCCCATCGAAGGTCTGCTTGCATGACTTCTCGCCCTTGGCCGCGTGCTTTCCTTTTATGGCCCACGAGATTGAGTGCGTATAAATGTTGTCAAAGCACTTGGCGATATCGAGGCGACGGCACCGTGAAAATCGGCGCTCGATAGCAAGCAGTTCTTTTGACTCAAAAAACCTTTGCAACAGATTGAAAGGTTCATAGGCGAAATAGGAACTTGCATGATCCTGAAACATTCGCTCCTCCTCGGCACTGAATCCTACTTCTTGAACACCCCCATCGTCCTCTACCGCATCTCCTTCCTGTTGCACATTTACCGGAGGCTTGTCCTCGCGAGCGAAATACATCTTTGCGGGTCTGACGGGGCGCCGGAGACTCCATGAGCTTTTACAACACAGGCTCACAATAATTCCATCATGTTCAGAATACAGGGCCGCTGCGTCCCTCAGCAACAGTGGGTGAACTAGTCCAAGCTTCCGTTTCTTGCCTTCGCTCCTTTTGATAAAATAGCAAAATGGCAAACAAGACTTCAGCGCTCGTCCAGCTTCGAACAATCGCCTGACCCATGGTCCAACCGTCATTCCCTCCGTCAGCGCTCGATGGAAATGCATGAATGAAAACCGCACCGGAACCTCATACGGAATCAGGTCAGTTAAGATTGCTCGAAGAGCATCCGTTTGTTGGATATTGTGGTTCATTCGGACCAGATTGATGCGATCTGCGATATTCGTTGCGGCGAAATCCTGTGAAGCACTCGGCTACTGAAGCCATGCTGAAATGAGTAGCGGAACATTTCGCGAACACGGGGCGACGGCGATGGACAACCGTGCCGAACCAAATAGCTACGAAGTGCTAACAGTCTAGATCGCAAGAAGGCATCTAATCGGGTCAATTGCGACGTGTCTGTGATCTCCATGTAATTGAAGTAAATGCCAGTCTTTATTGGCGCCTCATGTGCCGACTTTGTGATTGAGTAATTTCCTGTAAGCACTCGAATACGATCTCGAAGATTGTGCCAATTACGATCCGAGTAGAAACAGGAGAACGATTCTGATATTCTCTGCTCAAGGCGTTCGATTTTTGCCTCTGAAATCGTGACCGAGACATCCACCTCCTTATCTTTAAATCTCCCTTTGTTATTGTATTCAGGTTGCCTTTTGAAGGCGTAACCCAAGTAGCTGAACTGACCGGCCACACTGAGGGACTCAGATATCACAACGGTTTTATCACTATTGAGGCGAAGATCGAGCGAGGCGAGATTCTGCGACAAAATTCCGATCACATCCTGCGGTTCCCCTGTCGTGAAGACGACGATATCGTCGACGAACCGCTGATAATAGTAAACTTGCCTGGTTGAACGAATTGCTAGATCGAAACCACGAAGATAAATCTCCGCAAGTGTCGAGCTAATGGATAGCCCCCAAGGAACACCTTTCGTTTGGTAGTGTTGGACAAAGTGGGCAATTCTTGCAAGGGCCTCCAGCTCGACGGAAGAAAGGAGTCCGTCAACGCGCAGTCGTTCCAACAATCGGTCAAAAGCAATATTCCGAAAGAAACGGCGGACATCTGTTCTCACAATCTTTAGATGGGCATCTGCTGTCAAGAGGTTCTTCACTTGGCGCACGATAGCGTGTCGGTTTGCGTGACGAACCTTGTAGACCGTGCATAGGCGCCGATTGAGGTGGCGAATGTAGAGTTTGTCCTCAAAGCGAGCAGGTTTGAAGAGCAAGTCCTTGCTCGACGTGTGCGGGCAAAACGGTGGAGAAAGCTCAATGGCATAATCTTGGGTATTGAGCCTGTTTTGAGCTGCCGTTAAACGAGCCAATATTTGCTCGGGAGTTTCTCCAAGGTGAAACTCCCGCACGTCTTCGCGTCGCATCAGATATCGCAAGTATCCTTCAGTAAATGTTGGCATGGCCATCTAATGTGGTAACGGCGCTATATTGCGTGCCCGGTTGCCAGTTGCCGACCGTAGCCGGACGCGGATGTCGCCTTCGCCGGACTGGTTGGAGGACATGCTGCCATTGGCGAGGACGAAGCCGGCCATGTTGTCCTTCGCTTCGCTCACGACCTGCAGTGAGGCTTCGCTTTGAAGCATTGCGCTGTCGCGCAGGGCAGTCTGCGGAGCGAGGTGGATGAAGTGCTGCACCCGGACCGATGAAATGAAGGAATCTGAATGCTGAATGCCGAATGAAACTACCCCAGTGGCGATGGAGTCGGTGGGTTGGCTGGATGCTTGGCGTGCCATGCGGTATTTTGCCTACCCAAGCAGGGGATGACACGGATGGCAAGACTGGGAGACAGGGAGAATTGGAGACTATGAGACAGGAAGGCTTTGGACTTGGAGACCAGGAGATGGGCCGCCTGAAGGCGGGACTACAGAACCCGGAAAGGGCCGTGATTTCGGGCGTTTCGGGGTGGTTTTCGGGGTTTGGAGGCCGTTTTCGGGCTTTTAGAGGTCGGATTTCGCGTTTCCGAGATCGGATTTCACGATTCCGAGGTCGGATTTGGTAAATCCGGGGTAGGATATGGGTCTCTCCTAGCCAGGGTATCGGTGTATCCAAGCTAGGATGGTGGGCCATCCAAGATCGGTTATCGCGACATCCTAGCCAGGGTATCGGGGCATCCAAGCTAGGATGGTGGGCCATCCAAGATCGGTTATTGCGATATCCTAGCCAGGGTATCGGGGCATCCAAGCTAGGATGATGGGCCATCCAAGATCGGTTATCGCGATATCCTAGCCAGGGTGTCGGGGCATCCAAGCCAGGATGGTGGGCCATCCAAGATCGGTTATCGCGATATCCTAGCCAGGGTATCGGGGCATCCGGGATGGGGTGAACCGTATCCGGGCCAGTCCTAGTCCGATGGGCGGGGCAGGAATGCCCCGGTTACCTGGCAGGGTGATGGTCGGCGGGAATGCCATCGCGCCCTCCACCGCCTGAAGGCGGGACTACAGAGCACAAGGCGCGGGCTGAAGCCCGAACTACGAACGAGGAACCAGGAACAATGGTCAGTGTCCACGCTCCCTTTCTCCGAGTCTCACCACTCACGGTCTCCCGGTCTTCGGTTCCGTCCGTGTGATCCGTGTGGCATCCGTGGTTGAATGACAGAATGGGCGCGAATGCAATCGCACCCTCCGGTCATCCAACCATCGATTCGGCTCAGAAGTCGGGCTGAAGCCCGAACTACTTTGTGCTCTCTGCGGTCTCTGGGGTGAATGTTTTTCAACGCGAATGAGAGCCGGAATGAAAACGAATGGCCACGAATGAAGGCCCCAACGACGAACGACAAACGACGAACGACGAACCAAGAACAGAGGACAGGAGTGTCCGCGCTCCCAGTCTCCCCGTCTCCCAGTCTCCTTGTCTCCCCGTCTCCCCGTCTCCCCATCTCATGGTCTCCCAGTCTCCGCGCCTTGCGCCCTGCGCTCCGCGCAAATCCCTGCTTGCCTTCGGGAGGGGCTTTCGGGCATGCTGGAGGGCCATGAAGCCTCTGTATTTGTTTTTGATCCTCGTCACCTCGCTCGCTGCGGCGGAGCGTCCGAATATCCTGTGGTTGATCGCGGAGGATTTTGGGCCGCATCTTGGCTGCTATGGCACGAAGGAGGTATCCACGCCGGTGCTGGATGGGATGGCGAAGGAGGGCATGCGGTTCACGCGCTACTTCACGACGGCGCCGGTGTGCTCGCCGAGTCGCAGTGCCTTCAACACGGGCATGTATCAAACGACGATCGGAGCGCACAATCACCGGAGTCATCGCGATGATGGTTACACGCTGCCGGCGGGCGTGAAGCTGATCAGCGAGCGGATGCGTGATGCGGGTTATTTCACGGCGAATGTGAAGGAGATGCCCGCCGAGGTAGGCTTCAAAGGCGCGGGGAAGACGGACTGGAACTTCGCGGCTCCCGAGAAGCCCTTCGACAGTGCGAGCTGGGATGATCTGAAAGCGCATCAGCCGTTTTATGCACAGGTGAACTTCCAGGAGACTCACCGGACGTTTCACGCGCCGCCACATGCCGATCCAGCGAAGGTGGAGGTGCCGCCTTACTACCCGGACCATGAGATCACGCGGAAGGATTGGGCGCAGTATCTCGACGCGGCGACAGAGCTGGACCGCAAGATCGGCAAGATCGTGGAGTTGCTGAAACGCGATGGTTTGTATGAGAACACGGTGATCTGCTTTGTGGGTGACAACGGCGCGGCGCATGTGCGGGCGAAGCAGTTTTGCTATGAGGAGGGGCTGATCGTGCCCTTCATCCTGCGCTGGCCCTCGGGTGTGAAGGTGCCGGCGGGCTTCACGGCGGGCGCGGTGAGTGATCGCCTGCTGATGAGCATTGATTTGACCGCCACGTCGCTGTCATGGGCGGGCATTGCGAAGCCGGAGGGCATGCAGGGGCAGGTGTTCCTGGGCGAGAAGGCGGAGGCACCGCGCGAGCATGTCTTTGGTGCTCGCGATCGCTGTGACATGACGGTCTTCCGACTGCGCACGGTGCGGGATGCGCGTTACCGCTACATCCGCAACTTCACGCCGGACCGCCCTTTCCTTCAGCACAACGAATACAAGGAGAAGCAGTATCCCGTGTGGAACCTGATCAAGGAACTGGCGGAGCAGGACAAGCTGACGCCGGTGCAGGCCGTGCTGGCCGCGCCGACGATGCCGGAGGAGGAGCTCTACGACCTCGAAGCCGATCCGCATCAGATCAACAACCTAGTGAAATCGAATCAGCCAGAGCATCGCGCGGCGCTGGAGCGTCTGAGCGGCGTGCTGACCAACTGGATCGAGCAGACGAACGACCAAGGACGCATTCCGGAGCCGGAGGCGGTGATCCAGAATCAAGGCGCGACGAAGCCGGCGGCAGCGAAGAAGAAAGGGAAAAAGAAATGACGAATGAGGAATGGCGAATGATGAAGGTCCTGCGACGGGGCCTTGTTTCGTCATTCATTCATTCGGCATTCGTCATTGCCGCCGCTGTTGCGCTTTCAATGCTTCCAGATGCTCGCGGCGGCGAATGGCCGCGGGAGCTAAAGGCGTATCGCGGCACGACGCCGAAGGTGGATGGGGTGATCGAAGAGGCGGAGTGGAAGGATGCGACGCGGTTTGAGGGTGTGGAGGGATGGGCGGCGCAGTTCACGCAGACGATGCGGAAGGAGGATCTGTCGCTCACGGGCTGGGTGAAGTATGACGACACGCGGCTGCACTTTGCCTTTCGTGTGACGGATGATGTGCTCTACGGCATCGACACGGAGCGCTGGCTGCCGGAGAAGAATCCGAAGGCGCATGAGCTGACCCGCGAGGGCTGGCCGTGGTTCGGCGATGAGATGGAGGTGCTGATCAACGCGTCAAACACCTGGAAGGGCGATGAGAACGCGGCGGGCAATGGCTCGTCCTGGCAGATGGTGTGCAACGTGACG
>CALMTT010000032.1 GCA_937872615.1 uncultured Verrucomicrobiaceae bacterium | reverse complement strand
CGGCGGCAGCACGCTGGCCGCGGCGCATGCAGGTGCGGAGGTGTGCCATGTGGATGCCTCCAAGGGCATGGTGGAATGGGCGCGGCAGAACGCGGCGCTCAACGGCCTGCAGGACAAACCGGTGCGCTGGATCGTGGACGACGTGACGAAGTTCCTCGAACGCGAGCTGCGCCGGGAGCGGCGCTATGATTTGATCATCCTCGATCCACCGAGCTATGGCCGCGGTGCCCGCGGAGAGATCTTCAAGATCGAAAACGATCTGCCCAAGCTCCTCGACCTGCTCGCAAAGCTCATGTCAGACGAGCCGCTCGGTGTGCTGCTCTCCTGCCACACGCCGGAGCTCACCCCCGTGTCATTGCACCACCTGCTGTTGCAGGCTTTTGGCCGTCGTCAGGGCAGGCTGGAGCAGGGGGAGATGCTGCTCAAAGGCGCGGAGCAGGTGCTGCCGGTGCCCAGCGGAGGCTTCTGCTGGTGGCTGGCCGAGTGACGAAGGGGAAAGCTGCCGCTTGAAACCTCCCGCATCACCTGCCAAGCACACCGCATGACCGCCACGCCCGTCAGCTACAAGATCGGCAACGAAAAGCTCATCAAGATCCTCCCCAATGCCGCGAACCGTCTCCTCGGTCTGCTGAAGAAGCAGGGGCGAGCGGAGCACGGCGCCCTGCGCATCGCCGTGGTCGGCGGCGGCTGCTCCGGCCTGCAATACAAGATGGACCTCGTCGATGGCCCGGCGAACCGCGACATCATGGTCACCAGCGCCGAGGTGCGTGTCGTGATCGACCCGAAGAGCGCCCTCTTTGTCTCCGGTTCCGAGCTCGACTACAGCGATGACCTCCAGCAGGGCGGCTTCAAAGTGAAGAACCCCAACGCCGTCGTCACCTGCTCCTGCGGCGAGAGCTTTTCCGCGTGACCGGCCATGAGAGACTGCTTTGAGCTGCTCGGACTGCCTCGTCGTGCCTTGCTCGATGAGAGCGAGTTGCAGGCCGCCTGGCATCAAAAAAGCCGCGAGGCACATCCCGATCATCCCGGCGGCAGTGCCACCCTCGCCGCCGAGGTGAACGCGGCCTACGAGACGCTGCTCGCCCCGGAAAAACGCCTCAAGCACCTGCTCGAACTCCACGAGGTGCCCTGGCGCACCATCCCGATCTCCGCGGAGATCATGACGCTCTTCTCGCAAATCGGCCCGCAGCTTCAAAATGCCGCCGCCTTGGCCAAAAAGAAGCAAACCGCCACCTCCGCCCTCGCCAAGGCCCTGCTCGCTCCCGAGGAAATGAAGCTCCGCGAGGCCTTGGAGGACCTCGGCACCCAGATCGAGTCCAAACGAACCGAATTGCTCGGCACGCTCGATCAGGCCACGCTCGATCAGATCCAGGTCGCGCAGGCCAAGCTCGCCTACTTTGCCAAGTGGCAGGGCCAGATTCGCGAGTCCTTGCTCGCGTTGATGTAATCCCCACTATCTTCTCCCCGCATGCCCCGCACCCTCACGCACCTGAACCGCCGCGGTGAAGCCTCCATGGTCGATGTCTCGTCCAAACCGGCCGTGCGCCGCGAGGCAGTCGCCGTCGGCCGCATCGTCATGCGGGCGGAGACTCTTCGGCTCATCCGCGAGAACGGCTTCAAAAAGGGCGATGTCCTCTGCGTGGCCCGCATCGCCGCCATCCAGGCCGCGAAACAGACGCAGCACCTCATCCCGCTCTGCCACCAGATCCCCCTCGCCAAGGTGCAGGTCGATTTCGAGCTGCAGGCCAAGGCCGTCGCCATCACCGCCACCGCCCTCACCACCGCCCCCACCGGCGTCGAGATGGAAGCCCTCACCGCCGTCAGCCTCGCCGCCCTCACCATCTACGACATGTGCAAGGCCGTGGACAAAACCATGCGCATCGAAGGCATCAAACTGCTCAAGAAGACCAAGGCGGAAGCGTGAGGGGGGATGGTGAGTGGGAGACTTGGAGAAGAGGAGACCGTGAGTGGTGAGACCTTCACCAATTTCGATCACCCGGTGATCGGGGATGGCGATCAAGTGGCCTTCACGGCCTCGACGAACACCGGCAGCTATGGCATCTGGAAGCAGGCCTCCGGCGGCGGTGCGCTGAGCCTCGTGATGAAAGTGGGAGACACCATCAGCACCAGCGAGGGGGATAAGGTCGTCTCGGAGATCAGCCTGCCGGGCTCCTCCACGGATGACCGTAAGTTCGAGTCCCGCTGTATCGACACCACTGGCCGCCTGCTTGTCCACGTCACCTTCGCCGACGGCACCACCAGCCTCCTGCTAGGGCAGTAAACGATACAATCGGGGCATCTTGCCTTTGCAAAGCGGTCCGGAAACGGGCCGCTTTCACACGATCCGCATGGAGCGCCGGCCCGGTAGAGCGCGGTCCAAGCGTTTCATTTCGAGCGAAGCGCCTAAGGACCGTGTGATTGCCCCCATCTCAGCCGCAAGCTGCGCAAGCACCAATCGGCGCGGCATCACCACCAAGCTGCGACCATAAACGCAGTCATGCACACGAAGCGGGCGTGCGTTGTTCAAGCCCCAGAGGCCTACCTCCGCGCTCTTCCAATCTCCGCGGTGAACCCTTGCCATCGCCTCACCTTCACCGAGATGGACATCCATTCGACCTGTAAATGGCATGCCATTGAGTCTGACGGGGGCGGCCCTTCAGCTCGAAGTGAGAGCTGTTGCAGCCCACCCCTCGCGATCTTCTGGCCGTTGGGCGGCTTCAACAGCGGTGGGGCAGGGGACATGGGTCCACCCCGCCTGCATCAAGCGGCGACGAGGTCGTAGCCGCGCCACTCCTTGATGGTGACATCGGCAAAGCTGCCGACGGGGAGCTTCTTGTTCACGAAGACAGTGGTGTCGATGTCCGGGGCGTCGATGGCGCTGCGGGCCACACCGGGCTCCTCGACGAGGACGCGGAGTGTTTTGCCAACCTGGGCACGGTTGTATCTCTCCACGCCACGCTGAATGGCACGCATGGCCTCGTTCCAGCGGGCCTTGCGGGTCATGTGGTGGATCTGATCCTCCATGCTGGCGGCGCGAGTGCCTTCCTCGCGGCTGTAATTGAACACACCGGCACGCTCAAAGCCCGCGTCCTCGATGAACTGGATGAGCTCGTTGAAGTCCGCCTCGGTCTCGCCGGGGAAGCCAACGATGAAGGTGGTGCGGATGGCGATGCCGGGGATGCCGGCACGGATGCGCTTCACGAGATCGCGGATGTAGGCACCATTGGTCTCGCGCTTCATGAGGTCGAGCATGTGATCGCTGATGTGCTGCAGCGGCATGTCGATGTAGCGGGCCACTTTGGGGCTTTCGGCGATGGCTTGGATCAAATCATCGCTCCAATGCGCCGGGTGCGTGTAGAGCAGCCGAATCCAGAAATCGCCCTCGATCTTGTTCAGCTCGCGGATCAGGGTGGAAAGGGATTCGCCTTTGCTTGAATCGACGCCGCTGCGGGGCTTCGGGCGCTCGCCCTCCCACTTGTCCATGCCAAAGTAGGTCGTGTCCTGGGAGATGAGGTTGATCTCCTTCACACCGCTTTTCACGAGCTGGCGGGCCTCCTGCACGATGCTCTCCTGCGTGCGGCTGCGGTGACGGCCGCGGATGCGCGGGATGATGCAGAAGGAGCAGGGGTGATTGCAGCCTTCGGCGATCTTGATGTAGGCCATGTGCTGCGGCGTGAGGCGGAAGCGCGGCGTATCGTAGTCCGGGATGTATTTCGGCTGCTTCGTGACGAGGTTTTCCTGCTCGTGGTCCTTCACACCGACGAGGTTCTGGATGATCGGTGCCACCTGCGTGATCTGATCGAGTCCGATGAAGGCATCCACGTCCGGCATCAGGGTGGGGAGTTCCTGGGAAAAACGCTGCGAGAGGCAGCCGGCGACGATGATCTTCTGCTTCGCCCGCTTCTTGGAGGTCGAGCGTCCGTCCACGGCATCATGCACGGCACCGATGGACTCCTTCTTGGCCATATCGATGAAGGAGCACGTATTGACGATGAGCACATCCGCGAGGTCCGGCTCGGGCGTCATGACCATGCCTGCCTGCTGAAGGTGGCCGATCATGATTTCCGAGTCGATGAGGTTCTTCGCGCAACCGAGGGAAACGAGGCCGACTTTGATCATGGGGGGCGGAGGGTAGCGGCTTTGGAGATTGTGGAAAGGAGAAACTGTATCCTCTGATGAGGCATGGCTTGCGCTTTGGGGCGGAGGGCCTACTGTCAGCCCTTCTCCAAAACGGGGGCGTACTGGTTTCGACGGGTAGCCTGAGTTCGGAGCTGCATGCCGAGGATGATTCGTTGGCCTCGTTAAAATCGCGGATCAAAAACATAAATGTGAACTCTAACGAGCTCGCTCTCGCGGCTTAAGCCCCGCGACGTCACGCAGGCGATGTCTGGTAGCCTGCCTGACGACACTACCAGGCTGGTTGAATCACCGGGCGACCGGGTGACCAACGAGATCCAACAGGACGCTGGGTGAAGAGTAGGCCGTCTCAAGCCGCCTCCCGCCGAGATCAAACATGAGACTGAGCATGGAGACGCTGCGGATAACGGTTGTTCGGACAGGGGTTCAACTCCCCTCGCCTCCACTTCCTTGATTTCCAAGGAAGTGACGCAAGAACATGTCGATTCTAAGAACACCTCTAAGAACGCGTGTGCCCATATTCGCCGACGTTTATGGGTGTCCGAATTCGTTCATTGGCACGTCCTGATAGGACTGAATCCTGAACGCTACTTTGTGTATCAGAGGAGTTTTCCGAGAACCCGTCAGCCAGTGATAGCTGCATGGACAGGGTTGGAGGAATTCAGGTGATTTCAACCGGCGAGACTTGGTAAGTGTAAACCCTGACTCTGTCTGCCATCTGATCAAAAGCCTGTCAGATCCGAGCCGTTCCAGAAAAAATATTTCGTCTGCGGATGGTTGGCAAAGTTCGAGGAAGTTTGGGCACCTCATACGATTCAAAATGTGCTTTTCAGGACGCCTTTTGACCTCACTTTTGGCAAGCCTTTGAAGTCAAAACTGATCGTTTCTTCGCTCACTTTTTATGGAGGAGGTGCCCAATTCTGAAACAGGGATTGGGGCTAGCCAAACCGTGCTCCATGCAGAGCCCAAACCAATGCGATCAGAAACCGAAGGCAGGTCGCCGGCGGACTGAAACTTTGCTTCTAACCGGGATGGATCGGACCAGAAATGGCCGGGATCATCGCAATACCCCCATTCCCGGTTGAAGCTTCTTTTTCATGCCAACTTCATTCACCTACCGACGCAGGTCTTACCTCCATCTTGATCTGCCTTTGAATCGCTCTTCGGCCGAGGCGCTTGTGACCTCTGCAGATCGAGTGGCGCAGCATGCTTTTTTCCCATTCATCTTTTCGGTCGTGGTGAGCCGGAAATTTGGGCGGTTGGAGTCTGGCAGGTATGGTCTTAAGCCTCCGAAAAGCCGCGTCATCGCTTATGCAGCGCACGCTGATTCACACATTTTTGCACACTATTCCGACATCTTGAGCGAGCGATATGAAATAGCTCTGGCTAATCGGGCCCTGGATCAATGTGTCACTGCATTTCGTAAGCTCGGTGGACGTTCCAATGTGCATCATGCCAAAGAGGTTTTCGAGTTCATCGAGAGCCGGTCGACATGCTCAGTGCTGGCAATGGATGTGAGTGACTTCTTCGGAAACCTCGATCACACATTGCTCAAGCAGGCGTGGTCAAATAGTCTTGGCGAGCAGCGTCTTCCATCTGACCATTTCGCCGTCTTCAAGGCCATCACTCGCTACTGCCAAATTGAACGTGATGCCCTTTTCGATGCCGTTCACATTCCGAAACACAATCCGCGCAGTCTTGGTCCACACCGTCTGCCGTTGCTTGATCGTGCTGGCAATTTCACCGTCGAGGATAATCCAAACCGGCTTTGCCCTCCACATCGCTTCCGTGAGTGGGTTCGTAAAAAGGGACTTCTACAAATCAACACCACGTCAAAAGGTATTCCGCAGGGCTCGCCGATCAGTGCCGTTCTCGCGAATATCTACATGCTCGAAATGGATGCAGCTTTGAATACCTTCGCTTCAAGTCATGGTGGTCTCTATCGACGCTACTGTGATGACATCTTGATGGTGATGCCCACTGACGAGCTGCGTGACGATGCCGAGAGGGAAGTCATGTCGTGGATGGCTCAGTTGCAGTTGCAGGTCAATCCGGCCAAAACGGATAGAATCTCATTTGGAACCCAGCGCCCGATTCGTGGGGAGCCGCTGCAATACTTGGGTTTTACCTTCGACGGCAAGCACAGGCGTCTTCGACCATCATCCATTGCTCGATTCTACCATAGGATGCGAGCAGGGGTTCGGCATGCCCTTCAACAGCGTGCCAAGGCCGATGAGTCATCTGGAGCCGAAACTCCGTCACCCCTCAAAAGGAAGCTGTTGTATCGCCGCTATTCTTATCTGGGACCACTGCTTGGAAAAACCAAAGAGGAGAGACGCAATTTCTTGAGCTATGCATATCGGGCTGCTCAGATCATTGGCGATCCAGGCATCAAGAAGCAGGTCAAAAATCACTGGCGTAAGCTGCAAGCAGAAATTGAAACAGCGACGCCATAGATTGAGGCCGTCAAGCAGGTCACTTCTTTACGGTCGCTATTCCTGTAAGCCGTCCAGATGAGTCCCGGAAAGTAATGGTGTTGCCTCTCACGGTGCTGGTGCCTGTGATTCGGCCTGACGGATCTCGGTAGGTCGTGACTCCAGATGAGGATGTTGCGGATGTCCCGCTGATCCGTCCTTGTGCATCCCGGCAGGTCGTTTTCGTTCCGCTGGTGCTTGAAGTGCCGGTCATTCTTCCTCGGGCATCCCGAAAGGTTGTTTTGCCACTGCTCGATTGTGTGGCTGTCCCTGTCATTCTTCCCTGGGCGTCTCTGAAAGTCGTCTTGCTCCCTGAAGTGCTGGCTGTTGTCGTAGATTTGCCCTTCTCGTCTCTCAGGCTGGCATTTTTACCGGCGAGGGACGAGGCAGGATCAGCAAAGGCAAGGACGGGTAGCAGGAGGGCCAGAATCAGCTTCATGAGGTCTTTCGACGACGTGATGATGGAAATCTTCAA
>CALMTT010000031.1 GCA_937872615.1 uncultured Verrucomicrobiaceae bacterium | reverse complement strand
AGCTACGGCCCGGACGAGCCCCTCCGCCGCTTCAAGGACCTGCCGGACGCACTCGCCTTTGCCGCCACGCAGCCCGCCGATCTCGGCCGCGAGTGGCGGGTGCACTTTCACACCCCCATCCATGCGCAGCCCGCCGATGGCTTTGACAGCACACGCGACCACCTGGACGGCGCGATGCAGTGGCTGGCCCAAAACCCGTCCAAGTGCCAGCACATCGAGATGGAGACCTACACCTGGGAAGTGCTGCCGCAGGACATGCGCAGCGGCGATGTCGTCGATCAGCTCGTCAAAGAATACGACTGGACCCTCGCGGCGATGCGGAATTGCGGCCTCGCGTGAGCAAGACGATGCCCCCGGCGTCGTTTTCACCTCACCATGAGTTCCTCACGCTCTTCACGCCGTCAGTTTCTCGCCAGCGGAGCCGCCGCCGCGGTCAGCCTCGGCTTTCCGGCCATAACACGCTCCCGCTCGCCGAATGCGAAGCTCAATCTCGTCTTCATCGGTGTGGGCGGTCGCGGCGGTGGCAATCTCTCCAGCATCAGCGGCATCCCCATGGCACTGCCGAAGAAGGGCGGTAACAAGGACGGTGCCAAAGTTCCCCCTGCCCCATCCGCCTCCGATGCCGCGGAAAACATCGTCGCGCTGTGCGATGTAAATGCGCAGAACCTCGACTTCGCCGCGAAATTTCATCCGGGTGCCCAGACCTTCCGCGATTTCCGCAAGCTCTACGACACGCTGAAGGCCAGCGAGATCGACGGCGTCGTCGTCAGCACCACCGAGCACACGCACGCCTATGCCACACTGCCCGCGCTGCTCATGAAGAAGCCGGTTTACTGCGAAAAGCCGCTCACGCACAACGTGGCCGAAGCCCGCCTCATCACGAAAGCTGCCGCGGAAGCCGGAGTGGCCACGCAGATGGGCACGCAGATCCATTCCAGCGCCAACTACCGCCGCGTGGTCGAATTGATTCAAAGCGGTGCCATCGGCAAGGTCACCGAGGCCCACGTGTGCGTCTCGCGTGCCTGGGGCCTGCAAACGAAGGAAGAGGCGGAGAAGAACAAAGACATCATCTTCGTCGATGAACGTCCCAAAGAGGCTCAGGAGCCGCCGCCCTACCTCGACTGGGACCTGTGGATCGGCCCGGCGCCGATGCGGCCTTACCATGACGTCTATTTCCCAGGCCCCAAATGGTATCGCTGGTGGGATTTCGGCAATGGCACCATGAGCGACCTCGGCAGCCACTGGAACGATCTGCCGTTCTGGGCTTTGAAACTCGACGCACCGCTCAGCATCGAGGCCTTTGGCCCGAAGGCGCATCCCGAGATCGCGCCCGCGAACATGCACGCCGTGTATGAATACGGTCCGCGTGGCGACATGCCCGCCTGCAAGGTCCACTGGCATCAAGGCTCCAGCAAACCCGATGCCTGGACCAACGATCCCGTCATCAGCAAGTGGAGCAGCGGCGTGCTCTTCATCGGTGACAAAGGCATGCTGCTCTCCGATTACGGCAAGCACCTCCTGCTGCCGGAAAACCAGTTCAAGGACTTCGTCCGCCCCGCACCCTTCATTCCCGATTCACCCGGCCATCACGCTGAGTGGCTCAACGCGATCAAGAACGGCACGCCCACCGGCAGCCCCTTCAGCTACGCCGGACCGCTCACCGAGGCGAACCACCTCGGCAATGTGGCCCATCGTGCCGGAGGCAAAATCCTCTGGGATGCCAAGGAAATGCGCATCACCAACATGGAAACCGCCAACCAGTTCCTCTCCCGCGAACCGCGAGCAGGCTGGAAACTCGGCTGACCTACGCCGGTAGGCTCGTTGAGTAACCGGGGCATTCCTGCCCCGGCAGCCTATCCCACCAACCGCGTCAAAGGATGCCCTTCGTTCTGGTCGATGCGTTCGGGCAGGCCTTTGTGATTGTAGGTGAGCTTGGTGTGGTCCAATCCGAGCAGATACATGATCGTCGCGTGGATCGAGTGGACGTGCAGACGGTCCTCGACGGCATAGAGTCCGAGGTCGTCGGTCGCACCGTAGGTTTGGCCGCCTTTCACGCCGCCGCCGGCCATCCACATGGTGAAGCCGGTGGGGTTGTGGTCGCGGCCATCGCCCTGCTCGGACATCGGGGTGCGGCCGAATTCGCCGCCCCAGATGACGAGCGTCTCATCGAGCAGGCCGCGGGCCTTCAAATCGGACAGCAGACCAGCGATGGGTTTATCGACGGAGTTGCAATACTTGCCGTGATTCACCTCGATGCCCTTGTGCGCATCCCACTTGCTGCCGGCACCGCTGTAGAGCTGCACAAAGCGCACGCCGTTTTCGACAAGGCGACGCGCGAGAAGGCAGTTGCGGCCAAAAACGGCCGTGGCCTCGTTGTCCATGCCGTAGAGCTTCTTCGTGGCTTCGCTCTCTTTGCTCAAATCGACGGCTTCAGGTGCCTCAGCCTGCATTTGATAGGCAAGTTCGTAGCCTTTGATGCGGGCATCGAGCTCGGTGTTGCTCGCACGTGACGCGTTGTAGTCGCGGTTCAAAGCACCGAGCAGGTCCAGCTTGTCGCGCTGGCGCATGCGATCGACTCCTTTGGGGTTATCGAGGTATTTGATCGGCGTCCCTTCGGAGCTGAACTCCACGCCCTGATACACGGCGGGCATGAAGCCGTTGCCCCAGTTGCGCACGCCGTTCACCACGGTGCCTTCGCTGTCCTTGATGACGACAAAGCCGGGCAAATTGCTGTTCGTGGTGCCGAGCCCATACTGCGCCCACGCACCGAGCGAGGGACGTCCGCCAAACACGGAGCCGGTGTTCATCGAGCACACGCCGCCGGCATGGTTGATGCCGCTGGAGGCACACGAGTGAATCACCGCAAGGTCATCGGCATGCATCGCCACATTGCTGAACCAATCGGAGATCCACAAACCGCCCTGCCCATGCTGTTTCCACGTGCGCTTGCACTCGAGGATCGGCGATTTCGTCTCGCCCATCGCCGTGATGGGCGCCTTGAAGCTCGCGGGCAGCGAGTGACCCGCGAGTTTGTTCAGCAGCGGCTTGTAGTCGAAGGTGTCGAGATGGCTCGGGCCGCCCTCCATGAAGAGGAAGATGACGCTCTTCGCCTTCGCCGGGCGATGAGCGACACGCAGCGGCGCCGCGCTGGCCTGCTCCTGGCTCATCAGCGCGGCCAAAGCGACCGAGCCAAAGCCGCAGCCGGCCGTTTGGAGGAAGTCGCGACGCGACGTAGGATGGTCGTAACGATTGCAGCGCATGATGGTGATGGGTTTAAACGGTAAACGGAAACTCTCTTCCTCAGCTAAAGGCCATTACCGGCCATTTTTTGACACGAAAAGTGCAAACAAGCAGCCTTACCGGCAGGTCGAGCAGGGTCAGGGTTGAACGGCCAGGCGCAGGTCTTGCAGAAAGACCAGAGGTTTGCAGGTGATGAACTCGGGATAGAACACGCCCACATCCTCCAGATGCTGATCGTAAGTGACGAGGTGCGTGGCATTCCCGTTGAGAGCGGCGAGCAGAAAGGGCGTATCGTCTGGATCGACCGGATAATGGCGCAGGTGGAAGAACGTGATGGGAATCTGATCCCCAAGAAGCATCAAATCCCGCAACAGCGCCCGCCTGCTCGCCAGAGGAATTCCCTTTTCGATGAGCTTCTCCGCGTATTCTTGGAGGAGATCGTCGGTGACGATGAGTGTGAACTCACCCACCTTCCAACATCGCACGATTTCAGCGTTCGGACTTTGTGCGCTGGCTGTTTTTTGCGAGGCCAGCATCACATTCGTGTCGAGAACGGCTCTTTTCATGGCTGCTCAGAGCTGTTTGAGGATGTCGAAATAGTTCTTCTCAAAGCTCTCCATCACCTGCTCACGGGTGATTCCCGCCGCTTTGAGCTTCTCTGCTTCAGCTTTGGCTTGCTCCACGAGTTCCCTAGCCTCCTCGCTGTGGCGGCGCAGGCGCTTTTGATTCTGCGCGATCTCCGCCCGCAGGAAGGAGACGAGGCGCACGCCGATTCCCGGGACGCGGGCGGCCTCCTCCGCAAGGTCAGCGGGGATGTCAGCGATTTCAGCAATGCTCATGGGCGAATGATACTTTTCGCCGGAAGCAGGTCAATCCTTCAATCTCATGCAGAAAGGCCAGGCAGCAGGCTCAATGCAGGTAGAAAAACTCGTTCGTGTTCAGCAGCACCTGGCAGAGGTCGTTCATCGCTTGGCGGAAGGGATCGGCGTCCTCGACGCTTTTCACGTCGCTGCCGTTCCAGGCGAATTGGGAGTTCAACTCGTCGGCGGCACGCCAGATGACGAAGCCAGCGCTCCATTTTTCCGGATCGGCGTTCAGCGTCTTGTCGGCGAGGTAACCGGTGGCGATGCGCACGGCCTCGATGCTGCCGTCCCATTGATGCGAGGGCGAGCGCTTGTTCAGGCCGCCGATGACGAGCTGCGAGGAGCCGAGGCTGAGCTTCGAGCGGATGTCCATCGGCACCACGGCGGATTGCACGGCGGCGCCGGGCGTGTCGAGATCGCGCACGGTGAAGGTGATGTTTTTGCCAGTGCAGGAAACACGGGCCGCAAAGTGATAGCGCCGGCCCAGCTCAATGTGGATGTTCGATGCCACGACCTGATAACCGATGTTCGAGTTCTCATCCTCGCCCACCACCTGCACGATCACATTGCGTGGCTTGTAGCGCGATTTCTCGCCGGTGACGCCGAGGCTCCAGCCGAACGCTTCGAGACTGTCTTTGCCACCGTTCCAGCGGGACACCAAGGTGCGCACGGAGGCATTCACATCGACGCTGTTGAGCTTCGCAACGGCTTCCACGCTGAACTCATCGCCCTCTTTCTCGCTCGTGTTGATCAGCAGGCGCTCGTGGGCGCTGTTTTCCTTGAAGGCCTCGGAGCCTTCGCCGTTGTCCGCGGTCTCGGAAGCCTTTGCTGAGGTCGTTCCGGCCCTTTTCTTCAAAAAGGCCTCGGCGGTGGCTTTTTCCTTCGGCGTCGGTGGGCGACCCAAAACGGCCATCCACGCATCGTCGATGCCTTCCACGCGTGAGGCGAGCTTGCGGGCACGGGCGAGCAACCAGTCGCCATTGAGCAATTGCAGCGCCTGCGTTGGCGTCGTGGTGCTCTGACGCTCGGCGGTGCTAGCAAAGCCCGCCGGCATGTCGAGCGCACGAAGAAGCTCGTTCGGGTTGTTGCGCTTCTTCATTGTGTAAACCGAGCGGCGGGTGCTGTTGCCATCACCGGAGGCTCCACCGGCCGCGGCATCGAGTTCGCCGCTGACCGCGAGCAGCGCATCGCGCACCTGCTCGGCATCGAGACGGCGCGGATTGAAGCGCCAGAGATAGCGATTCGACGGATCAACCTTCGACGCGACCTCGTCAGGCTCCTGGCGGGCCGTTTGACGATAAGCAGCGGAGAGCATGATTTCGCGATGTAGCGGCTTCAGATGCCAGCCGCCTTTCACAAACTTCGTCGTGAGGTAATCGAGCAGTTCGGGATGCGTCGGTGCCTCGCCCAGTTTGCCGAAATCGCTCGCCGTCGCCACGATGCCGCGACCGAAGTGATACTGCCACAAGCGGTTCACAATCACGCGAGTCGAGAGCTGGTTGTCAGGCCTCGTGATCCACTCCGCCAACGCCGTGCGACGACCAGTCGAGGTCTTCGTGGCTTTGATCTTCGGCAGACTGGTGTCGATGATCGAGAGAAAGCCCGGCTCGATCTGCTGCTCACCCTTGCGCGTCTTGATCGCCACCGGAGGCGCTTTGGGTCCGGCATCGGTCGCCACGAAGGCTTCCATCAGCGGCTTCGGCTTCAGGTGATCGAACTTTTTGAGTTCCTCTTCGAGCGCCTTGTATTCCGCTTTCTGCTCGTCCGTTTTGAGGCTCTTCATCGGGTCAAAGCGCTTGCGCTCCACCGTCATCTGCCGCTCGACAAGACCTGCGAGCTGCTTTTCCAGCGCATCGCGTTTGTCAGCAGGCTTCCGCGTCATCACCTGGAGGTCATCGGTGAAGCGTGTGAGTGCCCGCTCGACCTTCGGTTCGAGCAGCGGCTTCGTCAGCGCCTCCATCTTCGCGCGAATCTCCGCCGTGGCGGCCTCCCACTTCGCCTGCTGCTCGGCAAAAGCCTTCTTCTCCGCCGTCGTCGCCAGCGTCATGTCATCGCGCCATTGCACGGGAGCCAGGAAGGCCCGCAGGCGGTAGTAGTCCTTTTGCAGAATGGGATCGAACTTGTGATTGTGGCAGTGCGCACAGCCCATGCTCAGACCGAGGAACAGCTCGCCCGTGGTGTCCGTCATGTCGGTGAGGATGATGTCCCACTGGCCGCGGGCATCGCGCTGGTTCCATTCATACACCGGATGACGCAGGAAGGCGGTCGCGATGAGCACGTTCGGATCATTCGGCGCGATCTCATCGCCCGCGAGCTGCTCTTTGACGAACTGGTTGTAGGGCTTGTCGTCATTCAGCGACTTGATGACGTAGTCGCGATATGGCCACACCGACGGGCGATACTCGTCCGCGTTGTAACCATCGCTCTCCGCATAGCGCACGAGGTCCAGCCAGTGCTGCGCCCAACGCTCGCCATAGCGTGGCGAGGCCAGCAGCTCATCCACGAGCTTCTCATAGGCCTTCGGGTCCTTATCATTCACAAAGGCATCGATCTGCTCCTTCGTGGGTGGCAGGCCGTGAAGGTCAAAATACACGCGACGCGCCAGCTCATGCCGGTCAGCCTCCGGCGCAGGCTTGAGCTTCATCTCCACCTGCTTCGCCGCGATGAAGCGGTCCACATCATTGCGCACCCACTTCCCGCCCGCATCGGGTGGCGACACCTTTTTCACCGGCTGGAAGAACCAGTAGTTCCGCTGCTCCTCCGTGAAGCCGCCCTCCGTCACCACCACCTTCTTCGAGCCATCCTCCGGCCACGGCGCACCGATTTGAATCCACTTCTCCAGGATCGCGATCTCCGCGTCCGGCATCTTCCCGCCATTGTTCTTAGGCGGCATTTGGAAGTCCTCATTCGTCCAGCGAATCGCCTCCATCAGCGGCGACTTCGACGGCTGCCCCGGCACCACCGCCGGGCCCGTGTCACCGCCCGTCTTGAGGTAGCCGATGTGGTCCACTCGCAAGCCGCCCTTCTGCTTCGTGTTGCTGTGGCACTCATAACAACGGTTCACCAAGATCGGCCGCACTTCCTTCTCAAAAAACGTCATCGCCGCCCGCTGCGCATCATCATCCGCCGCCAAAGCAGGCAGCGCCACGAAGCCAGTGAGCAGAACGAGAGAAGAAAATAGTCGGAGCCGGTTCATTTCACTCTATATAAGGAGCCAGCGGACCGGTTTTGGACGCGAATTTTGGCAAAAGTGCGTTCGGGCCTTGCGCCCTATGACATTTCTCCACTGCTCTTCGCAGGATTTATCGGGGACTCGGCCAAGGTGGCGTCATCTGACAGCTCACCGAGGAAGCAAATCAGAGCTGCAAGAGAATCACCAAAACATTCGAAGATCGTTTGCGGCGTAACTTCAGGCGGATCTAAAATCACTAGGCGATCCGTCAATAATGCAAGGGCGCTCAACAGAACGCAGGTGTTTTTCGTGTGCTGTTCATGAAGCAAATCAAAGATTTTCCTGAATGGGAGATTTGCTGCCTCACGACCTACGTAGTTATGAGGCTGAAGGTCGGCGACCCCTCTCTTGTGCAGCAAACCGGAACGATATGAGTTTAACTCTTCAAGATTCTCCGACTTTAAAAACTCACGGAGCAGAGCGCCATACGGCGTGCTCTCAATATCATCTGGAGCAGCTTCCAAGAGCGCTTTCATCCGACTTGCGTGGTTCTTCTTCGAATCGAGGTTGCTTGCCCCGTAAATAAGACCAGTCAGCGCAACCGTTTTCTCAAGCGAGGCTTTGAGATAGGAAAATATTAGGTCGGCCTTCATGATTGCATCCATCTCAGCGTTGATGAGCAACGCATCTTTGGATTTCTTGCTACCGAACAAAGCCACAAAGCGCATAAACTCATGCAATGCCGTGGCTAGCTTTTGCTGGAGAAAGATGATTTCGTAGAGATAGGATATTAGTTCATCCCCATTCGGGTGCTTCGACTTTCTGATCGAGTTGAACGCAAACCTTGCATTAATGTCGAGGAATCTTCGAAATGATACTACCGGCACTTTAACGCACATAGCATAAGGCAGAGTCATGAGCTGAGGGGCACGACGTGCGAGCTCCAAATTTAGGGTGGGTATTGCATCTCCCTCACCAAGTCGGATTCTTGTTAGAACACTCAATGCATCTAAGGCCTCAGCTCTTTTCTTATCGGCTTCAGTTAGTTCATTGATTTCCCATGTCTGCGACTGATGCCATCGTGTTATCTCTAACAACCAAGGCCCAAGGTCCATCATTTCACCGAACACCTCTGCGTAAAGCACTTCGCGGGCGGCATTCTGAAGTTCCTCTTGGGAGGGTTGCCAACGGAAGCGGAGTAATGACAAGAGTCTTTTGAATAGGGGCTCTTTGAGCCACAATGGTAGAGTTCGGACGGGAACAAATAGTCCCCCAGCCTTTATTTGCCCATCACTCAGAAACATTGGCACATCGTATGGGCATCGCAGCCATTTGCGCAAAACTCGATTCCAAACTGTTTCAGTGAAGCTGGGCGATCTCATAACAAGTGCCATCACTACAGCCTAGCGACGCTTTGACCATCACTAAGAGGTCTAGACAAATGCAAACAAAGCATGCTCGTGACCTCAAGCTCTCACCCACCCACGCTCATCGTCCCCTCGTGCGTGCCGGCTTTCAGCTTCACGGGGGCGGAGGTGTGGTTGTGGATCACGGCATCGCCTTGGAAGATGACGCCTGCGCCGCATTCGACGGGTCCGTGGACGAGCAGGCTGCGGCAATGCAGCAGGCTGGGCGTGTGGGGGAAGTTCTTCTCGAGGCCGTCCACGAGTTTGCAGAGCTTTTGATCGAGGTGGAGGTGCGGTGGCTGGCCCTGACGGCTGGGGTGGAGGCGCAGGCAGAAGTCCTCGGTGAGTTCGTAGGCATCGGAACGCACGGCGAGCAGGTCGCTGGTGGTTTTCACCGGGGCAAAGCGGATGCGCGAAACCTCGATGGCACCTGCTCCCGCAAAACACTCGATGGCGGCACCCATGGCGGTTTCGAGCTGGATGACGGCGGCGGAACTGGCATCGCGGGGATCGACGGTCTTCTTGTTCATGATCGGCGGCAGCGGAATGAGGCCGTCATTGTCGGCGAGCGCGACTTTCAGTGCTTGGAGGTCGATCCAGAGGTTGTTCGTGTTGAAGTAGCGATGCCGGTCGATGTCCTGAAAGTGCTTCTCGTCGTCTTTTGGACACTGCGCCGATTCACGCAGCAGGAAGCGCCCATCGCGCAGCCGCACGGCAAGGTGCCCGCCCTTTTTGTCCGACTCCGTGCGCCGCGTGACCTCCATGGCAAAGGGCATGCCACTGTCCGCGAACCACGCGAGGATCGCCGGATCGAGCGTGGCACCAAGGTTGTCGGAATTCGAGACAAAGGCATAGCGCACGCCGCGGGCGAGCAACCGCTCCAACCAGCCAGAGCCGGCGAGGCAGGCATAGATGTCGCCATGACCCGGCGGGCACCATTCCTGCTCGGGATTCGCAGGCCAAGGCGCAGGCTCCAGCGTGCTGGCGAGAACTTTGGGCACCTTGTTCTGCATCAGCTCCCAAACCTCCCGACCACCGAGCTGCGGAAAACGAGCCTCCAGATGCGCCGCGGTATCCGCCGAGGTGCTGAAGCTGTTCATCAGCATGAAAACTGGCACCTCGCCGCCTGTTTGCGCCCGCAGTCGAAGGATCTGCCGGGCGATCAAATCGAGGAAAGTGTCCTCACCCCGCACCGGCAGCAGCGACTTCGCTTTTTCGAGTCCCATGCCCGTGCCAAGACCACCGTTGAGCTTGATGAGCACCGTTTGCTTCAGCAGCTCCGAGGCGCGGGCCGCTTCTGGGGCCGTGAGCGCATCCGCCTTCGGCAAATCCTGCGCTGGCTGGATCGAGTCCTCCGGAATCATGCCCGTTTCACCCGCTAGCAAGGCCGCGTAACTGCCACGAAACGCCCGGATCGCCGACTCGCTCAGGCCCTCGGCCTGCATTTTTTCGCGAAACGGGGCAAAAGAAGTCTCAAGACGGTCGGAAGGGGAAATTGGGCTCATGCGTCCGCAACGCTAAAAGCACGCCAACGCCTGAGCAAACGCAGAATCGCGATCTAAAGCATCTGGCAGGTCCACTTTGGCGAAGCAAAGTCGTCCTCTCGCTCCGCGAGAGGAACTCAGCGTGTGGCAATCACCAGTAGCTTGGAGGTTCGATAGCGTTCTCGGCCGGCGAGCACCTCCAGCTCATCTTGCGGAGCAAGATGGCTACTTTGCTAGCGCCTTCATCAGCGCGTCTGCAATGGCGGCCATGCCTTTATCGCCCGGATGGTTGGCGACGCCTGCGTGCTTGAACTCGCGCTCGGCTCGACCGTAGAGGCTTTTGTCGGCGCTCAAGGAGCTAATATCCACAAAGATGCCGCCGACTTCATTGCATGCGAGCTTGAGACAGGAGTCTTTGGCCGGGACCGCCCAAAAGCAGCTTCGCACGAGGATGACTGGCTTGCGAGCACCGCTCACAGTCCTTAGCAGCTTCAAGACGCTGCTGGCAAATGCCACGGCTTCCTCCGCAGTCTTCAAACCCGGCACGTTTTCGCCGATGGCGAGCACGATGAGGTCCGCCTGGAAGTCGATGGCCTCTTTGAGCTTCGCAGCGAAGTCATAGCCCTGATGCGCACGCTCGAAGTCAGCGATATTTTTGACCAGAATCTCCGGCGTGGATGACTGTTTGTCGCCGAGTGCCTTCGTGAAGACATGCACATAGTCCTTCGCCTCCGAACTCGCCGCCATGCCCCAGTTGCCACTCCAGTCGATGTCGGCTTTGGGACCATGTTTGGTGATGCTGTTGCCGAGAAAGAGGACCTTTTTGAAAGGGGTCTGCGCGAAGGTCTGGCTGACGAAGCTGGCGATGATGAGGATGAGGAAGCGTGTCATGGCAATAATTGAATACCTGTTGGAGATAATGCAATTCGAGGAGAGGAGACGGAATATGTGGTTATAGGCACTTTACGGGCTGCTATTTCAGCATGGTATTGAGAATGAAGTCGAATATCTGTTCTCCGCGCACCTGAATCAGGCTCTTCCAGTTGCTCGAATTTCTCCAGCGTTCCCGGTTTGCTTCGTGCGCTTGATAGGAACCGCCATTGCAAATGTGAAGATAGCTTTTCTGGGCGGGGTGTTCGTTGCTGAGCGCAGAATTCTCCTCGCGTGTCACCAGTAAAAGATTGCCCAGGCCATCAATGAAGGTAGATACGTCTGCAGAGAATTCGCGACGGTGTTTTTCACGGTCCTGCTCGGATGCGAATGCCTTGGGCGGACAGTCATCCTTTTCGATCCAATCCCACTGCCATTCCTGTGGTAGAATGTGCTCCACGGAAATGGTTCCCTTCATGATCCGCCGCAGATCTTCACGCTGTGATATTTCATACTTGTAGAGCGCGTAGATAATTTTGCCGCGCCACCATCCAAAAGCTCTATTGAGGAACCGCTTTTTACTCTCTTCGTTATCCAAGTCATCAAGGACAACTTTCTGGAGGTCGCCGCCGGTTCTATCTTCGCGAAAACCCTTCTTCACATACTTTTCGATGACTTCAGCGATGGATCCATCATCTTGGCCTAGCTCGGAAAAGAGCCGCGGAAAATCGTCTCTCGCACCTTTCAGGTTGTGGTAACGTCCATGGAAATCGTGGGTGAACAGCAGCTTTTCCCACAAGCGCAGCGTGTCCTTAGAAACCGTGCCATCAAACTGTCTTTCCTCAGACGAAAGCTTGCGGCAGACAAGCAGAAAGAACTCGCAGCTTAGACCGCGGTGTAAAATCATGACATCACCCACGAGGTTTTCGCTGCTGTCCCACTTGGGAAGAAAATCACAGACAATTTGCACGGATTTTCTCAGTTCAACCGCCAGAGCCTTCGCATAGGTTGAGCGTTTATTGCCACTGGCCGTAGATGTCCTCGCAGCTTCCAGCTTGGAACTGATATGATGGATTAAATCATCTGTGTTGGCATTCTTGGCAGGTTTGTCCATCTCATCACGGCTTTTCTTGATGCCGTCGTCCACGACCCTGAGATGATGGCGAAGAATGCCCTCCAGAGTCATTTCCCCACGAAAACTGGATGCCGAAAGCCTTTCTTCAAAAGCATGAATGATCGCAAATTCAGCCTGAATGGCTTTGATGTCATTATCCCGTTGCGGCCCGCCGTCATCATAAACGGCCTTCATCAGTTTGGCTTTGACCACCTCAATCAGCTTCAATGGAACACCGCGTGTGTTGTGCATCTCGAAAATGTTCACGGCCACAGTCTTGTCTTTGGCGATGTGGCAGGAGCACAGCGAGCCAGCCAGCATCTGGATGTAGTCAGGTATTTGGGATGCCTCCAAATGCCCTTTTTCAAATGCCCTGTGGAAGTGCCAGACCGCCAACGCCATTCTTTGCTGGGAAAGCGTGAAGGACTCTTTGCTGAGCCCCAGAGACTCAATGATGGCCTCGTCCTCAGGACGCGCAGTCCCACACGTTTTTATCAAGGCAAGACTTTTGTCGATGAGGCATCTTAACACTGGCTGATCGTAACCGACTGTTTCGAATCGCGTGAGGAGGTCAAACATGCCTTGGGAGAGCAGTTCAGGGCGCTTGATGTGGCATACTACGAGGAACAGAATGACCGTGGTCAACCTCTGCTGTCCATCAACCAGCTCCAAATGAGATCCGCTGTCTTCGACAATAAAGTGACCGAAGTAGTAGCCGTGGCGGTTTGCGGGGTTTACGAGGTCTCCGATGAACAAATCAATCTGCTTAGTCTCCCAGGAATAGGCGCGCTGGTAGTCCGGCACCTTGATTGAGCGATTGCTGAATCGCGAAATAAAGATGGACTCAAAGTTTTGCTGGTCTTCTTGATGGGTGTTGTTCATGGATAGATGCACTCTCGCTGGCTGGTAATGGGAAGCAGTTGATGCTACTTCGGCAAAAATCAGGATAAATATCCTGATTCTTCCGGTTGGTCAGTCGATTTGGAAATTTCCACCATCACCCGCCCCGCCGCGATGGCGTCTGACTGAGCGTGGTGGTGGTTAAGGTCGATGCCGAGATGGTCCGCTAGGGTGCTGAGTTGGTGGTTGGGGAGGTGGGGCCAGGTTTGGCGGGCGAGTTCGAGGGTGCAGCGATGCTTGAGGGTTGGGATGGGAAACTTGAAATGCGTGAGCAGGGCGTGTAGGACGCGAAGGTCAAAGGACGCGTTGTGGGCGACGACGAAGTCGGCGCTGCTGAGATGGTCGATGACTTCGGGGGCGATCTGCCCGAAGTCGGGCGCGTCCTGAACATCGAACCACCCGATGCCGTGGATGTCCTGGGTCCATTCGTCTTTGAACCAGCCATAGCCTTTGGGCGGCTTGATGAGCCAGTAAGGCGATGAGATCAGTTCTTGATCTTCAAAGATGGCAAGACCCAGAGCACACGCGCTCAGCGGGCTGTAGTTGGCAGTTTCAAAGTCGATGGCGATGATTTTCATGGGCAGTTCAAGCGGTGAATCCGATGGCACGGCGTGGCCGGGGCTTCGGGGTTTGATCAGCGTAGATTTCAGCGAGGGCATAGTCTCCAGCGGCGGGCAGTGTTTTACCCAAGTGGGTGGCGAGACGTGTGGCGTGGTCGTGGGGCAGGCGGTCAAAGACGCGATGTGTGAGCAGGCGGCCTGGACGTAGCAGCGCAGGATCGATCTCGGCGGCACGGCAGTTGATGGTGCAGATGATCTGGAGGCGGAAGAAGTCGGCCAACATGCCATCGGAGAGATTCAGAATGGCGCTGACTTGATCCCGGTTGTCAGGGCCGCGTGCCATGAGAGCAGTGTCGGAGTCTTCGAGCACGACAACGAAGTTTTCCTGCTCGTGGCGGCGGCGCTCATCCGCCCAAAAGCCGACGAAGTCAGGCTGGGTCAGCACGGAGAGTGAGCCGTTTGGCACGAAGTAAAAGCGGTGCGTGGCTGCCAGCTCACCCATGAGGTGGCGGAGGTAAGAGGTCTTGCCGGTGCCTGGTGGCCCCTCCAGCAAAGAAAGGCCGTGCCGATGTCTGCGCAGGAGGTCCACATACTGCTGATGCCAGACGGGGAAGCCTGGGGTGTAGTGCAGTTCCAGCCGATGCGGTTCGAGCACGGTGTCTGCAGAAAGTGGCACGGTCTGGGTGCTGATGTCACGCCCGGTGCGGATGAGGCGATAGCAACCACCCTGAGGTTTTGGCGGCACGAGGCCGTCTTGATGAAACTGTCGCGCAAGCTGCGCAGCCGTCTCCGCTCTGTCGGCATAGGCGAAGACGCGGCATTCATCCACATAGACAAATGCGTTCTGGCTGAAACGGAAGGTGAGGTCATCCCAGGCAAGGCTGTCGTCCTTCGAATGATGACGCTGGATGGAACGGAGGAGATGCTGCGAGTGCTTGGACAGCAGCTTACTCAAGTCATAGCTGCCATTCATTCGGCATTGATGCACGGGGCCGTCTCCAAAGGCCGCAAGCACTGGCCCATGGGGTCGGTCAAGGTGTGGGCTGAAGACTCCGGCTTCCGTGAGTTCGCAGATGAGTTGGGCGGGCGCTGCATCGGATCGCCGTGGCGACAGGGAGTTAGTTTCGGGTGGAAAAATCATGCCCGGATGCTGGCGGAGGCGAATGTGAAAAAAAGGGACGCGATTGTTCACAATCAGTGTCCCCATTTCTGTCCCTACTCCTTGGCAAACTCTTTGCGCAGGCGCTGAAGCCGTTTGGCGCTGGTGTCCTCCACTAGGCCCAATCCCTGGCAGAGAAAACGGTGTTTTGCTTCGCCCTTGAGCTTCCGCTCTTTGGCCTCGGCATCCAGGACATGCAGCCTTTTCGCCTGGGCCATGCGCTCGGCCAGACCTTCAGCCAGCGCCGTGCCCTGACGGCTACGGACACGCAGGCGATGGAGTTTGTTGATGGCATCCCAGCGCAAGTCGCGACTTGGATCAAAAGACCAAAAGGCGGGGATGAGGATCATGGTTCCGTGCGGCGTGGCATTGACGGCGAGCTTCAGCAGCAGCGGCTCGTCATGCTGCATGCCGTATAGGTTCCAGCGCAGGCAAAAGGCATCGAAGGCCAGGCGAAATGTCTCGTGGGGCTTGTTCAGATTCACGCTGAACTCCGGGCGCATGTTGCGCTCTGCCCCGAGCGTACGGCGGATGACGCCTTTGTAGTCCTTATAGCGTTCAACCTCGAAAGCGTCTTTGAGGCGCAGCCAGTCCTTTTGGAAAGAGGGGTCAGCTTTCAACGCCAGTTCTACCTGTGCAAACTTGGCTTGGGTATTCACCACGTCCTCGTAATTGCCGCGCTGCACTTTGAGCTCGTGTGCGGCAACCGCTTCACAGATTTCCTCGTTTGGCACTGGGGGCAGCAGGTCGATGATCAGATGCAACTCCGGGGTGAGCTGTCCACCGCCTTCAAGGACAGAAAGGCATGCAGTCAGCAGATCCGTCATGCTAAAGGGCCACAAGGTCAGCGGCACGAAGACCCAGGCGTAAAGCGGCGTAAGAACAGCACAGTCTTGTTTGGTAAAGTGGGGCCGTAGTTCATGATAGCGGCGCAAGACATCCCCTGCCCACTCCGCCATTCCATAAGCCCGTGATTCGAGCCGTTTCAGATCTGAGTTCAGGACTTTGTTAGCAGCGAGTCTGCGGCTCATGCGAGGTGTGTGATCGGTAAATGATGAGAAGATCAGCGTGCTGTTTGACGCATCACCCAGTCCCAGCGCTCGCTGGCTTGCTTGAGTTGCGGTTCGAGATCGGCGTCGGTCAGAAAACGCTGCTCGATCAGCTTTTGAACGGCGGCTTTCACCTGGTCGAGGTAGGTGTCTTTGCTGCCGTAGCGTTCTTCGAGCGACAAACGCGGGTCGTTCGCGGCCTCGCGGTCGGCTTTCGTTTTCGCAAAAGGCACCCAGGCACCGCGCAGCAGGTAAAACTCATGTGGCGAGCCGAATTCCGCCGGGCGAAACACCCAACCTGTGCCGGTTCCCAGCGGCACGGCCACATCCGGCACTCGGATGCCGCCGTGGTCATTGCCATCGGCATCGCATTGCGGCACGAGCAGCGGCAACTCGGTGCCTTCGCCCGCACCGCCGGGGAGTTGCGGATTGCTCAAACGACCGCCGGCTTTCACGGCATTCGGTGCGGCCAAACCGGGCACTTTGGGCCAGCGCACGTCGTTGATCGGAACCAGTGTGCTTTCACTGAGTTTCGGATGAACGCTCGGCGGTGGAGCGATGCCTTCGCTGACCCAGCGATGCATGGCCAAACGCAGCGCGAGGATGGCGGGATTGGAGTTCACCGGATTCGCGAGTGGCGAGCCTTTCACCTGCGAGGTCGGCGGGAAGGACGCTGGACCATGCGAAGTGCTGGCGAAGAAATACGAGCGCACATTCTCCGGCAGCGCGATGTCTTGTTTGCCATCCGGCGTGGTGTGCGTGAGCGCCGCCACACGCCCCGCGCCCCAGTATTCGGCGGCCATGTTCGTGTAGAAGATCTTCGGTGCATGCTTCACGCGAGCATTTTCGAGCACGCCTTCGTTTTGACCGCTCACCGCGTCTTTTTGCGCCGTGTCGGCAAAGGGATACGAGGCCGTGTAGTAGCCCGAAATGGCCCGTGGTGTGGACCAGCGCTGATTCAGCACTAGGCGACCTGCACCAGCGACATGCGACATGATACCGTCGAGGGCCATGCGACCTTGTTCGTCCGTGTTGAAGCCGAGATAAACAAAGTCGCGCAGAAAACGGCCGCACTGAGACGCGCCAAAGGCATACGCGTGCTTCACCTTGGCCGGAGAGGCCGGATCATGCTTCAACCACGCCACCGCATCGCGAATCGCCGCGTAGCCGAGTCCGGCGACTGGCGGAGCCTCGGACAGATAAAACACCTCATAGGTCTTCCCGGGTTCAAAACCTCCCTTGAGTCGAATGCGTCCGTTTTCGAGGTTCCATTGCTTTCGCGGCACTTCCTGGCCTTCCGGGTAGGCGGCGCGATCCCGCACGATGAGACGGCTTTCGGCTCCCGTGATGTCCACCGGCGGATAATCGGTCAAATCGGTGAGCGGTTGCTCATCGAGCCTTTTGTCCGGCGTGAAGACAGCGCTCACCACACCGCGAATCGGGCTGCCGTCCTTGTTTTGTGCCCGTGGCACTTCCAGGCGCAGTTTGTCCGCCGCCACATCGAACTCCCAGCCGACATTCACGAGCGTGAAGCCCGCTTTCATCACCCACTCGCTCAAACTCGCCTTGCCGCCGCGATTCGGAATCTCAAACCACGCCGCCCCATTGCTCCGCGAGTCGTCTTTCGGCTTCCACAGCCTCAAATCGGCCACAAAGCTCACCTTCCCCGCCGCATTCACCGGCGCGAGGTCCACATCCGCGATGATCGCGTTCTGCGACAGCTTCGGATCAATCTCGAAGTGCAGCTTGCCCGTGATGATCTCATAGTTCGACTTGGGAACATCTGACCGGCCCAAGACTTCCATCTGGACGACTTCGGCCCGAAGAAGGGCGCAGGTCAGGGCGAAAAGGAGAGGAATCAATGACGGTTTGGGCATCAGGCTCACAACGCTGATGAACGGCCGGTTTCGCAATCGTTGGTTGAGAGGGAGCGAATCAGGTCCGTCCTTGATGGACGAGCCGAGGTAAACAAAAAGCCCGCCGTCATGACGACGGCGGGCTGATGAAATTGGTTGCGGGAGCAGGATTTGAACCTGCGACCTTCAGGTTATGAGCCTGACGAGCTACCGGGCTGCTCCATCCCGCGATTTGAAGGTCTGATGAGTGCCACACGGAGAGGGACAAGCAACCCGTTTTTTCGATCTCCGTGCTTTTCCTGCCCGCGAGGCCCGTTATCTCATCCACCGCCATGAACAACTACCTTCTTCTCGGTCTCTCCCTCCTGCTTGCCACCTCCGCCAGCTTTGGCGCAGGCGGTTTCTACGGCGATCCGCCGGACGCCACGCATCCCTGGGCCATCCATGACATGAACCGCCCACAGCCGCCTCGCGTGGAGCCGGGCACGAACGGCTCGCCGCCCTCCGACGCGATCGTTTTGTTCGGCGGCAAGGCCGAGGAGATCGAGAAATGGATCTCCGATAAAAACGGCGAGCCGACCAAGTGGGAGGTCAAAGACGGGGCGCTGCAATGCGTGCCCGGCAGCGGCTACATCCGCACGAAGGAAGAGTTCGCCGACTGCCAGCTCCACATCGAGTGGACCGCGCCGACGAAGGTGGAAGGCGACAGCCAGGGCCGTGGTAACAGCGGCGTGTTCCTCATGGGCGCCGTGGAGGTGCAGGTGCTCGACAATTACAACAACCCCACCTACCCGGATGGCTTTGCTTCGTCGATCTACGGCATCAATCCGCCTGCGGCGAACCCGCTGCGTGCGCCGGGCGAGTGGCAGAGCTACGACATCGTCTTCCGCCGGCCGATCTTCAAAGACGGCAAGGAGATCGATCCAGGCTACATCACCGTTTTTGTGAATGGCGTGCTCACGCAGGACCACACGCCGCTGGAAGGCGGTGGCGGACACATGAAGCGCTCCACGCCGAAGGCTTTCCCTGAGAAAGGGCCGCTCAAGATTCAGGACCACGGCAATCCGGTGCGCTTCCGCAATATTTGGTATCGTCCGCTGCCGAAGCGTGTGGTCGAAGGTGGCGAATACAGCCGCATGAGCGAGGAAGCCACGGCGAAGAAGCGGGCGGAGATCGCCAAAGGCATCCGCGAGGACGCGGCGAAGCTCGAAGGCCAGGCAAAGATGCTGCGCCTGCTCGAATCGCTCTGCTACGCGGACGATCAGGCCGCACGCGGCAGCGCCCTCGGCCTGCTCGACACCTTTGTCAGCGACGCCAAAGGCACACCGGAGGCGAAAATCGAATCAAAGAAGGACAACATCCTCAATGTGACGAAAGCGCTGCGCTACCTGACGAAGTTCAAGATCCTGCCGGAGGACATCGCGGCGAAAAAGGACCTCGAGGGCATTGTGAAGGCCCGCGAGTGGGAAAAGAAGAAGTAAGTCTCGAAGAAAGTGGGACAGCTTTTTAAGCTGTCCGCTCTGAACAGACGCAGGCGCAAAAAGTGTGTGGCAGACATTCTTGTCTGCCTTGGGTGAACAGGCTCTTCTGGGGCACTCGTGCAGACAGGAATGTCTGCATCGCACTCCAGCACTTTTTGCGCCGCGTCTGAACAGGATGCAATCCTGTTCCACTTTCCTCCATCCAGTGACCGCAGCGGGGCGTAACGCCTTCGTGCCCAATGCCTCACGTCTCATTCTCGTCCTCGGTGACCAGCTCGATGCTGCGTCGGCGGCCTTTGATGGGATCGATGCGAAGCGGGATGTCGTTTGGATGGCGGAGGTGAAGCACGAGTCGGCGAAGGTGTGGAGCACGAAGGCACGCATCGCGGTCTTCCTCGCGGCGATGCGGCACTTTCGCGAGGCGCTGAAGGAGCATGGCTGGCGGGTGGACTATCGCCAGCTTGGCGGCGCGGGCGGTGAAACCTTCGCGGAGCAGCTTCGCGATGCGATCCAGCGTTTGAAGCCGCAAAAGCTTGTCATGGTCGAGGCCGGTGAATGGAGCGTGGCACGCGAGATCGAAGCGGTGGCGGGCGAAACGGGCGTGGAACTCGAGGTGAGGCCGGACCGCCATTTCCTCTGCACACGGGAGATGTTTCAAAAGCATGCGGAAGGCCGCAAACAGCTCCGCATGGAGTTCTTCTACCGCGAGATGCGCCAGCACAGCGGTGTCTTGATGGAAAAAGGCAAGCCGGTGGGTGGTCAGTGGAACTTCGATCACGACAATCGCGAGTCGTTTGGCAAAGCGGGGCCGGGTTTGCGCATGCCACCGCGTCGATTCAAGCCGGATGAGATCACGAAGGGCGTGATCGCGGATGTGGAAACGCATTTCGCGAAGCATCCGGGAGCACTGGCGGAGTTTGATTGGCCGGTGACGACGGCGGAGGCACGCGTTGCCTTGGATGACTTCATCGAGCACCGGCTGGCGGAGTTTGGACGTTATCAGGACGCGATGTGGACGAACGAGCCGTGGCTGTATCACTCGCGACTCAGCGCGGCGATGAATCTGAAGCTGCTCGATCCACGCGAGGTGATCGCGGCGGCGGAGAAGGCCTATCAGGACGGAAAAGCTCCGCTCGCGGCGGTGGAGGGCTTCATCCGGCAGATCCTCGGCTGGCGGGAGTATGTGCGCGGCATCTACTGGCACTTCATGCCGGATTACATCGAACGGAATGCGATGCTCGCCGAGCAGGAGCTGCCGGAGTTTTATTGGACCAGCGAAACGGACATGCAGTGCCTGCGCGATGCCATCGGGCAGACGCTGCGCCTTGGCTATGCGCATCACATTCAGCGGCTGATGGTCACGGGGCTCTTTGCGCTGCTTTACGGTGTGAATCCGCGCCGCGTGCACGAGTGGTATCTCGCCGTGTATGTCGATGCCGTGGAGTGGGTGGAACTGCCGAACACGCTCGGCATGTCACAGTATGGCGATGGCGGCGTGATGGCCAGCAAGCCGTATGTGGCCAGCGGTAAATACATCCAGCGCATGAGCAATTACTGCGCTAGCTGCCGCTACGATCCCGCGCAGAGCACCGGCCCGCGTGCCTGCCCCTTCACCACACTTTACTGGGACTACCTGCTGCAGCACGAGCCGGTGCTGCGGCAAAACCAGCGCATGAGCATGCAGCTCAAAAATCTCACGCGTCTGTCCGTGTCCGATCGTGAGAAGATTCAAAAGCAGGCCAACCTTTTCCGTGTCTCGTGCCAGTCATGAAATCTCGCTCTACCTTCCAACAAGCCCTCGCGTTGCTCGGCTTCATCGTGCTGACCTTCCTCGCACCGGCTGCGGGAGCGTTTACGCCACCAGGCGCATGGTACAATTCCATCGAGAAGCCTTCGTGGAATCCGCCATCGTGGATCTTCGGCCCAGTATGGACGCTTTTGTATCTCGGCATGGCCGTGGCGGCTTGGCTGGTTTGGAAACGCAGCGGCTCCGAGCATGCGTTGAGGCTTTATGTCGTTCAACTGGCCCTCAACGCCGCGTGGACTCCAGTGTTCTTCGGAGCGCATGCGATGGGCGCGGCCTTCATCGTGATCGTTTCGATGTGGATCGCCATTTGGCTCACGCTGCGTGCCTTTTGGGCGGTGTCGCGGCCGGCAGGTCTTTTATTCGTGCCTTACCTCGCGTGGGTCAGTTTTGCTTCGGTGCTCAATTTTACCCTTTGGAGGCTCAATTCATGAAAACATGGTTCATCACCGGCTGCTCATCGGGCTTTGGCCGTGCCATCGCGGAGGCGGCGCTGGCCGCCGGTCATCGAGTCATCGCCACGGCGCGGGATGTGCGCAGCCTTGCTGATCTCGAATGCGATGCCTGTCGTGTTTTGACGCTTGATGTGACGGATGCGGAGAACATCCGCGAGGCCATCGCGGAGGCGGGCAGCTTTGACGTGCTGGTGAACAACGCTGGCTATGGCCTCATCGGCGCGGTGGAGGAATGTGACGACGATCAAATCCGCCGGAATGTCGAAACAAATTTCTTCGGTCCACTGAATGTCATCCGCGCAGCCCTGCCGATGCTGCGCGGGCAAAAAAGTGGTCACATCATCAACATCAGCGCAGCGGCGGCGATCTCGAACTACCCTGGCTTCGGCGTGTATGGTGCCGCGAAGGCCGCGCTGGAGTTTTTGAGCGAGAGTTTGCGACTCGAACTGGCCCCGCTCGGCATTCGCATGACGCTGGTGGAGCCCGGGCCGTTTCGCACGGACTTCGTCACGCGGAGCCTTGAGAAGGCCTCGCAGCCGATTTCGGACTACGACAGCACCTCGGGCAAGTTTGGCCGTCTCATCGGTTCGATGAATGGAAAGCAACCTGGCGATCCCGCGAAGGCCGCGAAGGCCATCCTCGCCATCGCGGAGGCCGAATCGCCGCCTCTGCGCCTCGTGCTCGGCAAATACGCGAATGACAAGGCCCGCCGCCGTGCCGAGGTGCTCGAAAAGGAACGCACCGCGTGGGAATCCACCGGCCTGCCCACCGAGTTCACATGAAAACACATCTCCTCCTTGCCCTCATGATCTCGCTCCTCGCCGCCTGCGCCCGTCCGCCGCTCAAGACGGTGCCCAAGGTCGATCTGCCACGTTTCATGGGCGACTGGTATGTCTTCGCGCACATCCCCTACTCGCTCGAGAAAGGAAAAGTGGGCACGCTCGATCGCTACGCGCTGCGTCCCGATGGTCGCATTCAGAATTCGTATCTCTTCCGCCGAGGTTCGCTCGATGCTCCGCTCGAAGAATGGAAGGGCGTGGCCTGGGTGAAGGACGAGAAAACGAATGCCGAGTGGCGCGTGCAGTTCGTGTGGCCCTTCCGTGTGCCCTTTCTCGTGATCGACCTCGATGACGAGTATCAATGGGCGGTGATCGGCTATCCCTCGCGCAAACTAGCGTGGGTGCTAAGCCGGAAGACCGCGCTCGATGAAAAGACCTACCAAGGCATCCTGCAGCGCATGCAGCAGCAGGGTTACGACATCACCAAGCTCGCCAAAGTCCCGCAACGCCTCCACTGACCTCCGCTTATGAAAAAGAAAATGACGCTGCTCCTGCTCTCCCCCGTTTTACTGGCTGTTTTCTGGTTCGCTTCGAACTCACGTGCCGCCACCGAGACACCGGAATACAAGGTGATCCGCACCGACGACAAATTTGAGATCCGCGACTATCCCGCGCTCTCGCTCGCCACCTCGCCGATGGCCGCGGATGGCATGAATGGCGGCTTTGGGAACCTGTTCCGCTTCATCACCGGCACGAATGAAACGAAGGAGAAGATCGAAATGACCTCGCCGGTGCTTATCTCGAACACCACGGAGAGCAAGACGATGAGCTTCATCATGCCGCAGGCCACCGTGAGCAAGGGCGTGCCAAAACCTGCGGGCGATGCCGTCTCGCTCACCAGCCTGCCAGCGACTCGTTTTGCCGTGCTGCGCTTCCCCGGCGGCCGAAATGCGGAAAACGAGAAGAATGCCATCGCCAGCCTGCGTGCCTGGATGACGGCGCAAAAGCTCACCGGCAAAGGCGAGCCGCTCTTCGCCTACTACGACCCACCATGGACGCTGATTCCGTTTCGCCGCAACGAGGTTCTGATCCGCATCGAAAAAGACTCGTGAGCCATGCGCGGCGTCCGCAAAGAGCATCTGCCCGAGAAAGTATGCATGGCCTGCGGTCGCCCGTTTGCGTGGCGGAAGAAGTGGGAGCGTGATTGGGACAACGTGAAGTTTTGCAGCGATGCCTGCCGCCGGGGTAAAACGCGATGATCACCGCCGAAGCCATTCGCGCGAAGCTGCTCGACCTCGCGTAGCGGGTCGCCGGGGTCCAGGGCCGGGAGTGGCCGTTCATCGTCGCGGCAGGGGCCATTTTCGTCGGGAACGACGCGTCCACGGGGCTGCGGGGCCTCGTTGAATCGCATAATCACCCGCAAGCAAATGGATGATCGGCCGATTCAATCGGGCAATCTGGCACCACCGTGCGGATGAACGCCCGCTTCGCGGCGAGCTTCTCCGCGGTCGCCTTGTCGTAGATCGGCCCGATCGGCTTGGTCG
>CALMTT010000030.1 GCA_937872615.1 uncultured Verrucomicrobiaceae bacterium | reverse complement strand
GGCCGTGGCCTCTTCCGGCGACTTGCCGCCCTGCTGCTCGATGATCGTATGCAACGCCTTGTCCACATCCGCCGCCATGCGCGAGGCATCACCGCAGACGTAAAAGATGCCCCCCTGCTCCAGGTATTGCCAAAACTCCGCCGCGTTTTCGAGCATGCGGTTCTGCACATAGATCTTCTCCGCCTGATCGCGACTCCACGCCGTGGTCAGATTCGTCAGCGTGCCATCGGCCAGATAGCTCTCGAACTCCTCTTTATAGAAGAAGCAGGTCTTCTCGCTCACTTCACCAAAGAACAGCCAGGCCTTGCCCTTGGCATTCGTGGCCTTTCGCTCCTCCAAAAAGGCGCGGAAAGGCGCGATGCCAGTGCCAGGGCCGCACATGATGATCGGCGTTTCGTCCTGCGGCTCTGGCAGGCGGAAGCCCTTGCCGTGGTTCACAAAGCACGGGATCAGCGTCTCGCCCACCGTCACACGCTCCGCGAGAAAGGTCGAGCACACACCGCCGCGGGCACGGCCATGGCTGGAGTAGCGCACGGTGGCCACCGTGAGATGCACCTCGTCCGGATGCGCCTTCTGGCTGCTGCTGATCGAGTAGAGGCGGATGTTCAGCTTCTTCTGCGTGGCCATGAATTCCTCCGGCGTGAACTTCGCCGTCGGATGCTCCAGCAGCAGATCGATCACAAAGCGGCCCCACAGGTAATTTTTGAGCTCCTCCTTCTTTTCCGGCTGGGAAAGCTCTGCCAGCGGCGTGTTGCCGCCGGTTTTCTCGACGATGGCCTTGATGAGCTTGTTGTCGATTTCCGTAATGAGCGTGGCCTCGATCAAAGCCTGCCGGATTTGCACTTCTGAGCCGTTTTTCGGATGCTTCACGATCTCATCGCCCGTGAATCCGAGCGCCGCCAGCGTGTCGGCCACGAGCTGCGGATCATTCGTCGGCTGCACCGCCAGCGAATCCCCCGGCGTGTATTCGAGTCCGCTGCCCGCGAGATCGATTTCGTAATGTGCGGTGTGCTTCGGAGCCCCCGGACCACTGAGGTCAAACATGCGCTTCACTTTGGCGATGCAGGGATTCTTGACGTTGTACACCGGCTTGCCGGCCTCGGGAGTGCTCATGAGTGGAAGTGGATTTTCGAGATAACGTATCAGGCTAGCGATTGCCATGCGTTCGGGCAAGATGGAAGCCAGCGCAGCACCAAAATGCCCTTCTCGCCAAGCTCATTTCGCCTTCGCGGCGGCCACGGTGAGCCATGGCCGACTGTCCGTCGTGATCAGCAAATCGCCGCGAGGCTCGGTGAACGGCACGACATAGCTCGGGATGAAGGTCTGGCCATCCACGACCAGCTCCACGCGAAAGGTCGCCTGACTTGCCGCGGCCTCGGGGGCGGCTTTCAGCGTTACTTTGATCTCGCCGCTCTTTGCGTCGGCCTCTTTCGATTCAAACGAGAGCCCCATGGGCAGGCCGAGAACGGATGCGGTCACCTTCCCGGTGAATTTGCCGGTCACTTTGAGCGTGACCTTCACCTCCACCGTCTTGCCTGCTTCGAGGCGGTAGGCATGATTGTCGAGCACCGCGGTCAAAGCGGGCTTGGCAGGAGCGACCTTGGCTTTGTAGGCCTGCCGCGGGCCGCCACCGTGATCGCGATCCAGCACCACGAGCTTGAAAGTTCCATCCTTCGGAGCCTTCCAGCGCAGCACCGGATCGGTCACGCCACCCTCGCCATCATCGGCAGTGGCCAAGCTCTTGCCATCCGCATCCTCCACGCGCAGCGCCGCATCAAAACGCCTAGATTGGACCTCCAAAACCAGCTCTTCCCCTTTCTTGGCATAAAACGTGAAAACATCTTCCTCGCCCTTCTTGGCCAACACGCCGGCCACTTCGCCTGGAACAGCGATCTGTGCAGGCTCGGGGGCCGCAGGAGCCGTCGTCGCCGCATCCTCCACCACACGCAGCCGATACACATGAGCGCCGCTTCCCTTCAGTGAAACATCCGCCGCAGGCGGGTGCGCAAAGGCGAAAACCTGCGCGTAAACCACGCCATCGGTCTTCGGAGTGAATTCGATCCGCGGATCGAGATTGTGCGTGTCATGACCACCGGCGATCTCGATGCCGCGGGCATCCAGCAGGCGCAGCGCCGGGTCCATCGGCGAGCCTAGGGCATAGCCATGCACCTCCAGGGTCACTCCCCTGCCCTTCGTCACGCGGATGGCATGCGTGTCCACATCGCCAGCCTTGTCCAGCACACCGTTGAAGACCGTGTTGACCTTGGCTTCCTGTCCCTTGGCATCGGCAAAGGCATCATTCGGCTCCTTCTCGACCACTTCAGGCTCCTTCCCCACCTCAAAGATCCTCGGCGGCGAGCTGCCTTCCGGCGTGTGAAAGCGCACCAGATACGGCCCGGGCGGCACATCGGGCGCGATGGCCACCGTGAACTTCTTCGGCTTGTCCTCCGCTTTGAAAACAATGCCCGGATGGCTCGCCCAGGCCACCGGCGAGTCCTTGTCCAGCCCCTTGCCCGCCGTCACGCACTCCACCGAACTGCCGGATTGCCCGCCCGCGGGAAACAGGCTTTCAAAGCCCGGCGGAGCCGCCCTGGCGGGAATGACGAAGGATGAAATCAGAATGACGAATGCCAGCAAGCGCCGGTCATTCGTCATTCGACATTCTGCATTCATCATTTCACCCCGCATCACGCAAAGAGCTCGCGGATGGGACGCCCGCCGTTCACGAGCTGCACGGGGCGACCGCTGCTCGTGTGCAGGATCTGATGGGGATCGATGCCCAGCTTTTGGTAAAGCGTCACGGCAAAGTCCTCCGGTGAATAGATGTTGTCGCTGGCGTAGTAGCCCTTCGGGTCCGTGGCGCCGATCACGCCACCACGCGGCACGCCCGCACCAGCGAAGAGGATGTTCATCGCACCAGGCCAGTGATCGCGACCGCTGTCCTTGTTGATCTTCGGCGTGCGGCCGAATTCCCCGAGGGCGATCACCAGCGTGCTCTCCAGCAGGCCCCGGCGGTCGAGGTCCGTGATCAGTGCGGCCATGCCCTGGTCAAACTTCTGCATGAACTCACTCTTGCAGGTCTTGAAGAGATCGCGGTGATGGTCCCAGCCGCCGTAGTTCACGGTCACAAAGGGCACGCCCACCTCCACCATGCGGCGGGCCAGCAGCAGGCGCTGGCCAAAGTCCGTGCGGCCATACAGGTCACGCGTCTTGTCGTCCTCGAGGCTGATGTCAAAGGCCTCCTGCGCCGGCTTCGACGCGATCAAGTCCACCGCCTTGCCGTAAAACGTGTCAAAGCTCACCGCCGGATCTTCCGCCACCACGTCATTCAGACGCTTCATGCGGTCCAGCGACATCCGCAACTCTCGGCGGGACATCCCGCGGGCATCGGAAATCTCCGAAGGCAGCACGACATCACGCACCTTGAAGCCCTTGGCATTCGGATCACCACCGGCGACGAAGGGCGCATGCTCCGCCCCGAGGAAGTTCGGGCC
>CALMTT010000029.1 GCA_937872615.1 uncultured Verrucomicrobiaceae bacterium | reverse complement strand
GCCGTCGCGCTGGTCGGCGGCGGGATGGTTCTGGCCGGCGAGACCGGCCCGCACAAGGGGCCGGTGGCCGAGTGGGGCGAGGAGGAGTACCACCTGGAGGTCGTGCCGGACGCGAAGGAGGGCACGGTGGCGGTGTACGTGTACGGCGGGCACAAAGACCTGGAGAAGGGCACGCTGAAGCCGCTGGCGAAGGACACCAAGCTCACCCTCACCCTGAAGGGCGACAAGCCGACCGTGCTCAAGCTGGAAGCCGCTCCGCAGAAGGACGACCCGGACGGCAAGTGCTCGAAGTTCACGGCCAAGAGTGACGTGTTCAAGAAGGAGATGAAGTGGGCCAAGTCGGCCGTCGAAGCCACCAACGCCACCGACGTTGTTTATTTCCTCTCGGTTCGGGATGACATCAAACAGGAAAATGTCAGCGAACAGGACATCAAGAAATTCAACGAGGTGGAACTACCCGAATACCGCGACCTAGTGAACGGAAAGCCTTCCAAGGAGGAATACATCAAAGCGAAAAAGGCCACCATCCCCGCACGCTTCACCGCACAGGGTGAGTTCGTGCGCCTCCGGGCGCCGGAGTGTCTGAAAGTGGGCCAGGGACGCTCCATCAAGCCCATGAACCTCGGTCAGGTCTGTCTGCTTGATGCGCTGCTCGATCCCGAGATCAGCCTCGTCACTTGCTACGGCCAGGCAGGCACCGGAAAAACACTCCTCGCCGTCGCCGCGGGTCTTCAGCAGGTCTTTGATCGCACCTATCAAGGCCTCACCGTCAGCCGTCCCATCGTCGCGATGGGCCAGACGGTCGGCTTCCTGCCCGGATCGCTTCAGGAAAAGATGCGCCCATGGCTGCAGCCCGTTTACGACGCTCTCGATCTGCTCATGCGGCCCGTCGAAAACACCCAAGGCCCCGCTCGCAAGAAGCAGAACCGCTTCATGCCTGACCCAGCGAAGATGCAGACACCCGCCGCACCCTACGATCACCTCATCCAGTCGGGTGTGATCGAGGTAGAAGCCCTCTGCTACATTCGCGGCCGCAGCATCCCGGACCGCTTTTTCGTGCTCGACGAGGCCCAGCAGCTCACCCCGCTCGAGGCCAAGACCATCGTCACCCGCATGTCCCGTGGCTCAAAGCTCGTCCTCGTCGGCGACCCCGCGCAGATCGACAACCCCTACGTCGATGCCCGCAGCAATGGCCTCGTTTACACACGCCAGCGTATGCGCGGCCAGGTGTTCGCTGCCCATGTGCCGCTGGTCAAAGGCGAGCGCAGCCCGCTCGCCGAGGCCGCCGCGAGACTGCTGTGAGGTGGACTCGTTACAGAAAATCCATTCCACAGGCGTCGCACAAAATTCGTCCAAAGATTTTTTGAAACGGAATCGACCTTCACCCGTTTAACGCCGCCACTTGCGGGCAATGCCCCGTTCCAAAACAGACAACCCAACAGACACAACTCCATGAAAGCACTCACCACCACCCTCGCCATCCTTGCCATCGCCGCCGTCGGCGTGAACGCCCAGGACGCCGGCAAGAAGAAGGCTCCGATGAACCCCGAAGAAATGTTCAAGAAGCTCGACAAGGACGGCAACGGCTCCATTTCCAAGGAAGAATTCATGGCCTCCCCGGGTGCCAAGAAAGACGCCACCAAGGCTGAAGAACGCTTCGGCAAGATGGACAAAAACAAGGACGGTTCCCTCTCCAAGGAAGAGATGACCCCCAAGAAAAAGGCCGCCAAATAATCTTTCGCGGCTGATCACAGCCTGATTTTCAACGCCGCGCACGCATCAGCGAGCGCGGCGTTTTCATTACCACCGCGTGCGGTCGAGGCTGCGGTAAGCGATGGCTTCAAAAACGTGATTTTCCTCGATGCGATCACTTCCAGCCAGATCGGCCATGGTGCGGGCCACTTTCAGGATGCGGTCATGCGCCCGGGCGCTGAAATTCATGTCCACCATCGCATGCTCCAGCATCGCCGCGGCCTGCTGACCGAGTTCGCAGTGCTTTTTCAGCAGTCGCGGCGTCATCACGCTGTTCGTGTGGATGCCGGGACTTTTGGCAAAACGCTCTCGCTGCATGCCGCGGGCTGTTTCGACACGCTGACGAATCGTTTGCGAGGATTCACCACCATCACTCGACGACAACGCCTTGTAGTCCACCAGCGGCACTTCGATGTGCAGATCAATGCGATCGAGCAACGGCCCACTGATGCGCTGGCGATACTTTTGGATCATCGGCGGGCTGCATCGGCACTCACGCTTCAGATCGCCATAAAAACCGCAGGGACAGGGATTCATCGCCGCCACCAGCATGAACTGCGCTGGAAAGGTCATCGTGCCCGCGGCACGCGAGATCGTCACCTTGCCATCTTCGAGAGGTTGTCGAAGCACCTCCAGCGTGCTGCGGCGGAATTCCGGCAGTTCATCGAGAAAAAGCACCCCATGATGCGCCAGCGAAACCTCGCCCGGTCCTGGATTCGTGCCACCTCCGAGCAAACCGGCGTCGCTGATCGTGTGATGGGGCGAGCGAAAAGGCCGCGTGGCGATGAATGCATTCGTCTCCGATAGCAAACCGGCCGCACTGTGAATCTTCGTGGTCTCGATGGCCTCCTCCTCCCGCATCGCCGGCATGATCGTGGCGATGCGTTTGGCGATCATCGACTTCCCCGTGCCGGGCGGGCCAATCATCAAAATGTTATGTCCGCCAGCCACCGCCACCTCGATGGCCCGTTTCGCATCCCCCTGCCCTTTCACATCCGCAAAGTCGATCTCGTAATGCGACGCCGCCGCGAAGAACTCCGCCGCACGACAAGGCTCCGGTGCGATTTCGAAGTCACTTTTCAGAAAATCGACCGCTTCACGCAGATTCGCCACGCCGATGATGTCGATGCCGGATACCACACTGGCCTCCACAGCGGCCTTTTTCGGCACCAAAAGCCTCTTCCGGCCTTTCGCACGAGCCTCAAGAGCCACCGCCAGCAAACCGCGCACCGGCCTCAACTCACCATTCAGCGCCAGTTCACCGATCATCGCCGTCTCGCTCAGCACCGGAATCGGAATCCGCGAACGATGAGCGATCAGCGAAATCGCAATCGGCAGATCAAAGCCCGGCCCTTCCTTCTTCAAGTCCGCCGGAGCCAAATTCACCGTCGTCACACCCTCGTTCATCGCAAACCCGCTGCTTTGAATCGCCGCGCTCACACGTTCCCGACTCTCCTTAACCGAAGCATCGGGCAAGCCCACGATCATCATTTTAGGATTACCGCCGCCATCGTGAGACTCGATTTCGATTTCGACGGCGTTCACGCCGACAAGGGTGGCTGAGTAGGTGCGGGCGACCATTGATCGCGATTATTCAAATGGCCGTCCTGATCGCAAGCAGGCATTTGCCCGGCGTGCAGTTCGTCACAGGCCCGGAATTCGCCGCGCCTGAAAGCCGTCGTAGCTGCGCGGCGTGTTCCTCCAACGCGGACCGTGGCCGTCGCCGGTGTCAAAGCGGAGGCCGCAGACGGTCATGAAGACGTGAACGCCAGGGCGCACATAGATGGTCATATACAAGCCGGTGCCAGGCTGGCCGAAGTGCCCAAACTCGGTCGATGCCATCGGCCGACGTAAGAAGCCGGAGCCACACAGCACATACGACAGCGAGCCCGAGCAATCATAGCCCGTATCGACGAGACTGGCGTGCCCCCCACCGAATTTGTAGGGCATGTTCACGAGTGCGTTTGCGCACTGAATGATGCGATGGAGGTAGTAAGGGTGGTAGCCGGTCGGATAGGCATACTTGCCGTCAAAGTAGAGCCCCGGCACCTGGCTGTAGTTTGGCGCGTTGGACGGACGCCGCGAGGTGGATGAGGTAAGCAAGCCGAGCGAAAAGATACTCAGCAGCGTGCGCCGCCGGGAGCGCCGGGCGGCTGGAGGGGCAGAAATGAGGCCAGGGGGTGTCACCAGCCCCGTGCCCGCCGCCGAGGGATCGACGATCAGGCGGGGAACTGCCTCCGAGGGATCACTGCCGTGCGCGTAGTCAGCAGGATTTGGCATGGAAGGAAAAAACGTGGAAGAATGTCCGGGCGATGATGCCGAGGTCGAGTCCGAAGGACCAGTTCTGGCAGTATTCGATGTCAGAATGCACCCGCTGGCGGATCTCGATCTCATCATCGATGGGACCGCGGAAGCCGCGCACCTGCGCGAGACCGGTGAGACCGGGCTTCACGCTCTGGCGCATCGGATACTGGTGGCAGGCGAGGGAGAAAAGCGCGTCATGCTCCGGCATGTGCGGACGCGGCCCGACGACTGACATCGTGCCGTCCAGCACATTCAGGAACTGCGGAATCTCGTCGATGCTCAGCTTGCGCAACAGCGCACCACCCGTGATCAGCCGTTTATCGCCAGGCCGTGCCTGCTTGCCCTCCGTGCCATGATTCACGACCATGGTGCGGAACTTCAGGATGTGGAATTTTTGCCCGTCAGCACCTGAGCGAACCTGTTTGAAAAACAACGGACCAGGCGCAAAGACGCGATGCAGCACCGCCACGCCGAGGCAGAGCCATGGCAGGATGAAAAGCACCACCGGCAGGCTGATGGCGATGTCGAGCACACGCTTGAGGAAACGATGCGAAGGACTCACCAACGGATGCCGATGAAGGCTCACCAGCTTCATGAAAGCATACTCCGCCACCTGGACGGCATCCATTTCCCCAAGGATCGGATTGAGGTCGATGGCAAGATGCGTGCCATGAGACTCGCTCAGCAGGCGCAGACGCTCCGTGCGGGCCGCGTTCGTGGGCAGACGCCAGATGACGAGATTGGGCTGATGCTGTTCGAGTGCCTCATCGAGTTCTTTTTCAATCGGGTCGTCCTCGATGTCATCGGTGCGGGAGATCAGCACATCGCAAAGGTGGATGCCAAGAAGCTGCTTGTTGGAAAACCAGCGCCTCGTATCCAAAGCGGAAGCCTCGTCACTCACAGCGACGATGCGCAGCTTGGGGTGCACTCGGGCCCCGAGAGACTTGAGCAGGCTCATGAAGAGGTACTTGCCGATCCAAAGGGAAGGAATGAGCAGCATGAGGCTGAGCAGGAAGACCTTGCGCGAGATCTCGTAGTCCCGCCATAGGGCCAGATACACAAACAACGTGACCGCGATGAAGATGCCCTGCGAGATGCAGGTGCTCAGCCGGCGGCAATTGAGCAAATTCTGCATGTAATGACCATCACGCAGCCAGATCGCCGCATGCGCAAGCAACGCCAGCACTCCGAGCAAAGGAATCATCACCTCTTTCATCGGGGGCACCCAGCTCATCGGCACCGGATAGCTGAACGGCGGCACGAACCGGGCCACGGTATAAGCACTGAAGAAGCTGGCGGACACCGCGACGGCATCGACGATCACAAAGAAGGGCGTCCATCCACGAACTCGTTGGTTAAGGGAGTCTTGCATGCGGAACTTGTAGGTTCCGGAGCCAAAAGCAGCCACGCCCGTGCAACTTAGATTGCAGTCAGCAAAGCCTTAACAGACCATCAGCGCTTTGGCCGGTCGTGACGATGCCTCGACGAGGATGTTGCAAACGATATCAACAGGCCTGCCACCACCACCGCCATGTTTTGCAAGGCCATGATCTGGAACGGAAAATCCACCAAGGCATGCAACAGCACCGAAAGCAGGCCCACACTCACACACGCCAAGCCACCGCGACGATGCGCAGACATCACAGATGACGCATCACGGTTCAAAGCAGCACCCCATGACGCAATCAAAGCCTCCAGCGGCCTCCACAAGGCGATCAATAGCACCACACAGCCAATCCATCCCCATTCCGCGTAAAACTGCGCGTAATCGTTGTGCGCATGCTTCCACCATCCAGGCGATGTGACCGCATCAAGCGCCGCATAGTGTGGCGAAATGACCTCGAACGTCCCCGGCCCTGTTCCTGTCCATGCCGCGTCATCGCCCATTTGAACCGCCATCGATGCCGCATGACGCCGCGCAGGATCATCAAAGCCTCGCATGCTGAAGGATTGCCAACGTGACAGGCCTTGATTGCCACCGAGCAGCCACGCACACACTCCAAGAAGTCCGCATAGGCTCAGCACAATCAACGTCCATCGCCTCCATGCATGCTCCATGACCGCTTGATGACGCCACAACACGACATGCAAAGCCACCGCGAGCATCAATAACTGTATCAACGCAAGCGCGTGTCCCATCTTCGACACATTCACAAAGACCGCCACGATTTGCAGCACCAGCGAACCTCCCAACATCGACACGAGTCCGTGTTTGATCGCAGGACGCAGACGTGCACGAAGGACACTCAGCGACAACCATGCCGTGACAGGCCACACGAGGTTCAAAAAGCTCGCCGCATTGCCATGATACCAAAACAAGCCAAAAACGGAGTTCGGCACATGAGTCACCTGCCACAGATTCACGCGATCCACATTCGTTTGAGTCCACAAGCCTGCCACCGCGGTGATGGTACCAGCAATTGAAACCGCAGCGGCCATCCAATACCGGCCAAAACGATCTCGCGTCATATCCGCCGTCATGAGCAAAAGCATCATCGTGATGCTCACCAGGCTCATCGCGGCCGTGGAGCGCTTCGCATCGACGGTTCCAAAAGCTTTCCACCACTCCACATCAAAGGTGAAAAGCGTGCCGCTGGCCTCATCGACCATCGCCGAAGGCACGAGAGCCATCAGCCAGCCGTAGAACGGTGCGATGGCGCAGGCTTCGGTCATCCGCGCCAACCATGAAGCCGACACGATTTGCTTGCCATCGTGAAGCCCGCCGCAGCGCATCCAATCGGCGATGCGCGCCTGATCACGCGCACTGATCGACACGCCGCCACCCCAGTGGGTGCCTCCAGGGACGCTCTGCACGCGACGTGTCACGCCGCCAGCGTCGACGATTTCCGTCCACGCGTCGTCATAGCCTTCCCAGCGAAAGCCTTCGCCACCGCCAAGGG
>CALMTT010000028.1 GCA_937872615.1 uncultured Verrucomicrobiaceae bacterium | reverse complement strand
CAACGACGGCCCATACAGCAGGTTGTCACCCAGCACCAGAGCGACCTTCTCATCCCCGATGAAATCCGCACCGATCGTGAACGCCTGCGCCAACCCATCCGGCGACGGCTGCACCGCGAACGACAAACCCACCCCGAACTGCGACCCATCCCCCAGCAGCCGCTGAAAGAACGGCGCATCATGCGGCGTCGTGATCACCAGAATCTCATCGATCCCCGCCAACATCAGCGTCGACAGCGGGTAATACACCATCGGCTTGTCATACACCGGCTGGAGTTGCTTCGAAGCAACCTGCGTGAGTGGATAAAGGCGGGAACCTGCTCCGCCGGCTAGAATGATGCCCTTCATTAGCGGGTCACGATCCAGTCATTGAGCACCAGCACGTCCATTTTGGTGCGGAGGAAGCAGTCGAGGGCTTCTTGAGGTTTGCAGACAACGGGCTCGTTTTCGTTGAAGCTCGTGTTGAGCACGATGGGCACGCCGGTGATCTCGCGGTAGGCGCTGATGAGGCGGTGGTAGCGAGGGTTGGTCTCTTTGTGAACGGTCTGGAGGCGGCCGGAGCCATCGACGTGCGTGGTGGCGGGCACTTGAGCGCGTTTTTCGGGACGGACCTGGAAGACTTCCATCATGAAAGGCACGTCGTCGTCTTGCTCAAACCATTCGGTGACGCATTCACGGAGGATGGAAGGGGCAAAAGGACGGAAGGACTCGCGACGTTTGATCTTGAGGTTGAGGATGTCCTTCATGTCGGCGCGGCGCGGATCGCCGAGGATGCTGCGATTGCCGAGTGCACGCGGGCCCCATTCCATACGGCCTTGGAACCAGCCGATGACTTTCCCTTCGGTGATGGCGGTGGCGGTGGTTTTGCAAAGCTCGCCTTCGTCGTCAAAACGGCGCACGGTGCAGTTTTCAGCGGCGATGTCGGCGGCACGCGAGTCGAGCAGCGTTTTGATTTCATCTTCCGTAGCACGCGGACCGACGTAGGCGTGGTCCATGACGTGTTTCGTCGGATTGATCTGCCGAGAAACGACAAACGCGGCTCCGATGGCACCGCCAGCATCTCCGGCGGACGCGGGGAGATACATGCGTTTGAAGGGCGAGTTGAGGTACACTTTGCCGTTGGCGACGGAATTCATCGCGCAGCCGCCTGAGAAGGCGAGGTCATCGCACTTGTACTTGGCGTGCAGGCTTTGCAGCATGGCGAAGAAGGCTTCTTCATACATCACCTGGGCGCTGCGAGCGATGTCGCGGTGCTTTTGCTCCAACGTCGCGCCTTTTTCACGCTGCGGACCGAAGAGCGACTCCATCGGCTCTTTCTTGTAGAGCGTGCCGACCTCGGGCGAGCAGTTGTCCCAGGTGTAATGCACGTCCTCGTCGTGGTGGCGGTAGTATTTGAGGTTGAGCTTGAAGGTGCCGTCCGGCTGGATGTGCACGAGTTCACGCATCTCTTTGACGTATTTCGGCTCGCCGTAGGGAGCGAGGCCCATGACCTTGTATTCATCGCCAAAGTAAGGGAAGCCGATGAACTGGGTGATGACACTGTAAAAGATGCCGAGCGAGTGCGGGAAGTAGATGCGACCGTCGATCTGGATGTCGTTCCCCTTCCCCATGCCCCAGGTGGAGCTGGCGAAGTCGCCAAAGCCATCAATGGAAAGGCACACCGCCTCATCGAAATCGGAAACGAGGAAGGCGGAGGCCAGATGAGCCAGGTGATGCTCCACATGATGCACCTTCGCCCGGAGTGTCTGGCCTTGGAAAGCCGCCTGAACGCTGTCTTCAAAGGAGGCGGCGCGTTTGATGTTCGCGAGGCGCTTGAAAATGAGGCTGAGGCTCGGGCGGCGGCGCAGGACGTAAAGAGCACGGCGGAGGTTGTTGACCTTCGGGTTCCGGTTGATGGCGATGTGATCCACATCACTCAATTTGAGACCCGCGTCCGCCAGGCACCATTTCATGGCTTCGGTGGGCAGGCCGGACCAGTGCTTGATGCGGCGGAAACGCTCCTCCTCGGCCGCACAGACCAGTTTTCCATCTTTGACGAGCGCGGCGGAGGAATCGCCGTGGAAGGCATTGAGGCCGAGGACAATCATGAATCAAATCGGAGTACGCTGCCGCCCTTGGTCAATGCCCGTGAAGGCAGACCAAAGGGCCGCAATTGCCGGGGTTGGGGACGGCGAATTTCCAGAAAAAGAGTCGGGACTGTACCATGCTGAGTTTCAACGAAAAGAACAAACTTCGTGACTATCCTGTGGGTTGCCGAACGATGGTTCCAGTGTTCAGAAATTCTTGCTGACCATCGTGATTTCCTCTTGTAAAACCACTCCAATGCCATTTCGCACTCGCCCCTTTCTAATCGCAGCCATTGCACTGCTTTTGACCGGCCCGGCCGCCCTTGTCAGCGGCCAGGAGACAGCCTCAAACTCGGCTCAGAGCGGCCGGAAAAGCACTCTCGGGATGCGATTTGTATCCGTTCCGGGCACGACGGTTCTGTTTTCTGTTTACGAAACTCGCGTGGGCGAGTGGAACCAGTTCCTGCGAGCCAGAAAGTACCCTTGGACCTTCGAGCCACACTTCAAACAGGATGAAAACCACCCTGTCGTGGGGGTGAACCTCCAGGACGCCATCGCCTTCTGCAACTGGCTGACCGAGAAGGAGCGTGAGGAGAACCTTCTCAACAATGCGCAGTCCTACCGCCTGCCCACGCCTGAGGAATGGGATGCCGCGGCCGGACTGGCAGCCGCCCGCAAAGGGGTGGCCTTCACCGCCGAGGACAAACTGGCAGACAGCCAGACCTTTCTCTGGGGCATGCTTTGGCCCCCCCCCGCCAAGGCGGGCAATTACGCTGATCACGAGATCGAGGGCTATTCCGATGGCTACGAGCACACCGCGCCCGTGGGGCAGTTTACGCCGACGCCGGAAGGTCTCTACGATCTTGCAGGCAATGTATGGGAATGGACCGACAAACCGGATGTGAAATCGCTGGCGAACGGCGTGCTGCGCGGCGGTTCGTGGGCCTATTTCCGCCGGGAGTGCCTGGTGAGCTCCTACCGCTACACGGTGCCAGCCGACCTGAGGATGCCCACCATCGGCTTCCGCTGCGTTTTTGAAGACAAGCACCGCACGGCGCTGCTCCTGGCCGAGCGGGACGCAGCCAACAAGCAGACCGGCAACAAGGCCGACAAGCGTGAATTCGACACCGCCCGCAATCATGCCGTGCCTCGCGATTTGGGTTCGACAAGTTTCCTGGATATTGATACGGTCAATCGAAACAAGAAAATGATCGACTGGCCCCTAAGTTGTTCTGTCGCAGATTGGGCGTGCGAAGTCAGAACAAAGCGGCCATCGAAAACCGCGCCCGAGAGGAGGGTTCTCGCTTGTTCCTTAGGCAATTCAAGTACTTGGTTGCGGTTGCCGAAGAGGAGCACTTTGGCCGGGCGGCGCAACGCTGCAATGTCAC